>DATBZP010000021.1:0-57977 GCA_036513135.1 Candidatus Dormiibacterota bacterium | reverse complement strand
CCGGCTGGCTGATGCCCTGGTCGAGCTCGCTTCCGGCGGTGAGCAGAAAGCCCAGATCCAGGTCACGAGCTCGATCGAGACCTTGCTCGGACTCGCAGGTGCACCGGCAGCCGAGATGGAGTTCTCGCTGCCGGTTTCCTCCAAGACGATCGAGCGGTTGGCCTGCGACTCCAGCATCGCCCGCGTCCTGCTCGACTCCGAGTCAGTGGTGATCGACGTCGGCCGCTCGAAGCGGGTCGTGTCAGAGCCCGGTCGGCGAGCGCTCAAGGCTCGCGACGGTCACTGCCGGTGGCCGGGTTGCGAGCGGCCGGCGTCCTGGAGCGCTGCGCATCACGTCGTGCACTGGATCCATGGCGGATCGACCGATCTCGACAACCTGATCCTTCTCTGTCATCGGCATCACTGGATGGTGCACGAGGGCAACTGGCAATTGGTCCGAGGCGACGACGGCCGGATGCTGACCATCCCGCCGACGGTTACCTTCGGTCCTTCGCCGCGGGGACCGGACTAGCTCTATCAGGCTCCCTCTCATAATTAACCCGTGCCAACCGCCATCGCCCAGATTTGAAGCTCCTCGAGTACCAGGCCAAGGAGGTGCTGGCTTCGCTTGGCATATCGATACCGCCCGGTAAGGTCGCGCGCACCCCAGACGAGGCGGCAGCGGCCTGCTCAGAGCTTGGGCCAGTCGCTGTCAAGGCACAGGTTCCTGTCGGCGGGCGCGGCAAGGCCGGTGGCATCAAGCTGGCCGGCACACCGGATGAGGCGCGCGCGGCCGCGGCGCAGATCATCGGCATGGACATCAAAGGCTTCAAGGTGCCGCTGGTCTACTGCGAGGCGGCCCTCGAGATAGAACGCGAGATCTATCTCGGCTTCACGGTGGATCGCGACGCGCGCGCCAACATCCTCATGCTCTCGGCGAAGGGTGGGATGGAGATCGAGCAGGTGGCAGAGGAATCGCCCGAATCGATCGCGCGGCTATATCCAAATCCGTGGCGCGGGCCGCTCGATTTCGAGCTCACCCAGCTCGTGTTCGAAGCTGGGTTGGGCGAGCTGGCGCGACCGCTCACGAGCCTCATCAAGAAGCTTTACCGCGCGATCCCAGAGCTCGACGCCGTGACGGCGGAAATCAACCCGCTGGTCGTCACCAAGAAGGGCGAGGTCATTGCAGGTGACGCGAAGCTCGAGGTCGACGAGAACGCCGCCTGGCGGCACAAGGACCTGGAACAGCGCTACGGCGGCGTGGTCGAGGGCGATCCATACGAGGTCGAAGCGAAGAAGCGAGGCCTGACGTACGTGTCGCTCGATGGCGAGATCGGGATCGTCGGCAACGGCGCCGGGTTGTGCATGGGCACGCTCGACCTGGTCCAGCGCGCGGGAGGCCGCGCCGCGAACTTCTGCGACATCGGTGGCGGCGCGAAAGCCGAGGTGGTGGAAAACGCTTTCGCCGTGATTCTCATGAATCCGCGAGTCAAGGGCGTGCTGATGAACGTCTTCGGGGGTATCACGCGCGGGGATGAGGTGGCCAAGGGTCTGGTCACCGCTCGCGACAACCTGAAGATGCACCTGCCGCTGGTGGTGCGCCTGAGCGGCACTCGCGAGGAGGAAGGCCGGAAGATCCTCAAGCAGAATGGGATCGAACCGGGGGCCAACGCCTGGGAGGCAGCCCAGAAGATCGTCGAGCTGACCGGGGTTCGCGCGCCTGAAGGGGCCAGATGAGCATCCTTCTCGATTCCTCGACCAGGGTGGTCGTCCAGGGCATCACGGGCCGTGAGGGCACTTTCCACGCCGAGCAGATGCAGGCGATGGGCACCAAGGTCGTCGGCGGCACCAGCCCGGGCAAGGGTGGGACCACACATCTCGGTGTGCCTGTATTCAACACGGTGGCCGATGCGGTGAAGGCCACGGGCGCCAACGCATCGGGCATCTTCGTGCCGCCTCCCTTCGCCCCCGACGCCATCATGGAGGCCGCTGCGGCCGGGATGGCGCTGATCGTCTGCATCACCGAAGGCATCCCGATCCAGGACATGATCAAGGTCAAGGATTTCCTGCGCGGCTATCCGGCGGCGCGGCTGATCGGTCCCAACTGCCCGGGCCTGATCACACCAGGCGCCGCCAAGATCGGGATCATCCCGCAGAACATCACGTCTCCCGGACAGGTCGGGCTCGTCTCGCGCAGCGGCACGCTCACCTACGAGGTCGCGTCGGCCCTTTCCGCCTCGGGCATGGGCCAGTCGACCATAGTTGGCATCGGTGGCGACCCGGTACTGGGGCTGACCTTCCGGGACGTCGTCGAGCTGTTTGAGCAGGACCCCGCGACGACGCACCTGGTCGTGATCGGTGAGATCGGTGGGAGCGACGAGGAGCACGCCGCCGAGCTGCTCTCTCGTGGCAGCCGGCTGAAGACTGTTGCCTTCATCTCCGGCCGCACGGCCCCAGAAGGCAAGCGCATGGGCCACGCCGGAGCGATCATCTCGGGGAACCGCGGCACCGCAAAGAGCAAGGAAGAGGCCTTCCAGAAGGCCGGCGTAGCGGTCGCCGAAACCACAGACGAGATCGTGGGACTTCTCAGATGACCTCACTGCCCGTTGCCCTGACCAGGGCCGTCCCTGCGGACAGGACGCGTGACATCGCGTTGCTCGCCGGTCTCGTGCTCTGGCTTGCGTACACACGAGTCTTTTTCGTTCTCCAGGCGGCGCACCTGACTGCTCCCCCGTGCCCGTTCTTCTACCTCACAGGACATCCATGTCCGTTCTGCGGCGGGACGCGCTCGTTCGCGTACATGTGGCAGGGCGACCTCGCGGATTCCGTGAGACTGTTTCCGCTCGGTCCGGCGTTTTTCGCCGGTACCTTCGCCGGCGTTGCGGGCCTGGCGGCGGGGGCTGTGAGCGGCCGCACATGGACGCCTCGGCTCACGCGCATGCAGTGGCGGGTGCTGGCGCTCGGGCTGGGCAGCGCGGTTGTCATGAGCTGGGCGCTGAAGGTCTTCGTCCTCGGCAACTGACGTCCTCATCCGCCGCCTGTCACGGGATGAATGGGAGCTGTTCCGAAAGGTCCGGCTCGCGGCCCTTCAGGACGCGCCGTATGCGTTCGGTTCGACGTATGAGCGTGAACGGACCATGGGCGAAGAGAACTGGCGCGAGCGACTTGCCAACCGCCCCCAGTTCGCGGCCGAGCTGGACGGTGAGATCGTGGGCACAGCCGCCGGCATCGCCTCCGACGAACGGAGCGCGGCACTGATCTCGATGTGGGTCGCCCCACACGCGCGCGGACAGGGCATCGGAGCGCGGCTGGTCAACGCGGTCCTCGACTGGGCTAAACGCGAGGGCTACACCTCGGTCTCGCTTTGGGTGACGGATGGCAACGCGGTGGCGGAACGGCTCTACGAACGCTGCGGGTTTACGCGCACGGGTGTGGGGCAGCCGGTTCACCCAGGCGAGGCCCGGGCCGAATACGAGATGTCGAAACTGCTGTAGCTCGCGCGACGTGCAACGATTGGTCATATGGACTTCGACCTGACCACTGAACAGCAGGCGATCCGGGACACCTGCCGAGATTTCGCGCGAGAGGTTGTGGCGCCGGCAGCCGAGGAGCTCGACCGGGAGCACAAGTTCGGCTACGACATCGTCCGGCAGATGGGGGAGCTCGGCCTGTTCGGCCTTCCCTTCCCGGAGGAGTACGGGGGGGCCGGAGGCGATTTTCTCTCCCTGTGCCTTGCGATCGAAGAAATATCGCGGGCGGATACGGGCGTCGGGATCACGCTCGAAGCTGCAGTGTGCCTGGGAGCGTCGCCCATCTACGAGTTCGGCACGAAGGAGCAGAAGGAGCGGTGGCTGCCGGAGCTGCTCGCGGGACGCAAGATGTGGGCATTCGGCCTCACCGAACCAGAGGCCGGCTCCGATGCCGGCGCGACCAAGACGCGGGCTGAGATTCGTGATGGTACGTGGGTGATCAACGGCTCGAAGCAGTTCATCACCAACTGCGGAACGGAGATCTCCGCCGGGGTGACGGTGACGGCCGTGACGGGGAAGGCGAATGGTGGCCGTCCTGAGATCAGCGCGATCATGATCCCCACGGGGACGGAGGGCTATCACGTGCTCGCGTCCTACCGCAAGCTCGGATGGCATTCGTCCGACACGCATCCGCTCAGCTTCGAGGACTGTGCGGTGCCGAGGGAGAACCTCCTCGGCACGCAGGGCGGCGGCTACCGGCAGTTCCTGCACACGTTGATGGGTGGGCGAATCGCTATCGCCGCGCTGTCCGTCGGCCTCGCCCAGGCCTGTCTCGACGCATCGCTTGCGTACGCCAAGGAGCGGCGGACCTTCGGGGTCCCCATCTCCAAGCACCAGTCAGTGCAGTTCAAGCTTGCCGACATGGCGATGGAGACTGAGCTCGCTCGAACGATGGTTTACCGCGCGGCGGCCGCGTATATGCGATCCGGAGCCGAGACGTCGGATGAGGCCAGGATGCTCGCCGCGATGTGCAAGCTCTACGCGTCAGAGGCTTCCAAGCGTGCGGCCGACCAGGCGGTGCAGATCCACGGGGGCTATGGCTTCATGGAGGACTATCCCGTTGCGCGGTACTGGCGTGACGTGAAGATCAACGAGATCGGTGAGGGGACGTCTGAGGTGCAGCGGATGCTGATCGCGCGGCTCCTAGGCTGCTAGCCCCGAACTAAGGTCGGATCGGGAGCATCTCGCTCCCACCCGGGCTGCGACCTATTTTCAAATCAATGCCTGGTGGAGCTTTAGGCCGGATTTACTCCGGCCGTCACCAAGACATGCCAGTTTTCCAAGCTCCTCCCAGCGTCGCGGGGGAGAGGAGAGGGTCCCGCGGGGGAGGACAACCTGTCCTTCCCCGCGCCTTTTAGCGATAGACACCGTTGTGGCCGAGGCTGTGGAGACCGACGTTCGGAAAGTAAGTCAGGCCGTGGTCCTGAGATCCCACGCGGATCTTGGCGACGAGCTGGCCAGTGACCGTCGACATCACGTACACCGACGCGTTGTAGCGACCTGAGGCCCACAGCTGGGTGCCGTCAGGGTTGAGCTGCAGCATGTCCGGGCTTCCGCCGCCTGGGATGTACCACTTCGCGACCACCGTCCGTGTCGCGAAATCGATGATCGAGAACGATCCCTCGAGTCGGTTGGACACGTAAAGAGACCTCGTATCGCGAGAGACCTGGAGGCCGTGGGCCCCGCGGCCGGTGGGGATGAACTGGATCTCCTTCATCGCGACGGGGTCGATCACCGAGACGCCCATGCGACCCTGGTTGGTGACGAAGAAGTAGCGGCCGTCGGGGGAAAGCCTGACGTCGATCGGCAGCCCGCCGACGTGGACAGAACCGGCGAGCTTCATGTTGACCACGTCGACTTTGGCCACCACCCCCGAGAACTCGGACGAGATCATCAAATAGCTGCCGTCCGCGCTGAAGTCGAGATGATCGGCGCCGGGCCATGGAATGCCAACGGACGCAAGCAGCCGCCATCCGTTGTGCGGATCACGGAACTCGATTCGCTGCAGCCGCTCGACGACGTCGATCGCCTTCGTGCCGTCGGGCGTGAAGTAGAGGTTGTAAGGAAACGGAATCGAGATCGTCTTGCCTGTCGGCCTGCCGGTGTGTATGTCGAGCACGGTGAGGCTGCTCGAACCCTCGTTGTCGACGTAGAGCTCGCTCATGTCCCATGCCGGCGCGATGTGATGGGGGATGGAACCGACCCCGAAGTGGTCGATCACCTTGAAGGTCAAGGGGTCGATCACGTCCACAGTTCCGGCGCTGCTGTTAGGCACGTAAACGCGAGGAGGGAGGTCGCACAGCGGGCACGGCACGACGCCGGACAGCGTGTTTGCGTACACGTTGAAATCAGGGGGCGGCAAGCTCACGGGCTGGACGTCAGGGGCCGGAAGCATGCGTGCTGGTCCGATGTCGGCCTGCGCCGCGGTCTGGTTCGAGACGTTGGTAACCGGCGGCGCAGTCCAGACCACCGCGAAGACGACCCCGGCCGGGCTGACGATCGCCAGGACAAAGATGACCGCGAAAAAGATGCGAACAGCCCGCGAGCGCAGCGCTGCGCCTAGCCCACCTGGGTGATTACTCGTCTGGGAGGTCCTCGAGTTTCGGGGCCAGCTCGCATACCCAGCGGCCGTCGTCCAGGCGCCGGATGAAGCGGCCATAGCCCTGGTTCCGAGCCACGTTGAAGAACTGCTCCTGGGTGATGAGATTGCGCAGCCGGGCGAGGTCTGCGTACGTGGTGTCACGCATGATGCCGCCAACGACACCAGCCAGCTCCCGCCACTGACCTTCCGAGAGAGGCTCGCCGTAACCGGCGATGGTCACGAGAAGCGCCGCCGTAGCGCCGGTGATCGTGTCAGGCAAGAGCTTCTCTGACTTCGCACGCCCGATGATCTCGCGGCCCGTGGTGATGATGTCGGCGATTCGATCACGCCGCACGCCGATGATGTCGCGCCCACTGCCGACAGTGGTGCCTTCGAGATACCGAGGTCCAGCTTCCATGACCAGGCCCTTATTCTAGTTAACACTTCACTTGGATCTCGAAATCGCCGCCGACCACGCCACCTTTCGCGCTGTGGTGCGCGAACTGGCGCAGGGTACAGCCCTGCCTCTGGCGGCCGAGGTGGACCGCGAGCACCGCTTCCCGGAGGAGGCGATCCGGGCAGCTTCGGAAGCGGGCCTGATGGGAGTCCTCATCCCGGGCGAGTTCGGCGGTGCGGGCCTCGATGCCCTGGCTTTCGCCATCTGCATCGAAGAGCTGGCGCAAGCTTGCGCCTCGACTTCGGTGATCGTCGACGTGCACAACAGCGTCGGCAGCGAGCCGATTCTGCTTTTCGGTACGGAACAGCAGAAACGGAAATGGCTGCCACAGCTCGCCTCTGGAGAGCTGCTCGGCGCGTTTGCGCTGACAGAGTCGGCTTCAGGATCGGACGCCGCCTCGCTTAAGACGAGCGCGCGCCGCATCGGCGGCGGTTACGTCCTTAACGGCACGAAGGTTTTCATCACCAACATCGGCCGGGCCGGTTTGTACGTCGTGTTTGCGCGCTCCGGACCCCAGGAGAAGGCTGCCGGCGTGAGCGCGTTTCTCGTTCCGTCCGATGCGCCAGGCGTGCGGGTGGGGCAGCTCTTCAAGAAGATGGGCCTGCACGGTTCGCCGACTGGCGAGCTGGTGCTGGAGGACGTTGAGGTGCCGGCCGAGAACCGGCTCGCTGCCGAGGGCGAGGGCTTCACGGTCGCCATGCGTGCCCTCGACTCCGGCCGCATCGGGATCTCAGGCCAGGCGCTGGGCATCGCCCAGGCGGCGGTTGACGAGTCGCGAGCTCTACTGGCTCAACGGGGCCGCGAACAGGGCGAGGACTTCCTTCTCGCCGAGATGGCGACCCGGCTCGAATCTGCCCGCCTGCTCGCCTACCACGCGGCGTGGCTTTGCAGCCTTGGGCGGCCATTCACCCGCGAGGCCTCGATGGCCAAGCTCCACTGCACGGACACCGCGATGCAGCTGGCCCTCGACGCCGTGCAGCTCGCTGGTGACGAGGGAACCATCACCGGCAGCCCCTTTGAGAGGCATGTTCGCGATGCGAAGGCGCTGCAGATCTACGAAGGTTCGAATCAGGTCCAGCGCATCGTCATTGCCCGGCATATGCTCAGCTAAGCTCACCCATATGGACTTCGAGTTCTCGGAAGAGCAGGTCGCGATCCGGGACACGATCCGAGAGTTGGTCCGAGACCGTGTCGCCCCGCGCGCGGCCGAGATCGATGAGAAGGCCGAGTACCCGAAGGACATCGAGAAACTCTTCGCCGAGAACGGCATTCTAGGCATCCCGTTCCCGGAGGAGTACGGTGGAATCTCCGGCTCGAGCGTCACGATCTGCATGGGCATCGAGGAGATCGCCAAGGCGTGCGCTAGCTCGTCGCTGATCCTCGCCGTGCAGGCGCTCGGCGCTTACCCGATCCTGGTCGCCGGCTCGGAGGAACAGAAGAAGCGGCTTTGCCCGCCGCTCGCGTCAGGTGAGCAGGTCTCGGCGTACGCACTCTCGGAGACCGGCTCCGGTTCCGATGCCGCCGCCATGAAGACCCGCGCGACGCGGCACGGCGATGAGTACGTCCTCAACGGCACGAAGCAGTTCATCACCGGCGGGAGCGTGGCGGGCACACTCGTGGTGTTCGCGCAGACCGGTTCCGAATCCGATCATCACGGCATCTCGGCGTTCGTGCTGGAACGCGAGAAGAGCCCTTGGCAGGCGTCCAAGCTCGAGCACAAACTCGGCATCCGCGGTTCGCCCACCGCGCAACTTGTCTTCGAGGACGTCAAGGTTCCGGTCGCGAACCGACTCGGCGATGAGGGCGCGGGCTTCAAGATCGCGCTCGCGGTGCTCGACCGATCCCGTCCCGGCATCGGTGCGCAGGCGCTGGGCATCGCGGAAGGGGCGTTCGATTACGCGCTCCAGTACGTCAAGGAACGCCACCAGTTCGGGCAGCCGATCTCCAGCTTCCAGGGCATCCAGTGGATGCTGGCCGACATCGGCACTCAGATCGAAGCTGCGCGGCACCTGGTCTACCGCGCAGCCACCAAGGTGGACACGAAAGCGCCCGACCTGACGAAGATCGCGGCGATGGCCAAGCTGTTCGCGTCCGACATGGCGATGAAGGTGACGACCGACTGCGTGCAGCTGTTGGGTGGGTATGGGTATATCTCGGACTACCCCGTCGAAAGGATGATGCGAGACGCCAAGATCACACAGATCTACGAGGGCACCAACCAGATCCAACGCGTCGTGATCGCCAGAGCGCTCTTGCGGTGAGCTCCCCGCCAGGCGAGTCCACGACGCTATCGGGCCGCAGCCTTGCCGTTTCCGGGTGGGTGCTCGGGGCGGTGGCGATGGCCATCGGATCGGTGGTCACGCTTGTATGGATCGTCTTCGTGTTGGTCGCGAACTCGCAGCCAACCGCCTAGCGGCTCACCACCAAAGCCGTCCGTGGACCGCATCACCGACGCGTTCATCTGGCCGTCACGTGATCCCGAATGGCTCCGCAAGCTATTGATCACGGCTCTCATCCTGTTGATTCCCGTCATCGGCGCAATCAACGGCCTCGGCTGGATGCTGGCATCGCTCGACCGGCTGCGCGCGGGGGAGGAAAGGCTCGCCCCTGCGAACCTCGGCTACATCGGTCGCGGCTTCCGGCTCTTCGTGGTCGATCTTGTCTACGAGCTTGGCATCGTGCTGGCCGCGGCCCTGATCTACGTACCAGCCATCGTTATGGCTTCAAACGAGTCCCGCGGCTCTGCCAATCCCGCCTTGATCTCTCTTGCGGTCGTGCTCAGCCTCCTCGCCTTCAGCATCATGACCCTGGGCAGCCTGGCACTCAACTTCGCCATGCCTGCGATCGTGCTGGCCACCGACCGTGACGGAATCACCGGAGGACTCCACGTCGGCGCGGTGCTGCGAATGGCCCGCGCCAACATGGCAAACACCCTGATCGCCGGCCTTATGCTGATCGCCGCGGGTTTCGTCGGGTCCCTGGGCATTGTCGTTTGCGGTATCGGAGTGGCTTTCACAACGGCGTATGCACTCGCGATGCAGGCCTGGATCGTCCGGAGCTTCGAGGTCGGGTCGCCTGCCGCGACAGCGGCATGAGGAGGTCGTCAGATGTCGGACTTGCCCCCGCCGCCTCCAGGCGGTGGCTCACTGCTGCCGCCGCCTCCACCACCGCCCCCGGGGATGTCACCGCCCCCTCCACCACCGCCCCCGGGCGGGGGTTACGTACCGCCTCCTCCTCTCAGTTACGCACCGATGGCGGCCGCCTATGCGGCGCCACGCACCGACGGGCTGGCAATCGCCTCGCTTGTCATCGGCATCCTTTCTTTGGTCTGCACCGTGGCATGCCTCGGGATCGTGCTCGGCCCAACCGCGGCCATCATGGGGTTCATCTCTCGCCAGCGCGTCGCTTCGAGCGGTGGAGCACTCGGTGGCGGAACCCTGGCCGTGATCGGCCTCGTCCTGGGAATCCTTGGTTTTGTCGCCAGCGTCGGCTGGTTCTTCCTCATCATCTCCGGAGCGCTCAACTCTTCGTCGACCGCCACGCCTTCGCCGTGACGTAACCACCAGGCGCCTCTCACCGTTTCTTAAGGTCTGGACGCTAAACTCCCCGTTCGCATGCTCAGGGCCAGGCCTAGAGCCAGGCGATCTCGCTACAACGTCTCCTACCGCCTGACCAGGTCGGTCCCCGCGGTAGTCGCTGTCGCCTTGTTGCTTGCCGTGCTCGTTGGCGCGACGCTGACGTATAAGCGCATCGACGATTTCATCACCGCTACGACCGGACATCACCTCAACCCGATCGGCGAGGTCGTGCAGGCGGTCGAGCCGGCGCAGGGCACCATTGCTTACAAGCTCAAGCACGGGCAGCAGGTCAACATCCTGCTGCTCGGGATGGGCGGCTACGAAAACGACGCTCCTTACCTGACCGACTCGATCATGGCCGTCACCATCGACCCGACGACCGATCGCGTGATGCTTGCGTCAATCCCGCGGGACCTTGTCGTGCCGATGAACCTGCAAACACCTTCGAGCCGGATCTGGACCAACAAGGTCAATGCCGCCTACGAGGTGCCGTACACCGACATCATCTGCTGCGTCGCTTCCCAATACACGGGCCGCAATGGCGGCGGGTATGCGGCCGAGCATGTAGTGGGCAACGTGACCGGACTCACTTTCGACAGGTACATCGCGGTGGACTTCGTCGCGTTTCGGGACATGGTCAACGCGCTGGGCGGCGTCGATGTGTGCCTCAGCACCAACCTGGATGACTACTCATACCCCAACTATCACAACGGCTACATGCCGATTCACTTCAAGGCGGGCTGCCAGCATCTCAACGGCGAACAGGCATTGGAGATCGCACGCTCGCGACATGCGGAACAACCGCAGCAGTCGTCCGACTTTGGCCGCGCCCGCCGGCAGCAGGACATCATGCAAGCGATCAAGAAGAAGGCGACGACCGTCAACGGCTTTTCGAAGGCGCCTCAGCTCCTCGACGCCCTGCAGCAGAACATTCACACGGACATGTCACTGTCAGACATGAAGGCCGTGTACGACTGGGGCAAGAACCTTCCTGACAGCTCGATCATCAGGATTGCGCTGACCGCACCCTCGGGTTCAGCTCAGGGAAACCTGCTCGACTCCTTCAACTGTGGCATGGGACCGTACGTGTCGCAGCTGTGCGCTGACGACCCGAGCTTCAACATGATCCACAAGTACATCGCCTCGATCTTCATCGACCCGAAGACGCTCGGCGAGAAAGCGCCGATCCAGTTCGTTAACGGGGCGAACAACTTTGCCGGCCTCGATACGCGCGTCACCACGATGCTCGACCCCACCGGCCTGCAGCTGGCTGACCCCGTCGGGCACCGCGCTTCGGCGCAGACCCAGATCCTCGACTATTCCGGCGGCCAGTTCCCGCTGACGACCAAGTGGCTTCAGACCTTCTTCGGCGCCACGGTCGTAGCGGCAACTCCGGCCAACTCGCCCCCGGCCGCCGGCCAGCAAACCTACGGCCTCGTGGTGGTGCTGGGACACGACTTCGCCCTACGCTTCTTGGGCGGGTAGTGAGCTGAACGACGAAGACCTAGCGACTCGGTTCCGGTCCGGCGACGTTCGCGCCCTGGCAAGGGCGATCAGCCTGGTGGAAGGGCGCGATCCCGCAGTGCGCTCATTGGAGCAATCCCTCAGGAAAGAGGGCCGGGCCCCGGGTGTGGTCGGCTTCACGGGCGCGCCTGGCACGGGCAAGTCGACCCTGGTCGACGGAGTGGTGGCGCTGCTGAGGAAGAGGGAAAGCTCGGTCGCTGTCCTCGCGACCGACCCCAACTCGCCCTTCACCGGCGGCGCGATCCTCGGCGATCGGATCCGTATGCAGCGCCACGCGCTGGACCCGAAAGTCTTCATCCGCAGCATGGGGGCGCGCGGACACCTCGGTGGCCTTTCGCTTGCCACGCGACAGGCGATCCGGCTGCTGGGAGCCTTTGGGTTCGACGAGGTCATCCTGGAGACGGTCGGAGTCGGTCAGTCCGAGCTGGAGGTTGCCGCCGTGGCCGACACGACAGTCGTGGTCCTGACGCCGAACCTGGGCGACGGGGTCCAGATGATCAAGGCCGGCATCCTGGAGATCGCGGACATCCTCGTCGTCAACAAGGCGGACCTGGACGGCCACGCCCGTGTCGTCACCGAGCTGCGCTCAATGCTGAGCCTGGCGCCAAAGAGTGGTTGGAAGCCTCCGATCCTCGCCACGGTCGCCGCGAAGCAGGAGGGCGTCGAGGGCCTCTGGGAGGCTGTGCTCGCCCACCGGCATCACCTGGAATCGAGCGGGCAGGGCCGTCACCTCGCCGAGCAGCGGCTCAAGGACGAGACTGCCGAGGCGGCGGCCGAGATCGCGCGCGATCGGGTGCGCCATGCCCTGGTTGACGACCCGGCTCTGGCTGCGCGTTTGCTCGCTGAGGGCGCGCCGTATCGCACAGCGGAGGAGATTTTGAACTCCCCCGGGAAACTGAGCTCAAGCCCCCCTCCCGGCCTTCGGCCGACCTCCCCGGCGGGCGGGGAGGTAAATTGATTTGAAGTGAAGGTTCGAGCCCGCGACGCGAAGGAGGCCTGGAAGGAAGATTTCGAGGCCAGTCTTGAGCGCGACGACGGCATTGAGACGTCGACGATCTCGGGCATACCGCTCAAGCCGCTTTACACGACGGAGGACCTCCCACCTCGGCCGGAAGAGTTCCCGGGCCAGTTTCCCTACACGAGGGGGATTCATCCGGGTGGATACCGCGGCCGCCTGTGGACCATGCGCCAGTTCTCCGGGTTCGCCACGGCCGAGGAGACCAACCGCCGCTACAAGTACCTGCTGGCCAACGGGCAGACCGGACTGTCGGTGGCCTTTGACATGCCGACCTTGATGGGACAGGACTCGGACGCGCCGACGAGCCGAGGAGAGATCGGCCACTGCGGGGTCGCGATCGATTCGCTGGCCGACATGGAAGCGCTGTTCGACGGAATCCCCCTTACCGACATCACGACGTCGATGACGATCAACTCGCCCGCCGCGATCCTTTTGTGCATGTATATCGCGGTCGCCGAGGAGCAGGGCGTCCCGGCCTCGCGGCTTGGTGGCACGTTGCAGAACGACATCCTCAAGGAGTTCATCGCCCAAAAGGAGTTCATCTTTCCCCCTGCGGCGTCGATGCGCCTGGTCGTGGATTCGATCGAGTACTGCGCGAAAGAGGTGCCGCAGTGGAACACCATCTCGATCTCCGGCTACCACATCCGCGAGGCCGGCTCCACCGCGGTCCAGGAGCTGGCGTTCACGCTCGCGGATGGCATGGCATACGTCGACGCATGCCTGGAGCGAGGAATGCGCATCGACGACTTCGCGCCTCGGCTGTCATTTTTCTTCGACGCCCACATCGACTTCTTCGAGGAGATCGCAAAGTTCCGCGCCGCGAGGCGGATCTGGGCGCGGTGGATGCGCGAGCGCTACGGCGCGCAGGATGAGCGCTCCTTGAAGCTGCGCTTCCACACGCAGACCGCCGGCGTGTCGCTTACGGCGCAGCAGCCGGAGCTGAACATCGCCCGGACCGCGATTGAGGCGCTTGCGGCGGTGCTCGGCGGCACGCAGTCACTTCATACCAACGCGATGGATGAGGTGCTCGCGCTGCCGACGGACAAATCAGCTCGAATCGCGCTACGAACCCAGCAGCTGCTCGCCTTTGAATCCGGCGTGGCCAACACGATCGACCCGCTTGGAGGCAGCTACTTCGTCGAAGCATTGACCGACGAGATGGAGCGGCAGGCCGAGACATATTTCAAGCGGATCGCAGACCTCGGAGGGGTCATCCCCGCGATCGAGGCGAGCTTTTTCCAGAAGGAGATTGCCGACTCGGCCTTTCGCTACCAGCAGGAGCTCGAGCAGAAAAGCCGGATCATGATCGGGGTGAACGATTTCAAGGTCGACGACGAGCCGCCGATCGAGATCCTCCGCATCGATCCGAAGCTCGAGAGTGAGCAGGTCGCTCGCGTCCGCGAGGTGCGCAGGAAGCGCGACCAGGCCAGGTGCTCGAATGCGCTGACCGGCCTGCATAAGGCGGCCGTAGGCTCGGAAAACTTGATGCCGTACATTCTCGAAGCAGTTCGCGCCTACGCCACCGAGGGCGAGATCATGAACACCCTGATCGAGGTCTTCGGCATCTACACGGAACAGGCGGTGGTCTAGATGGTGGTGCGTCCAACTTTGGTGCGTCCCGTGCGGATCATCGTCGCCAAGGTCGGCCTCGACGGCCACGACCGCGGCGTCAAGGTGGTTGCGCGCGCCCTGCGGGACGCCGGCTACGAGGTCATCTACACCGGGCTGCGTCAGACCCCGGAGATGGTCGTCGACGCGGCACTGCAGGAGGATGCGCAGGTCATCGGCCTCTCCATCCACTCAGGCGCGCACATGACGCTTTTCCCCGCCGTCGTCCAGGAGCTCAAGCGCCGCAAGGCCACCGACATCGTCGTTTTCGGTGGAGGGATCATCCCGGACGACGACATCGCAGCCCTTAACAAGCAGGGCGTCGAGAAACTCTTCACCCCTGGCACGCCTCTCCAGGACATCGTCGACTGGCTCCGCAAGCGCTTCCCCGAGGAGTCGCGCCAGACCAACTAGCTCGTGGTGACGATCGTCCCCGCGATCTTGTCGTGGATGGCTTGCTTCTGAGGGTCCCACAGCTGCCACAGCCACCCGATCGCACCGATGATGCAGATCGTGAAACCAACCTCAAGCGTCCAGATGAACCCGCGCAGCGCGGCTTTGCCCATGGTCGGGTACTGCCCGGTCGCCATGTCGCGAACCTTGAAGCCGAAGGGCATCATCCCGATCGAAGCGCCCTGCGAGCTCCAGAAGTACGCGAAGTACCCCACGTCGATCACCAGGCCGATGATTCCGGCGAGCCCGGTGGCCTTCTGAAGGATGGCGCCGATGATCCCGTTGACGACGAGCAGGATGACCACGTCGATCAGGCCGCCCACGATTCGCATGCCCGGGCTGGCCAGGTTGCCTGCGGGTGCGGCCATCGGGTAGCCACCGCCGGGCGGCATCATTGGCGGCTGGCCCGCGCCTGGGGGTGGGGGAGGCGGTGGCATCATCGGCGGCTGGCCACCGATCGGGGGCTGGGGCGGCGGTGGGTTCTGCATGCCTTCGGGACCCTCCTTCAAGAATTGAATGGACACGCCCGGCGGGTCGCCGCGCGGAGTTCGTGAGGACTGTTGCCGTATCATAACGACGCCTCTCCATCGCGAAAGACTCGGGGCCCCCGCGAACTCGCGGCGAAGCCTCCGAGTTCGTGGGGAAAAAGGCTGACCTATGCAGCTCAAAGCTTCAACCCGCCAGCTCCTCGGCAAGCGCTCTCGCCGCCTTTTCGGCCAGGGCAAGCTCTCCGCCGTCGTCTACGGTCACAACATGACGCCCACGCCGTTGGAGCTCGACCGCCTGGAGTTTCAAAAGGTGTTCGTGAAGTCTGGCCGCACCCACCTGGTCGACCTCGTCGTGGACGGTGGCCGGACCGAGAAGGTCCTCGTCCGCGAGATCCAGACGCATCCCCGACGCCTGGGCCCGATCCACGTCGACTTCTACCAGGTCAACCTCGAGGAGAAGATCACGGTCGAGGTGCCGGTTCACCTGGTGGGCGAGTCGGCCGCGGTCAAGCGGGGCGATGCGGACGTGCTGCAGCCGATCCACGTGCTCCGGGTCGAGTGCCTCCCTTCCGACATTCCGGCGGCCTTCGAGGTGGACCTGACGCTTCTCGAGGAGATCGAGTCAGAGCTCCGCATCTCCGACCTCAGGGTGCCCAAGGGCGTGACGGTGCTCGTCGACCCGGAAGAGCTCGTCGTCAAGATCGTCCACAAGCGCGAGATGAAGGTCGAAGAAGAAGTCCCGGCCGCGGAAGCCGCCGTGCCTGCCGAGGGCGAGGCCGCCGCAGAGGGCGAAGCCGGCGCGGAGGAAGCCGCCGAGACCAAGGAGTGACCTCGCCGCCGCTGACGGTGATTCCGGGTATCCCCGATCCCGTTCTCTTCTACATCGCGATCGGCGTAGTCGTCTTCCTTGCCTTTGTCGTCGGTTCTCGAGTCGTCTCGGCCGTCGTTGTGGAGGCATTGCGCCGGCGCCACATACGAACGGACATGGTCCAGGTCGCCGGCCGCGTGGTGACCTTCGTCCTGATCGGCCTGGGAGTCCTCTTTGCGGTCGGCGTGGGATTCGAGAGCCAGAACATCACCCTCGTCGGCATCCTGCTCGCCACCATCGTGGCCAGCTTTGGCGTCCAGGACCTGCTCAAAGACTACGTCTCCGGCTATTACGTGCTCTTTGAGCGCAACTTCAGGATCGGAGACCGCATCTCTTTGGAGGGGGTCGGTTCGGGCACGGTGACGGACGTGAAGCTGCGCGTGACGCTCTTGCAAACCGACTCGGGCGACCTTGTCGTCGTGCCGAATTCGGAGCTGTTCGGCAAGCCGGTGACGGTGCACCTTCGCGCCGCCGAGCGAGCTGCGGAGGCCAGAGGGTCTAGGTCAGAGCCCCCAGAGTGATCCGATACAGCGCCTGGAGGTGGTCGCCATCGATCTCTGACTCCTCGGCCAGCAGCTCGCGAATGACCTGCGACGCCAGCTCGACGTGGAAGCCGGCCGACACCTGCGTGGCCAGCGATCGCAACCTGTACGTACGGTCGGGCCGGTCCGTCTTCGTCTCGAGCTCGAGGGTGACCTGGTCGAGCTGAACGACCTTCGACCATTTCGCAACCTCGTCCGCTCCCGTCTCAGGCGCGTCTGACAAATGCAGACAGTTGAGGCCGCCGAAGATGCCGTAGCGCTCGCGCAGAGAGCCCGGTCGCGACTGCGCGATGCGTGTTTCACCGAGGTCGTAGCGCATCTGCTTCAGCGCATCCGCCGAGGCAGTGATGCGGCCGACGATGACAGGTAGTGCGGTCATGAAATCGACGAGCCAGGGAAAGAAAGGCCGGCCCTGCAGAAAGTCGTAATGACTCTCAATCAGCGGGACCGGGGGTTGGAACCAGGCCAGCGATTCGACCTTCCAATCGCGCTCGGACGACAGCCAACCCCACAGGCCCGCGCGCGCGGAGAGCCGGTAGGCGGCGTCGGGTTTGAAGATCAGGAGCGCGTCAGCCACGAAGCGAAATCCTACTTGGCTGCGTTTTTGTCGCGCGGATTGGGCTTGTAGACCTTGCGCCCTTTGAGCTTCTCGGGCATGTGCACCTGGTCGGCGACGCCGCCTTCATGATCGTGCGCGTACTTGTAGCCCTTGCCGTAACCCATCGATTTCATCAGCCCGGTCGGCGCGTTGCGCAGGTGCAGCGGGACGGGCTCGTTGCCGGTTTCCTGGATGAGCTCGCGCGCGGCGCCGTATGAGGTGAGCGCGGAGTTCGACTTTGGCGCGAGCGCCAGGTAGAGCGCTGCTTCGGTCAGTGGGAGCACGGCTTCGGGCATGCCGACGAAGTGCGCCGCCTGCTGGGCGGCCATTGCGACCCCAAGTGCCTGAGGATCGGCGAGCCCCACATCCTCGGCCGCGAGGATAACGAGCCGGCGGGCGACGAACAGCGGGTCCTCGCCCGCTTCGAGCATGCGCGCCATCCAGTAGACGGCCGCATCCGGATCGCTGCCGCGGACGCTCTTGATCAGGGCCGAGACGATGTCGTAATGCTGTTCGCCCGCGCGGTCGTAGAGCAGGTGACGCTGCTGCAGCGCACGCTCGATATGCTCGGCCGAGATCGCCTCCTTGCCCGCGAGGGCGGAGGAGGCCTCCAGCCCGTTGAGCGCCACCCGGGCGTCGCCGCGCGAGCCCTCGAGCAGGGCCGCCATCGCGGCGTCCTCCATGCGTGCGCCCAGCTCGGCCAGGCCGCGCTGCACGACCTGTTTCAGCTCGTCCCGCTCCAGCGCCTCGAGCCGGAATATGCGGCTTCGTGAAAGGAGCGGCGCAATGACCTCGAACGACGGGTTCTCCGTCGTCGCGCCGATCAAGGTGACGGTCCCATCTTCGACATGCGGAAGGATCGCGTCCTGCTGCGCCTTGTTGAAGCGGTGGATCTCATCGATGAACAGCACCGTGCGAAGACCGGCGCGGCGGTGGACCCTGGCTTCCGCGACGACCTTGCGCAGGTCTGCGACCCCGGCCGTCACCGCGGACATCGATACCATCCGCGCGCTGGTCTCGGTCGCCAGCAGACCCGCCAGGGTGGTTTTGCCGCTACCTGGCGGCCCCCACAACACAATGCTCGGGAGGTGACCCGAGCGCGTCAGCTGCCTCAAGACGTCGACCACCTGGTGCTGCCCGACGAGGTCGTCGAAGTTCCCCGGCCGCATGCGTGTCGCCAGGGGTGCGTTCGGCTCTGGCGCCCCCGGCAACTCGAAAAGCTCGCCCTGGCCTGCCATATGCGAATTCTGACTCCGGTGCCTAGAATGCGGCCCATGGCCTCTTGCTGGTACTGCAATTCGGAGCTCCCGGAGACCTCGCAGTATTGCCCGAGCTGTGGTCACAGCCAGACCGATCACTCATCGAGCCCTCTTTTCGGGGTTGTCGACCCGACCACCGGCATCTGGAACTCGAAGTTCATCAACGCCCTGGTCGGCCAGGAGGCAAACCGGGCGGTGCGCTATCACCGCCCCCTGTCAGTGCTGGTCATCGAGCTCGACCATGCTGAGCACATTCACAAAGAGCTCGCGCACGAGCAGGTCGAGGCGATGCTGCGCGAGATCTCGGAACGCCTTGGCCAGGCCATCCGTGACACCGACACGGTCGCCTTCCTGGACGCCGAAGGACCGCCGCACTTCGCCATCGTGCTGCCCGAGAGTGACAACGAGGGCGCGACACTGGCAGCCGACAAGATCCGCCGCTCGATCGCTTCCCACGACTTCTCGACGGCGGGAAACTGGCGCCGCATCACGGTGAGCTGCGGCGCAGCGACGATCGGCGTTCTGAATCGAAACCACGAGGAGGCCGGGCTCATGAATCGGCGCGAGTACACCGGCAACCTGCTGCGTGAGGCCTACGAGGCGCTCGAGGCAGGCCGCTCGGCGGGTACCAACCGCACCACCGTCGGCGCATTGCGAAGCTGATAACACTCAATCTTTAGTCGTGGCTCTAACCCGTCTCTACCTGATCCGGCACGCCGACGTCGAAAACCCGCACAAGCTGCTGTACGGGCACCTCGACGGCTTTGATCTCAGTGCGCTGGGTCGCGTGCAAGCCACGGCGGTCGGGGAGCGACTTCGCAACGAGGACATTCGCCGGATCGTCCACAGTCCCCTGGCTCGTGCTGTTGAGACCACTCAGCTCATCAACCAAAGGCTGGCCCGGCCCGCGATCCTCGAGGGCGATCCCGAGCTGAGGGAGGCAGAGTTCAGTCGATATCTGCAGGGCGTGCCCTACTGGCAGGTGCCTCTTCGCCGCCCGCTGTGGTTTGTGCACAAAGCTAAGCGCGGGTTGCTCCCTGGCGACGAGTCGATCGATCGCCTGGGCGGCCGCGTGCTGGCGTTGATTCGCCGCCTGGCGAGTGACCACCCCGGCGAAACGATGGCGATCGTGAGCCACGCGGATCCGCTCAACGCGGCCTGGGTCCTGCTCGACGGGCGCGCGCACAACGAGCGCGAGATGTACCGCAAGTCGGTCGACAAGGCAGGCATGTTGCGGCTCGACCTGGAAGGCGAGACTCCGAAGGCCTGGGAGTACATCCCGCCGCCCGCCGTGGCGAACCCCGCGACAGCCGCCGCCTGACTTTGGATAGATCGGACCGTTTCCCCGAAGGTTTCTTGTGGGGAACCTCCAGCGCAGCCCACCAGATCGAAGGCGACAATCGAAACTGCGATTGGTGGGAGTTCGAGCAGCAGCCCGGCCGCATTGCCAACGGCGATTCGTCAGAGATCGCCTGCGACCACTACCACCGGTATCGGGAGGATTTCTCGTTGTTGCGCGAGCTGAGCCAGAACGCTCATCGACTCTCGATCGAGTGGTCGCGCATCGAGCCATCCGAGGGCGAGTTCGATTCGCGTCAGATCCGGCATTACCGCGATGTGCTCGGCGAGCTGCGTGAGCAAGGAATCCAGCCGATGGTCACGCTGCATCACTTCACGAACCCGCTGTGGTTCGCTCGCAAGGGTGGGTGGACTGCACCGGGGTCTGCGCACGCGTTCCTTCCCTTCGTGCATCGAGTGGTCGATGAGCTGGGCGACCTCGTCACGATGTGGTGCACGATCAACGAGCCCAACATCTATGCCGCCAATGGCTGGATCACGGGCGAGTTCCCACCCGCCCATCACGGCGATGTCGTCTCGTTCTATCGGGTGATCGCCAACATGCGGCGCGCGCACGAGCTCGCGTATCGCGCGATCAAGCGCCGCTGGCCCGACTCCCCTGTGGGCCTCTCGCATCACAAGTTCCTTTTCATCCCTGCGACCTCCAAGCGCCGCGACCGCCTGGCCGCACGGACCGCTCAGATGGTCGTGGATCGGTGGCCGGTCGCACCCGGACGGCTCCGGAGCGTCGTCGAGGCGACGTCCGACTTCATCGGCATCGCGCATTACTGGGGGCAATGCGTTGCCTTCGATCCCCGCGCCCCAAAGGAACAGTTCATCAGGCGATTCAACGTCCCCGGCTTGCGGGTGACGGAGATGGGCTGGAGCACCGACCCGAGCTGGATGCGTCTGGTCCTGAACGGGCTCAAGGGACTCGGCAAGCCGGTGTACATCACCGAGAACGGGCTGGCCAGCAACGATGACGAGTGGCGCGAGCGTTATCTGGCGGAGATCCTCTCCAACGTGCATCTCGCCATCCAGGACGGCGTCGACGTGCGCGGTTACTTTCACTGGACGAACATGGACAACTTCGAATGGGCGCGCGGCTACCAGATGCGCTTCGGCTTGATCGCGGTCGACCGCAAGACTCTGGAGCGGACGATCAAGCCGTCCGGCCGCCTTTATGCTCGGATCGCGAAAGCGAACGCCCTCCCACAGCCGGGATAGACTCAGGCGCGTGAACCGCGGGTCTGGCGCCGGGCGCGCGCAATCGGGGGCCCCCGCGAACTCACGGCCCAGCCTCCAGGCTCGTGGGACAAAGGGCGCACAGCGATGGATCGTCGCGGCGGTTGCGATCGTCCTGGGTTCGGTGCTCATGGTGTCGCTTGCCTGGGGCCTCCAGCATGCGGCGCTCGCCAACCCGCCGCTCTTGGGCAAAACAGCGCCGCAGCTGGCCATCGAAACCCAGGGAGGACAGCAGGTGCGCGTTTCGCAGCTGCAGGGCAAGCCGGTCGTCCTGAACTTCTGGGCGTCCTGGTGCGCGCCGTGCGTCCGGGAGCTCGGTGTCCTGTCTAACGCGTCCGGCACCCATCCTGGAGTCGCGTTTGTCGGAGCTGACAACCAGGACACGTTCGGGGGCTTCAGCAGCTTCGAGCAGCAGCACCAACATCCCTACCCGGCCGGGCCGATCGTTGTGGGCACCTACCAGTCCTATGGGGTTGCGGGTCTGCCGGCCACGTTCTTCATCGATGCGAAGGGTCGAGTCGTGGCGTCATTTGTCGGGCCGCTCGATGCGCCGACGCTCGACCACTATCTCGGGCTGATCGCGACATGAGGTGGGCTCTCCCGGCGCTGGTCGTCGCCGCGTGCGTCGGCTACCTGATCTACACCGCGTCCGGAGGCTCCGCCGAGTACTACCTCACGGTGAGTGAGCTGCGCTCGCATACCGACAGCGGCGACGTGCGCGTCGCGGGCGTCGTCCAGGCCGACGTGCAGAAGAGCGACGGCGGCTTGCACGTGATGTTCACCGAAAAGGACGGGACCGACTCGGTGCCGGTCGATTACACGGGAACGCTGCCGGACATCTTCAAGCCGGGCATCACCGTGGTCGCGGAGGGCCGGCTGGGAAAGGACGGAGTGTTCCACGCGCGAACGCTGCTGGCCAAGTGCCCGTCGCGATTCTCGACGACCCCTTACACACAGTGAAGATCCCATGATCCTCGGCTACATCGGCGTCGGGGCCCTACTCGCAGCGCTCGTACTGGGTGGCTTTTCCGCCGTGCTGTCCTTCTGGGCCGGCGCGCAGGAAAACGCTGTCATGGTGCAGGTCGGCCGCCGAGCGTTCTACGCAGCGGCGGCGATGATCGTGGTTGCCGGCGCCGTGCTCGAGTGGGCGCTCCTCAGCCACGATTTCTCTCTCGCCTACGTCACAGAGCACACGGACCTGTCCACACCGACAGCCCTCGTCGCGGCGGGGTTTTACGGTGGGCAGGAGGGCTCGCTTCTCTACTGGGCGCTGGTGCTCGGCGTGCTCGGCAGCGTCTCGCTCGTCGCCAGCGCCTCCCTCGGTGTGAGGCTTGCCGCCTTCGCCACGGGCCTGATGGCGGTGATCCTGACCTTCTTCCTCGTCGTCCTGGTGCTGGTGGCCAGTCCGTTCGACCTGCTCTCAATCACCCCGCCCGACGGCCTCGGGCTCAATCCGGTGCTCCGCGACGGAGGGATGCTGATCCATCCGCCGGTCGTGCTCGCCGGCTTCGCGTCCTTTGCCATCCCGTTCTGCTTCGCAGCTGCGGCACTCCTCGCCGGCCGCCCAGATTCCACCTGGATCGCCCACACAAGACGCTTCGCGCTCATCGCGTGGAGCCTTCAGACCACCGGCCTCATCCTCGGCATGTGGTGGGCTTACCACGTCCTCGGATGGGGCGGTTACTGGGGATGGGACCCGGTCGAGAACGTCGCCCTCATGCCGTGGCTGGCGACCACCGCGTACCTGCATTCATCGATGGTGCAGGAGACGCGCGGCCGGCTGCGCGCTTGGAACTTCTCGCTGGTCATCGTCGCCTTTCTCCTGGTCGTGTTCGGCACGTTCATCGTGCGCAGTGGAGTCGTGCCGTCGGTTCACACCTTTGCCATCAGCGCCATCGGCCCGTGGTTCCTGGCCTTCCTGTTCCTCTGCATCGTCTTCTCCGTGGTTTTGCTCGCTGCTCGCTCCAACGCCCTCGGCGGTCGTGTCGAGCCCGTGGCGCCGGTTTCTCGCGAAGGTGCGTTCGTGCTCCAGAACCTGCTCCTTGTCGGCGTCATCGTCGTCGTCCTGTGGGGCACCGTGCTGCCGTTGGTGTCGGGGATGTTCGGGCAGCAGCGCGTGGTCGGCGCTTCGTACTACGAGCGCGCCGCGGGACCGCTGTTCCTCGTCATCCTCGCCCTGATGGCTGCCGGCCCACTTCTGCCGTGGCGTCGCGCGGCAGGGCGCGTTCGAGGGGGCCTCAGGGGATCGCCTTCCGTGCGAGCGCTGATGTGGCCTGGCGCGACCGCCGTCATCGTGCTGGCGACGCTTGTCGTCGGCGGAGTGCGTTCGATGCCCGCGCTCCTGGCCTTTCCGCTGACCGGAGCCGTCGCGGCCACCTGCTTCACGCAGTACGCCCGGCTTGGCCGGGGTTGGTCGCGCATGCCGTCGCTTCTGGGTCGAAGGCGACGGCGGTACGGCGCTTACCTCGCGCACCTCGGGCTCGCCGTCCTCGTGACCGGCATCGCGGCCTCGCACCTCTGGCAGCAGGAAAGAGACGTGACCCTCTCACCGGGTCAGCAGGTGACCGTCGCCGGATACACGCTCACGTACGTCGGGTCCCAGGATCGCCAGCTGGCCGACCACACTGAGCTCGTCGCGGCGATGCGACTCGGGGACGCCACCCTCGAGCCCGCCAGGGCGACTTATGCGGGACTCGGTGGCCAGTCACTGACTCGGGTGGCGATCAGCACCACTCCTGTGGCGGACGTCTATGTCGTGCTGGCCGGCGCCAACGCCGACGGGTCGGCCTCGTTCAGCGTCTTCGTCAATCCACTTGTGAGCTGGATCTGGGCCGGCGGGGCGATCATCATCCTCGGCGTGATCCTGGGCAACCTCGGAGAAAGGGCGCCTGCGCTCGAATCGGTGAGGCGTCGCGTGCCTGCCGCTGCATCCACTTAGATGGCGCTCATCGTTGCGACGCTGCTTCTTTTCGTTGCCGGTCCGTTCGTGATGTGGCCGTTGATCAAGACGCCTCCGGATGAATCAGTCGCCTCCCCACCTGCCGGGGAGGTCGGCCGGGCTTCAGGGGCCCCGGCGAAGTCGAAGACTTCGTGGGGTAAAACGCCGGATAGACAAGTCAGCTCCCCGCCTGCCGGGGAGGTCGGCCGAAGGCCGGATAGACAAGTCACCTCCCCGCTTGCCGGGGAGGGTGGCCGAAGGCCGGGTGGGGGGGTCCGATGAGCATCCTGGTCGCCAATGGATTAACCCATTGGTTCGGCTCGGAGGTCGCCCTCGAATCCATCGACCTCACGATCGACACGGGCGAGCACATGGCGGTTCTGGGCGAGAACGGCGCGGGCAAGACGACGCTGCTCCGAATTCTCGCCACAGCTGCGCGTCCAACGTCGGGCCGGCTCGAGATCATGGGCCTGGACGCTCTGCGGGAAAAGAGACGTCTCAGGCGGCGCATAGGCTTCGTGGCCCACGCTCCCGGGCTCTACCCGGCTCTGTCCGCCACGGAAAACCTGGAATTCTTCTGCACCCTGCAGGGCGTCGACCGGACGCGGGTGGCAGAGACGCTCGCCCTCGTCGGTTTAAGCGAGGTGGCGAGTCGCCCCGCGGGCCGGTTGTCCCGCGGCATGCAGCAGCGACTCGCCATCGCCCGCTCGATACTCCACGATCCCAAGCTCCTCGTCCTTGACGAGCCCGACGCGAGCCTCGGCTCGGACGCAGCGGAGCTGCTGGCCGCAGTGATGGCGGATCGCACGGTGGTGCTCGCCACGCACGACCACGCGCTGGCGAACCGGCTCTGCCAGCGGACGCTCGTCTTGCGGCACGGCCGTTCGCTGGGTACGGCGACGCGGCTGCACGTGGTGCGATGACGAGCTCCATCGCGGTCGCGCTGGCCGTCGCACGCAAAGACCTGAGGGCGGAGTGGCGCACCCGCGAGCTCGTACCCGCACTCGCCCAGTTCGTGATCCTCTCCCTCGTGATTGCCAACTTCGGCTTTCAAATCGACTCTCGCAACGCGCTGTCGATCGCTCCCGGGGTGCTGTGGCTGACCCTCGTGTTTGCCGGCCTGGTCGCGTTCGGGCGTGCCTTTGCCGCGGAGCGTGAGCAAGCTTCGCTCGAGGCGATGCTCATGACACCGGCTTCGCCCGTGGCGATCTTTGCGGGCAAGGCGCTGGCGGCGACCCTCCTGCTCGTCGGCTGCGAGGCGGTGCTCCTGCCAGCGCTGACTCTGTTCTTCGGGACGCCGCTGACGGCACAGGTTGTCGTGGCCGTGCTGCTGGCAACGATCGGGATGGCCGCGCTTGGCTGTCTGTTCGCCGCCATGGTGGCCCGCATCCGCGCCCGCGAGCTTCTGCTGCCTCTGCTCACTCTGCCGCTGTGGATTCCTTTCATTGTCGCCGGCGGTCAAGCGGTGCAGGTCGCTATGGGGGCGAGCGGGAGCTACGACCAGGCCCTGGCCCTGCTGATCGACTTCGACATACTGTTTGTGGTGCTCACGTCGTTGGCGGCACGGTTCGTGCTCGATGAATAGATACGAAAAGGCTGCGCTGGGCGTGGTCGCGCTGATGCTTGTGGCGGGCGGCGCCATCTTCCTCTACGCGCCGACCGACGCGCTGCAGGGCCCGGTCCAGCGGATCTTCTACCTGCACGTGAGCTCGGCCATCGCGGCCTACGGATGTTTCGCGGTGGTCCTGCTCGGCGGGGCGATCTATCTGCGCAACGGAAGCCTCGCCGCTGACAGGGTGGCGCGGGCAGGCGCGCTCGTGGGCGTCGTCTTCACAACCGTCACGCTGGTCATGGGCATGCTCTGGGCCAAGCCGATCTGGGGAACCTTCTGGACGTGGGACGCGCGCCTGACCTCGACCCTGGTCCTGTGGATCATCTACGCCGGCTACCTGCTCGTCCGTCGCCTCGCCGAGCCAGGACGTCAGGCGGCGCGTTTCGCCGCGGTCGTCGGCATCTTCGGTTTCATCGACGTGCCGCTCGTGCACTTCAGCGTCACGTGGTGGCGCACCCAGCACCCCGGACCAATCATCGTCAACGACGCGCTTCCGCCCGAGATGCTCGCAACGTTCTTTGTCACCATGGCGTGCACGCTGGCCCTGGCGGCGGTCATGATCGCCATCCGCTATCGCATCGAGGTGCTGGCCGACGCAACGGTGCCTGCGTTTGCCCAAGATGTCTCGATCGTTACAAGCCGTGAACCGGAGCCGATTCCGTGAGCGTGGTCGAGGCCGGTTCGTGGCCACCGGTGATCTACCTCGCCATCGCCTATGCGTTCGCCGTCCTGCTGCTGGGCGGCTACCTGGCCTGGTCCCTTCGCCGCCTGCGTGACATGGAACCGAAACCGCCTCAGCCCTGATCGTCCGGCGTCAGCTTCCGAGCGCTTGCCTGAGCTGTGGCGCGAGGCCTGCCACGATCCTCTCCGTGAGCCCCCACACGACGCTCTCCTCGTGAGCGAGGTAGCGGAAGCGCCACGGATCGGCTGACTCGAGCCAGGCGCCGTCGTCCAGGAGCCGGTCCAGGGGGATGGCGAGGACACCGTCGAGCTCCTGCTCGTCGTGCACGAAGGGCGGCACAGGGCCCGGCAGGTGGGCCACGAATGGCACGACCGAGAAGTTGGTGACGGCCGCATAGATCGGGTCGCCCGCGCCCAGCGGAACCAGGCTGCCGAGCGGGACGCCGATCTCCTCGTGCACCTCGCGCTGGCCGGCCTCCCAGGCCGACTCACCCTGCTGGACCCCGCCGCCGGGAAGCGCGACCTGCCCCGGATGGTCCCGCAGATCGGCCCGGCGCCTGACGAACGGGACCATCCAGCGGTCGCCGTGCCGGTAGAGGACGAATACGACCGCCGCCCGCCGGGCGCCCTTCCGGAACTCGCCCCAGTCGTCGATCGGGCGGAACAGTTGTTCGAGCCGGCCGGGGAAATCGGTCAAATCGCCTCTTTGTGAACTCGCCCGAGCGGGTAAGCTAAGAAAGGTAGCTGAGCATGATCGACCAGACGAGTAACCGAATCGAGAAGCAGGAGACCGCACTTCGCCGGCAGAACCGGCGCCGGTACGCCTTTCAGCGGATGCTGGAGGCCACCGATCGGGTGCTCTGGCGGCTCGAGGAGATGAACCGCGACGGGGTCAAGACGGTGCCGGCACCTGTCCGCGCCGAGCTCCGTGGGGTGGTCGAGACCATGCCGAACCATGTGCGCGAGCCGCTGCGGGACGGCGGCCAGGTGCAGGACACGCTGGACAGCCTGTTCGAGGTCCAGGAGCGGCTCTTCCGGTGGCGCTTCCCGGACTGGCAGGACATCGAGCCCGACGGTGATGGATCTGCCGACTTCGACTACGCCAGCTGAAGCCGGCCGGCTAGGCACCGCTTGCGGCGGTAAGAAACAGGTCGGTCCCGAAGGCCGTCAGGAAGCCGAACAGCAGGCCCCAGGCGAACGCCGGCGGTGAGTTGAGCTTGCGGCCCAGGTTGAAGAGCTCGTTGAGCACGTACAGCAGGGCCCCCGCAGCAACGGCTAGAAACGCGACCGACAAATAGGGCGAGCTCGCCAGGTACCCGATCCATGTCCCCACGAAGGTGGGTCCGCCGCCGATGAGACCGGCGATGGCGAGAAACCCCCACGACGCCGACTTTGTTTCGGTGGTCATCGGCGCCGCGATGCCGAACCCTTCGGTGATGTTGTGCAGTGCGAAGCCGACCGCCAGCACCCCGGTGAACGCGATCGCGCCGACGTGGGCGGACTCGCCGATCGCGAGTCCTTCGGAGAGGTTGTGCAGTCCAAGCCCGGTGGCGATGGCCAGCGAAAGCGAGCGCGGGTTTGGGGTTGCAGTTCCATGTCTCAGGTGGCTGAACAGGGTGCGATTGAAGTAAACCAGGCCCAGCAGGCCCGCTCCGATCCCTCCGGCGAAGATGAGAGCCATAGCGGTAAACGATCCGCGCTGGCCTTGTTCGAGCGCGGCGGTCACTGGTCCGCCCGCGTGGCTCAGGATGTCCCAGAGCAGGAATACAAGAATTCCGGTGGCGAACGCGTTCAGAAAGCCCTGGACATACTTCGGCAGACCGCGGAGCCGCGCCACGGGCAGGCCGAGGAAAACTGTGGCCCCGGCGATTGCCCCAAGTCCGACCGCCGCGGCTTGGCTCATAGTTCTACCTGGCGATTAGTAGATGCAAAAGTCTCGATTAGAGAAGTCTAAGTGCCCCTCGAACTCTGAGGCTTCGCCGTGACAGGGGTCCCCGCGGACTCAAGGCGGAGCCTGCGAGTCCGTGGGGCTCCTTCGAGGGGGCCCCGTAATGGCGGTTCTCATGCCCCTTCCGAGGTGGTGTCGCACTATCTCGAGGCGATCTACTACATGTGGTCGGAAGGCGAGTCGCTGCGCAGCGCGCGGCTGGCGGTCTGGCTGAGCGTGAGCCGGCCCACCGTTACGGTCGCATTGAGGCGGATGACCCGCGATGGCATGGTGCGCCTGAACGCGCGCAAGGAGATCGAGCTCACCGCGAAGGGGCGGCGCCTGGCGGAGGCGATCGTCAGAAGGCACCGGATCATGGAACGCTGGCTGACCGACGAGCTGGGCCTCGATTGGATCACCGCGGACGAAGAGGCCGCGCGCCTGGAGCACGCGGTCTCCGACGTGGTGGAGAAGAGGCTTTACGAGGTGCTGGGAAGGCCCCGGACGTGCCCACACGGCAATCCGATCCCGGGCTATTCGGAGGCAGCTCCGAACGAGCTGAGGCTCACGCACCTGGATGTGGGCGCGCGTGCCTCGATCACGCGGGTGTCGGAGGTTGCGGAGCGCGAGGCGCCTCTGCTGCTCGCCTACCTGCACGAGCGGGGCCTGACACCTGGCAGAGAGGTCGCTGTGGTCGAGACGGACGGTGTCGCCCACACGATCCAGATCCGCACTGGGAAGCGTTCGGTCACGGTGAGCCTCGACACGGCCGCCAAGCTGTGGGTGGTCCCCACCAGGAAGAAGTAGGGCCACCTCGTGAAGCGTGTCGCCCAGCTGGCGGCGCTCGACTAGGCGGTCTCCCGCACCAACTCCCCGCAGAACGCGCAGCGGCGCGCCTCGATCGGGATCTCGCTCATGCACTCTGGGCATTTCTTGGTCGTCGGGTCGGCCGGCGGCTCCTTGTGGAAGCGCGCGACCAGCGCCGTGAAAGGCGCGATCACGAAGAAGTAGATCACTGCCGCGACGATCACGAACGAGATCACCGCGTTGATCAAGTCCCCATACAGGAACTTGCTGCTGTTGACGGTGAAGGTCAGGCTGGCGAAGTCAGGTGTGCCGAACAAAGCGGCGATGAGGGGCGTCATGAGGTCTTTGACGAAGGCGGTCACCACCGCGCCGAACGCCACGCCGATGACCACGCCGACCGCGAGGTCCACGACGTTGCCCCTAAGCAGGAATGTCCTGAAACCCTTCATGGCAGAATCGTCTCCTCGCTAACCTTCTGAAACCGACAACACGACTTTCCCGAACTGCTCCGCTGCGTCCAGTCTTGTCAGCGCAGCCTGGACATCCACCAGCGGATAGACGCTGTCAACCACCGGCCGCAGGCCCGCGTCGATCGCCCGAAGCACCGACTCGAACTCGTCCACATTGCCCATTGTCGATCCGAGCAGACCCGCCTGACGGAAGAACAGCCTCGGCATGGCGATCTCCGCCTTGACTCCCGACGTGGAGCCGCACGTGACGATGCGCCCGCCCATGGCAAGGGAGCGCATGGACTCCTCGAGGGTCGCAGGTCCCACGTGCTCAAACACGACATCGACTCCGTCGCCGGTCGCCTGGCGTACAGGTTTGCTGAAGTCCGCAGAATCGAACGCGGCCTCGGCGCCGAGCTCGAGCGCGCGCCGGCGCTTCACCTCGGACCTGCTTGTCGCCAGCACGCGGGCGCCGAGGTGTTTGGCGATGCGAATCGCGGCCACCGCCACGCCCGCGCCGGCACCGACGACGAGGACCGTTTCGTCCGCGCGGAGCTGCGCGCGAGTCGTGAGCATGCGCCAGGCGGTGAGAAAGGTGAGCGGAAACGCGGCGGCTTCGGGCCACGACAGGCCGGAAGGCTTGCGGAACACATTCCGCGCATCGATGTGGATCAGCTCACATGCCGCTCCATCGGAATGCTCTCCCAGCACTCCAAAGCGCGCGCACCTGACGTTTTGCCCTGCCCGACACCATTCGCATTCCCAACAGCACAGCGTGGGGAATAGGACGACCTCGTCGCCCGCGCGCCAGGCGGGATCTCCGCTCGATTGCACGACGCCGGCGCCGTCGGCCGCGATCACGCGAGGAGGGGTGACGCGCTGGGCTCCGTGGGCCAGCCACAGGTCAAGGTGGTTGATCGAGGCGGCTTTGATCGCCACCGCGACCGAGCCGGGCGCCACATCTGTCTTGGGCCGCTCGCGAATACGAACGCCGGCAGGGCCGATCGGCTCCTCGTAGACGGCCGACCTACCCTGGCTCAGAATGGTGCCGGTTGAAGCCGGGGCAGGGGGCATTTGCGAAACTTAACCAAATCCGCGGCCAGGTGCGCTGGAACGCAACCTAAACTCGGATTCTCCGTTTCATAGGCTATGCGGGTATTGGCTTTTGTCGTCACCTTCCTCGCCCTATTCCTGTACGGCGTCCCCGTTCAGGCTTCTCAGCCGCAGGCTCCGGGCCAGAAGGCCGAGAAGTACGTGAGGTGGTACTACCCCAGCCAAACGAACTACGGCTCGGTCGAGACCGGCGCAGGCGACTCCGGCGAGCGGCCCGCGTCCATCGCCTTCCTCACGCTGCCGTTCATGGGGCCGCATTTCGTCACCTCGGTCTTCGATCATTGCTCCCCCGACTACGGGATCAACGGAGTCGTTTGCCGTTATGACGGCACCCAGGCCTCGGCCAAGGTCGGTGGCGCGGACCCGACGTTCGATGCGGGTTATGCGCAGACCCCGGCCGGCCACGACTACCTCTACTACGACGGCCACGACGGCTATGACTACGGGCTCACGTACGAGCCTGTGGCGGCAGCCGCACCCGGCACCGTCATGTACGCCAACTGGATCGACCCCAACTGCCACACGTGCCTGAGTGGGCTCACCATCGAGATCAACCACGGCAACAACCTGCGGACGTACTACGGCCACCTCTCGCGGATCGACGTCGTGAACGGCCAGCACGTCCAGCGCGGACAGGTGATCGGAATCTCCGGCATGACCGGCACCGCCACCGGCCCGCACCTCCACTTCGGGGTCTACTACGTCAACCGCAGCCTCTCGCCGGTCGACCCCTACGGCTGGTCGGGTTCGTATCCCGACCCCTGGCCGCTGGACCTGGGCGACCTCTGGATTTCCGGCTCGCCGCGATTCGCAGATGTGCCTCTGCCGTCAGTCAGCGCTACGGCGGAGCTGGATCCGAATAATGCCAACTCGATCGACGTGTCATGGTCGAGCCCAGGCGCGGGTAACCGCTTCCGGGTCGATGCCGTCCAGCAGGACGGGCAGATGAAGTCCTGGCTCACCGGAGTCGGAGCCGGCACGGCCGTCTTCCAGGGTCGGCCCGGCCAGAGCTATTGGTTCTGGGTTTCCGTCACCACAAACCTCGGCTGGACAGACTCGGGCGGATCCCCGCTGGTAGCGGTGCCGGCCGTCAACCACGGCGAGGTTCAGTAAAGGCCCTCCCCCGCTAGGGGAGGTCCGGTTGGGGGGCGACCTCTTTTGACATAGCAGCCGGATAAGGCCGGAGCTCGCAGAGGCTCTCTGACGTACGGCGTCTCGAACCTGAGAACTAGACTTACGCGGTCTTGATCGCCGAGGCCTTGAAGGGCAAGACCATCCTGGTCACCGGCAGCACCGGCTTCCTTGGCAAGTCGATCGTCGAGAAGTGCCTGCGGTCGATCCCCGAAGTGGGACGCATCAACCTGGCGATCCGTTCGAGCGCGCGCCGACCGGCCTCCGAGCGCCTGGAGAGGGAGGTTCTATCGAGCCCCGCGTTCAAGCGCCTCAAGGAAGAGCGCGGCGAGGCCGGTTTTGCAAAGCTCGTCAAGGAGAAGCTCGCGGTCGTCGAGATCGACCTGGGGCGTGAAGGGCTCGGGCTGAACGACGCTGGGCGCGAGCTGCTGCGCACGTGCGAGATCGTGATCCACTCGGCGGCCGCGGTCGAGTTCGACAACCCCGCCGATCTTTCAGCCCAGACCAACCTGCTGGGAGCGGCTCGAATGGTGGAAGCGCTCAAGGCAACCGGCGCGCGGCCGCACCTGGTTCACATCTCGACGGCATACGTTGGCGGGATGCTGCGCGGGCTCGTCCGAGAAGCGGCTCCGCACGATCCCGGCCTCAACTGGCGGCACGAGGCGGAAGTGCTTTCGAAATTGCGAGGACCCGTCGAGGAGGAGTCGCGCCGCCCCGAGATCCTCAACCGCCTCGGGCGCGAAGCGCGCTCGCGTATGGGACCGGCCGGCACGCCGGCAGTCGCGAGGGCAACCGAGCGGCTGCGTGATCGATGGGTGAAAGACCGCCTCATCGAGCGCGGTCGGGTCCACGCGAATGCAATGGGCTTCGCCGACATCTACTCCTTCACAAAGGCCATGGCAGAGCACGCGGTCGTGGAGCTTCATGGCGACATCCCGCTGTCGATCGTGCGGCCGTCGATCATCGAGAGCGCCCTCGATGAACCATTTCCGGGATGGCTCGAAGGCTTTCGTATGGCGGAGCCGCTCATCCTGGCCTTCGGACGCGGCATCCTTCGCGATTTCTCGGGGCTTCCCGATTCGGTGCTCGACATCATCCCGGCCGACTTCGTCGTCAACACGGTGCTCGCCGTCGCGGCGAATCCTCCGGCGGACTCGACGCCTCGCGTGTATCACGCCGCTTCCGGGAGCCGCAACCCCCTGCGCTTCCGGGGCATGACCGACTCGGCGGCGCGGTACTTCGGCAAGCACCCGCTGCGCGACCGCCATGGCCAGGCGATCGGCACTCCAACCTGGACGTACCCAACTCGCGAGGAGCTGTCCACGCGCGCTCGAACCGCGCTGCGGTTTGTCGAAGCCGCCCAGTGGGTGGTCGAGCGCCTGCCTCTCGGCGCGAGTATCGCGGACGTGTCCGACGAGCTGAATGCAGAGCGCGAGCGCCTGGAGCGTGGCGTGAACCTGATCCAGCTCTATGGCGTTTACACCGAGGTCGATTGCGTCTTCGACACCCGAAACCTCATGTCGATCTGGGAGAAGGTGCCGCCTGCCGAGCGAGCGATCTTTCCTTTCGACGCCGCGCTGTACGACTGGGAGCACTACTTCCAGGACGTGCACTTCCCGACGGTCGTCCGCATGTCGCGCGCGGAAACGGCGGCGGGCAAAGGCAAGCAGCCGACCGGCAGCACGGCGGTCAAAGCCGAGTCCAGCTCCGTGCGTGCGGCGATCGAACGGCGCAGAGGTCGAAGCGACGTGCTTGCTGTCTTCGACGTCGACGGCACGCTGGTCGAAACCAATGTCGTCGAGTACTTCTTGTGGATGCGCCTGCGCGCGCAGCCGATCGACGAATGGCCGCGCTTCATGGCACAGATGCTCCGCGAGGCTCCACGCTGGCTGTATCTCGAGCGTCGGTCGCGAGCCGAGTTCCAGCGCAGCTTCTACCGCGAGTACGACGGGCTCGACTACGAGGTCATGAAGGCATTGGGCCGGGAGGCTCTTGATGCCGTTACGCTGCGGCGAATCTACCCGGAAGGGATGCGCCGAATCCGCGAGCACAAACGGGCCGGCCATCGCGTGCTGCTGCTCACCGGCGCGTTGGACGTGGTGGTCGAACCCCTGGCCGAGCTGCTGGACGTTGAGGTCGACTGCGCCCATCTGCTGACCAAGGAAGGCCGGCTGACAGGCGACCTTCAAGCGCCTCCGCCGGCGGGAGAGGCGCGAGGCACCCTGCTCGAGGAGTACGCCGCGAAGAACGGCATCGTGCTGTCCGAGAGCTTCGCGTACGCCGACTCGCTTTCGGACCTCGGGATGCTGGAACTGGTCGGCACCCCGGTTGCCGTCAATCCCGACGCGCGGCTGTCGCAGGTCGCCGGGCAGCGCGGCTGGCGGATCGAGCGGTGGCGGATGGCCCCCGGAAACTGGCGTCTGCCGATGCCCGACCCTCGTTCGGCAGAGTACCGGGAGGCGGTGAGACGCTAGCCCTCCAGTACGTACGCTCGATCCCCGCCTACGCCATCGTGAAGGCTGCGGGCGGCCGGCCCGACGTCGCGACCAGCGCGCTGTCGATGCTGAAGCTCGGCGACGTGGCCGAACCGGAGCTCCCGACGAGCGACTGGGTTCGCGTCATGCCGACGCTGAGCGGCATCTGCGGCTCGGACCTGGCCGCAATCGGGGGCCATGTGTCTTTGTATCTCGACCCGTTGACGAGCTATCCGTTCGTCCCCGGCCACGAGGTCGTCGGCAAGCTCGAGGACGGCACGCGGGTTGTCGTCGAGCCTGCGCTCGGGTGCAAGGTGCGGGGAATCGACCCTCCATGCCCGCGCTGTGCTGAAGGGCGGCCCGGCCTTTGCTACAACGTGACCGAAGGCCCGATCGAGGTCGGCCTGCAGACCGGCTACTGCGCGGACACAGGTGGGGGCTGGGGTGAGGTGCTGGTGGCGCATCCGTCCCAGCTGCACCAGGTTCCCGGTACGCTGTCGGACGAAGCGGCCGTGCTCATCGAGCCGTTCGCGTGCTGCGTGCACGCGGCGCTGCGCGGAGGCGCCGGCAAGGACGACATCGTCGTGGTGTCCGGCTCCGGGACGATCGGGCTGCTCACCGTTGCGGCGGTCAAGCTCTTCACGCCGCCAAAGCGCCTGATCGCGGTCGCCAAGCATCCGACGCAGCGCGACCTGGCGCGCAAGCTCGGCGCTGACCAGGTCATCTCGCCCGCCGAAGTCTTCCAGCGCATCCGCTTCGCGACTGGGGCCCGGCGGCTCGACAGCATGAATCGTTCCCTGCTGCTTGGCGGCGCCGATGTGACCTTCGAGTGCGTCGGCCGCGCCGACACCCTGAACGACGCGGTCCGGTTCACTCGCGAGGGCGGGACCGTCGTGGTGGTGGGCATGCCAGGGGAGGAGAGGGTCGACTGGGCGCCGATCTGGCAGCGCGAGCTGACCGTTATCGGAGCTTATGCATACGGCTCAGAGCCGAAGAAGAAAGGTAAGCGCACCTTCGAGCTCGCCCTCGAGGCAGCGCCCGAAATGCATCTCGAGACGCTGACCGGTCCATTGTTCGGCCTCGGCGAATACCGCGATGCGATCGCGTACGCGATGAGCGCAGGACGGCTGGGGGCCGTGAAGGTCGCATTCGATCTGCGAGGATTGCAAATCTGATGGGACGTCCGGGTGCGGTGATCGAAGTCGACCGAAACACCCCACCCGTGCTCTTCCATTACGGGGAGGGAGTGCGGCTCGAGAAGCTTCCGCTCGGAGCGCGCATCGTCTACCCGCCGGACCCGCTCGAGGCGATCGCACATCCTGAGCGGGCGATCAAGCGTGCGCTGGCTAAGCCGCTCGAGGATGACCCGCTCAAATCCCTTCTGCGCCGCGGGATGAAGCTCACGATCGCGTTCGACGATCTTTCACTTCCACTACCCCCGATGGCGGCGCCAGACGTGCGGCAGCTCGTCATGGAAGAGGTCATCGACATGGCGGCCGAGGCGGGCGTCGAGGATATCCACCTGATTGCCGCACTCGGCCTGCACCGGCGCATGACAGAGGACGAGATCCGGCACATCGTCGGCGAGCGCATCTTCAGCACGTTCTGGCCCGATCGCCTGTACCAGCACGATGGGGAGGACCCCGAGCTCAACGTCTACATCGGCAAGACCTCGGAGGGGGAAGAGGTCACGCTGCACAAGCGGGCAGCCGAATCCGACCTGGTCGTTTACGTCAATCTAACCCTGGTCCCGATGGATGGCGGACACAAGTCGATGGCCACCGGACTCGCGTCATATCGGGGCATCCGCGCCCATCACAACGTAAAGACGCTGCTCGCTTCGCGCTCCTATATGAATCCGCCCGACTCCGCCCTCCATCACTCGTGCATCCGGCAGGGACAGCTCATCGAGGACACAGTTCGTGTCTTCCATATCGAGACAACGGTCAACAACCACGCGTTTCCCGCGATCGCGAACTTCATGCAGAAGCGCGAGACGGATTGGAGCGCTCAAGACCAGGCGATGTTTCTCGCAATGAAGCAGATGACCGACCTTGCGCCGCCCGCGTTCAAGCGCAGCGTCTTTCACGCGATGCGGGCGCCCTACGGCATGACGACCGTGCAGGCGGGCCAGGTCGACGCCGTCCATGACAAGACGCTCGAGGCGGTGCGCAACCAGCTCAGTGTGCGCGTCGAGGGACAGACGGACATCGTCACGATCGGCGTGCCATACCTGGGCCCATACAACATAAATTCGCCCATGAACCCGGTGCTGGTCGTCTGCATGGGCGTCGGCTACCTGTTCAACTTCTATCGAAACAAGCCAGTCCTTCGAAAGGGTGGCGTGCTAATCCTCACCCATCCCTGCCGCTACGAGTTCGATGCCGTGCAACACCCGAGCTATATCGACTTTTACGACGAGGTGCTGGCCGATACGACAGACCCGGCCGAGATCGAGTCCAAGTACGAGCTGCGTTTTGCCGAAGACCCATGGTTCCGGCAGCTCTACCGCAAATCACATGCGTATCACGGCGTGCATCCGTTCTACGCCTGGTATTGGGGCGCGCACGCGATGGAGCACGCGGGCGACATCATCGTCGTGGGCGGGGAGCGTGAGGTCGTGCACCGCCTCGGTTTCAAGGCTGCAACCACGCTTGAAGACGCCTTTGAGATGGCCGAGCAGACGGTCGGGCGTCACCCGAGCATCACTCACCTTCGCATGCCCCCGATCATGCTCGCGGATGTTGAGTAATGAGAGGGAACCCGAACGGCATTAGCTCATGACCTGGTATTCCGGCGAAGGTGGGCTCAGCGGGCTGATCGGCACGATGAGCCGCATCACGAACGACGTGATGCGCGTGCGCCGCGCATGGCATTGGGACACGCCTCGCCCGCACACGTGGCCCGAGCAAGGAGCCGTGGTTCCCACTCCGGCGAGCGACCTCAGTTGGGCTCGCCAGGAGCCGGTGCGCTCCATCAGGTACCTGATCCAGCGCGGTCTGCTGCTGCCCTTCACCGAGGCGATGGCTCACCCCAAGGTCGAAGGACGTGAATGGGTGCGCGAGCTCAAGCGGCCCGTGATCTTTGCCGCCAATCATTCCAGCCACGCCGACACCTCGCTGATCCTGCATGCCCTTACCGATAGGGCTCGCGACCGGACCGTGGTTGCCGCCGCGGCCGACTACTGGTTCAAGCGCCCCCTGCTCGGCAACATCGTCAGCCTCTTCCTGAACACCTTTCCGTTCTCGCGAACTGGGGGCGCCCAGGCCCAGCTGCACAGCTCCAGCCAGCTGCTTAAATCGGGCTGGAATCTCGTTCTGTTCCCGGAGGGCAGCCGTTCTCCTGACGGGCGCATCCAGGAGTTCAAGGCTGGGGTCGGGCATCTCGCCAACGAGACTGGCACCCCGGTCGTGCCGATGCACATCCGGGGCGCCTACCAGATCATGCCCAGAGCCCAGAAGCTGCCGCTCCCTGGCCCGGTGCGAGTGCGCATCGGCAAGCCGATGTCGCCGCAGCCCAAGGAAGGCTCGCGCGAATTCACGGCCAGGGTCGAGAAGGCGGTCCGTGCCCTCGCGGCGGAACCGCGCCAGCCGGACATCCAGGGCTCATGGATCGAGCGGTGGCAGGCGTCGAAGCCGCGCGAGCTCCGCTACGAGACTGACGAGCCTTAGCCGGCCGGCTCGACTCGGAATACCGGATGGTCGGGGGCGATGCGTCTGAGGTCCTCATCCGATGAATCCGCCCGGACGCCCCGGAAGAAGATCCCCACCTCGACCGCCCATCGCTTGAGGTAAGCGCGCAGGATCGGCACCTTCTTTTCGTCAGCGATCTCCACCGCCTTGAAGCGCTGGACCTTGTTGCCGAGGAGCAGCTCGCCGCCGCCTGCTACGCGGATGTTGCGGACCCACTGCGTGAGCCCTCGTGGTGCAACGAGATATTGCTTGCCCTCGTAGGTCAGAAGGTTGACCGGATGGCTTCGCCATTCCCCCGACGTGCGGCCCCGCACCCTCAGGACACGCGAGCCCCAGATGCTCACGCCGGCTCGCGTCAGCAACGCGACCGCGGGGTTGAAGATGCGCTGGGTGAACCAATCGGGTTTTCGGTAGTACGCCATCCGCGCCTTAACATACCGACGTCGTGACCTACTCGATAGTCGCTCGTGACAAGAAGACCGGCGAGTTCGGGGTGGCGGTGCAGTCGCATTACTTCCAGGTGAGCCCCGCCGTGCCCTGGGCTCTTGCAGGCGTAGGCGCCGTGGCGACCCAGTCCATGGTCAACATCAGCTACGGGCCGCTCGGCCTCGAGCTGATGCAGGCCGGCTACTCAGCAGAGCAAGCGCTCAACGCTCTGACCGCGGGCGATCCTCGGGCCGAGGTACGGCAGTGCGCCATCGTCGATGCCGCGGGCAACGTCGCCGCGCACACCGGCAGCAAGTGCATCCCGGCAGCCGGTCACCACATGGGCGACGGTTTCAGCTGCCAGGCCAACCTCATGGAGAAGGACACGGTCTGGGCCGCGATGGCCGACGCATATACGACGACCAATGCTCCGCTGGCGGAGCGAATGATTGCGGCGCTCGACGCCGCCGAGGCTGAAGGTGGAGACATCCGTGGCAAGCAATCGGCGGCGATGCTGGTGGTTGCCGGTGTCGGGACTGGGCGCCCCTGGGATGACAGGATCATCGACCTTCGCGTTGAAGACGCGCCAGAGCCGCTGCCCGAGCTTCGCCGGCTCCTGCGAATCAAGCGCGCTTACATGACGGCCGGCGATGCCGACGACCTCGAGGCGAAGGGCGACATGAGTGCGGCGATCGGCAAGCTCCAGGAGGCTCTCTCCATCGCGCCGGAGATGATCGAGCTTCGATTCATGGCTGGGACCACCATGGCCGGCGCTGGTGACATCGAAGGCGGATGCGTCCTTATCGCCGAGGCTGTGCGGAAGAACGGGCGTTGGCTGGAGATGCTTCGTCGCCTTGTTGCCGTCGACCTGTTGTCCGCCGAGGTGGCATCGGCGATCGAGGCGCGCCTCGCGTCCGGCACCCGGCCCCTTTAGACTGCACGAGTCTTGGGAAAGTTCAAGAGTCAACGCAGGGGTCCGAGGCGACCCCCGAAGGCGAGCAAGCCGGATAAGGACGATGGCGGCCAGAAGGAGGCGGCTGTCGTGATGGACGCAGTCGTCGCCCAGGCGCTGCCCAACGCTATGTTCGAGGTCGAGATCGAGGGCGGGCACAAGCTGATCGCTTACGCGGCCGGCCGCATGCGCCGCTACTTCATCCGGATCACGCCGGGCGATCGCATCCGCGTCGAGCTCTCGCCGTACGACCTGACGCGCGGCCGCATCGTCTACCGCTACCGCGAGTAAGCAAGCAAGGAAGCGTGCCGGGCATTCTCGAAGCTCTGGGGTCCGCCCGTGTCTTCGACCTCGAACAGCTTCGGTACGCGGGCGCCCCGTCGCACCCGGCTCACCAGCCCGGCTTCAACTACTTCCTGCACCGCCATCACGCGCGCGGTGCCGCCGAGGCGCGCACTGGCGCCTCGGGCATCGTCGTCATGCCCGAGCACTCGGGCACTCACATCGATGCGCTGGCGCACCAGGCTGAGAACCTGACCCTGCACGGGGGCGTACATGTCGACAGCGGGGTACAGACGTCGGCGGGGTTTCGCGTCCTCGGCATCGAGACGATGGCGCCCCTGGTGGCTCGAGGAGTGCTGCTCGACGTGGCCGGAAATGAGCGCCTCGCGCCCGAGCATTCGGTCACCGCCGAGGAGCTCGAGCACGCCGCTGCCGGCGCCCGCGTCGAGGTCAGGGCGGGCGACGTGGTGCTCGTCAGGACCGGCTACGGAGCGCTCTGGTCGGAGCCGGCCGAATACCTGCGAGGGGCGGGGGTCAGCGCCGCCGGATCGCGCTGGCTCATCGAGAAGAAGGTGAGCGCGGTGGGCGCCGACAATTTGGCGTGGGACGTGATCGGTCCCACCGACCCGGAGCTGGGCGTGACGCTGCCTGGCCACGTGCTGCTGCTGGTCCGGGCTGGGATCCCGATCATCGAGAACCTGAACCTCGAGGAGCTGGCCGCAGCCGGCGTGCACGAATTCGGGTTCGTGTGTTTGCCGCTGAAGATGCGCGGCGCCACAGGCTCGCCGGTCCGCCCGATCGCGATCGCCTAGCGCGCCGGTTGCAGCCGAGCTCAGCTCGGCTGCCCCCCAACGCTCAGCTCGTGATTTCTAGCGCCGGCCTGCGGTCTGGAAGCAGTCCAGGCAGTACACCGGCCTCGCGCCCGTCGGCACGAACGGCACCTGGGTCTGCTTTCCGCAGTTCGAGCAGATCACATCATGCATGACCCTCGACCGCCCGTTTCCCTCCGACGTCCTGCGGGCCGCCCGGCACTCCGGGCAACGCCGCGGTTCGTTCTGGAGCCCACGCGTCTGGTAGAACTCCTGCTCCCCAGCCGTGAAAAGAAATTCCCGCCCGCAGTCGCGACACGTCAAGGTCCGATCCACGAAACTCACCGTCTGGCCTCCCCTAGTTTCTCGCTCAGAGGCCCGGACGGCAGTGGCCGGTCTACCCCTCCAGCGTTGCGGTGGCGATTCTAGCGCGCCTGAGCTGAGTTTGGAGAAGGTCCTTTGAAGCTGCGGGGCGTTAAGCGGTGAGTGCCGCCTCCTCCCGCTGGGTCTCATCCATGATGTCCTCGGCCTCGTCGAAGCCAAACTCGGCTCGAGCCCCGGTCAGGGGCACCTCTTTCATGAATACGGTTGAGACAAGCGCGACCACCAGGATCAACGCCGCGAAGACGTAGATGTCGTGCAGCGTGTCCGATAGGGCCAGGCGGATGGCGTGCACGAAGGCCGGTGGGAGCTTGGCCAGCAGCGTCGGGTCCAGGATCGAGTTCGCGCTGCCACCCTTGGGCAGGTTGCTCACCACCTGTGCCGGCAGGTTGAGGTCGGCGACCCGGGTCTTGAGGTAGTCGGGCAGGCGGTTGGCCAGGACCGCGCCGAGGATGGCGCTACCGACCGTGCCGCCCAGGTTGCGCCAGAACTGGATCTGGCTCGAGGCGACGCCAAGGTATCGGCGGGGAAGCGCGGTCTGCACCGCGGTCAGGTACAGCGGGAACGTCGTGCCGATGCCGAGGCCGACCACGATCAGGTCGGCCACAACGTGCCACTCGGCCGATGCCGGCGTGATCTGCGAGAGCAGCCACATGCCGAAGATCATCACGGCCACGCCCACGGTGCCCAGGTACCGGTAGTACTTGATCCGCCGCATCAGGAACCCGGTCAGCGTGCTCGCTCCGATCAGGCCGAACATCATCGGGGTGATCAGGGCGCCTGAGTTGGTCGCGCTGATACCGAGGACGCCCTGGAACACCAGCGGTGTGAACAGGATCGAGCCGAACATGCCGAATGCGGTCAGGAACCCGACCAGCATGCTGACCGAGAACGTGGAGTTCTTGAAGAGCTCCAGCGGGACGATCGGGTGCTCGACGCGGCCCTCGATGGCGACGAACGCCACCAGCATCACCACTGCCAGGGCGAGCAGGCCCATGACCTGGGGCGACGTCCACGCGTGGTCGCGGGTGATCGTGAGCGCGATCAGGAGGGGAACCACCCCGGCAGCAAGGGTCGCCGCGCCCCAGAAGTCGATGTCGCGCCACGAAGCCTTTGATTTGACGTAGGGAAGTCCGGCCACCACGACAGCGACCGCGATGATTCCGACGGGGATGTTCACCTCAAACACCCAGCGCCAGCTCCAGTGGTCGGTGATGAACCCGCCGAGGGTCGGGCCGACGATGGAGGCAAGGCCGAACACGGCGCCGAAGAGGCCCTGTGCTCGGGCCCTCTGCGCGGGCGGGAAGAGATCTCCGATGACGGTGAACACGGTCGCGAACAGCACGCCGCCGAAGATGCCCTGGATGCCGCGGAAAACGATGAGCTGCGTCATGTCCTGGGCCAGGCCGCAGAACGCCGAGGCGATGACGAAGCCGATCATGCCGGCGAGCAAGAACGGCTTGCGGCCGAACAGGTCGCCAAGCTTCCCTGCGATCGGCGTCATCGTGGTGGAGGTGACCAGGTAGGCGGTCGTCACCCAGGCCAGCCGGTCGAGCCCGTTGAGCTCGGACACGATGCGCGGGATGGCCGTGCCGACGATGGTCTGGTCGAGGGCGGCCAGCAGCAGTGCCAGCATCGTCCCGGCGGTCGCCAGGATGAGTCGCTGGCGAGATAGTCCTTCGGTCATTTCCCCAGTTCCTTTCTGGCGTTCTCCACCAGCTGTAGGCACAGATGTCGCAGCTGCGCCAGGTCGTCCTTGCTCATGCCATCCACCACCTCGTGCTGGTGCTCCAGGCCTTCTTTCCAGATCGACTCGATCCGAACTCGGCCGGCAGCGGTCAGGTTTGCGCGCACGGAACGCCGGTCGTCCGGGTCGGGCACCCGCTCGACGAGACCGTCTCGCTCGAGGTGGTCGACCAGGCCGGTGATGTTGCGGGGCGTCGAATCGAGGTCACCGGCCAGGTCGCCCAGGGGGCAGGCGCCTTGCCGGTAGAGGCGGAACAGCACGCCAAGGCGGCCTTCGCTGAGGCCGTACGTCTCGGCCCATCGTTCTTGCAGATGGTGGAGCGCGCGCCCGGCGATCCGAAGGGCGGCCAGAGCCTCGACCGCGCTCATGTCGACTTCCAGCGCCTGAAACAGCTCGCGCATTCCGACGCTGTACAGCCTTCCGTCCTCGTCGCGGGCGAGCTCGTGCCCGATCTTGGCATCGGTTACCTCGGTGAATTCAGATGGCTTCATAGTGAATAGCTACATTATTACCACATACAGGGTTCTGGGGTCAAGTATTCTCCGGGGTGTGATCGTCGACGCCCACCTGGATATCGGTTGGAACGCGATCTCGGCCGGGCGTGGCTTTCTCGCGCCGCCGGCGCCCGGCTACCTGGTCAGCCGCTCATCCCTCATCACCGCCGGTGTCGGCCTGGTTTTCGCGACGCTGTACACGGCCCCCGCCCGCGCGGGGCGCGCGATGCGTACGCGTTTTGTTTACGAGAACGCCCACGAGGCGCACATCATGGCCACGGCCGAGGTCAACTACTACCGCAGCTGTGGCCTGCAGCTGATCGGCGACAAAGCCGAGCTCGAGGCTTACCTGGGCGGATGGAGAAGGGGGCGGCTCGCCGCGGTTCTGCTCATGGAAGGCGCCGACCCGGTGGAAACCCCATCCCAGCTCGGCGCCTGGACCGGCATGGGCGTGCGCATCATCGGGCCCGCGTGGGGCGCGACGCGATACAGCGGCGGAACCGGCGCGCCGGGCGGCCTTAGCGAGCTTGGCGCGCAGCTGCTGAAAGCGATGCGCCGCAAGCGCGTGATCCTCGACCTGAGTCACATGGCCGACCAGGCGGTGGCCGACGCATTTGCCCTGTGGCGCGGGCCGATCATGGCCTCGCACAGCAACGCTCGGGCGCTCGTGCCGGGCGACCGGCAGATCACCGACGCGACCGCCAAAGAGGTGGCTCGCCGGGACGGCGTCCTCGGCGTCAGCTTCTATCAGCACCACCTGAGGTCGTCGGGACGCGCGACACTGGATGACGTCGTCCGGCACGTGCTGCACCTGGCGCGAGCCGCCGGCGGTCCCGAGCGTGTGGGTCTCGGCACCGACCTCGACGGAGGATTCGATTCGAGATATGCGCCCATGGGCGACCTGGGCGAGCTGAAAGAGCTTGCCGGGCGCTTGCGCGGCCACTTCAATCGCGCCCAGGTCGAAGGCGTGATGGGCGGCAACTGGATCGATTTCCTGCTGCGTTCCCTCCCCGCCTAGCAGTCAAGTTTCCTCCCCGCTTGCCGGGGAGGTCCCGCCGAAGGCGGGGGTGGGGGGACTCGGACTAATTTCCTCCTCACTTCCCCGCTCGCCGGGGAAGGTGGCGCGCAGCGCCGGATGGGGGGACCCAACTTGGCACCTCCCGCTTGCCGGGGAGGTCCCGCCGAAGGCGGGGGTGGGGGGACCGGACTAATTCCCTCCCCGCTTGCCGGGGAGGTCCCGCCGAAGGCGGGGGTGGGGGGACACAAACTTGCTAGAGAGATTCGACCAGCTGCTTAGCGCTCATGAACGCGAAGCCCATCCCGTGGCCGTTGAAGCCGGCGCAGGTATACACGTTTCGCACTCCGTCCACCGGCCCGACCAGCGGGAGGCCCGACTCGGTGAACCCCATGATCCCGGCCCAGCGGTGCGTGGCCTGGCTCCCGGCGGTCATCTCAGCCAGCCGGCGGTCGAGGTGCTCCTGGATCTGCGGAGTCGGCTCGTCGTCGGAGCTGATCTCATCGGCTAACGCGGTGTCGCGCCAGCCGCCGATCAAGACCTCGCCACTGGGCAGCTGCCGCCAGTAGCGATATCCGAAATGCGAGTAAGTCGGCATGTCGCACACGGACCTGGAGATCGGTGCGGAGGCGAGCATCTGGGCTCGCGTCGGCTGGATCTTCACCTGCGGCAGCAAGAGTGGCGTGTATGCGTTGGTGGCGAGGATGACGGCGCCGGCGCGGCACTCACGTTCGCCGGCGCGCACCGTCACCTCGGCGCCGGCTGGTTCGATCGCCGTGACCTCGACGCCTTCGAGGATCGCGCCTGCTCTGGAACGCCGTGCGAGCGCGCCCACCAGCGCCGCGGGATTGACCTCGCCGTCGCGTGGGTTCAGCAGGCCCCGGCCGTCCCAGCGCGCTTCGAATCCATCGTCGCGCAGCAGCTGCCCGGACTCTTCGAGCCGGGCACGTTCCTCATCGCCTGAGGCGAGGGTCATGCTGCCGAGCCGGCGGTGACCAACGTCGTCACGCTCGACGGCCTCGAGCATCCGGTCATGGTTCTCATTCGTGGTGTGCCACACCTCACGCGCCTTCTCGCGCCCGAAGATGCGCACCGCCTCGGCATAGCAGTCCGCCACGCCGGCGAGGAGGAATCCCGCGTTGCGTCCGCTTGCGCCGGCGGCGAGATGGTGGCGCTCGACCAGGACGGCGCTGAAGCGGCGCTTGGCGAGATGGTGCATCAGGCTCGTGCCGGCGATCCCGCCGCCGATGACCAGCACGTCGGCGCGGTCGGGCAGCAGCCCTGGATAGCTCTCTGACGGCGGCTTCCAGAAGGGGACGCTCATTTGCCCCACGAACTCTGAGGCTACGCCATGAGTTCGTGTGGGCCCGAAAGGCGGTCAATTCTCGTGTCCAAATAGAATCAACTGGCAAGTGGAGAGCTACGACGTCCTGGTGGTCGGCGGAGGGCTGGCCGGCCTCAGGGCAGCGATAGCCGCCGTGGAGACGAATCCGCGCATCAAGGTCGGGATGGTCTCCAAGGTCTACCCGATGCGCAGCCATACCGTGTCCGCCGAAGGCGGCGCCGCCGCCGTCCTGCGGCCAGAGGACTCGTACGAGACCCACGCCTACGACACAATCAAGGGCTCGGACTACCTGGCCGACCAGGAGGTGGTCGAGGCATTTGTGCGCGAGGCGCCCATCGAAGTGATCCAGATGGAGCACTGGGGCTGCCCATGGAGCCGAGATCCGGACGGCAAGATCTCCGTCCGGCCCTTCGGCGGGATGACGACCTGGCGCACCTGCTTCGCCGCCGACAAGAGCGGCTTCCACATGCTCCACACGGTGTTTCAGACCTCGCTCAAGTACAAGCAGATTCACCGCCATGACGAGGCCTTTGTCACCAAGCTGCTCATCGAGGGCTCGCGCTGCGTGGGCGTGATTGCCCTCGACCAGCGCTCCGGGCGGTTCGACGCGATCACGGCGAAGGCCGTGATCCTGGCCACGGGAGGTCTGGGTCGCGTCTATGCATTCACGACCAATGGCAACATCTGCACCGGCGACGGAATGGCGCTCGCTTATCGCGCCGGGGTCGGCTTGAAGGACATGGAGATGGTCCAGTTCCATCCGACCGGGCTGCCGTTCACCGGCATCCTCATCACTGAAGCGGTGAGGGGAGAGGGCGGTTACCTCACCAACAGCGAAGGCGAGCGCTTCCTCAAGCGGTACGTGCCCAACAAGATGGAGCTGGGGCCGCGCGACATCATCTCGCGAGCCATGACCGTCGAGTTTGAAGAAGGCCGCGGCTTCGAGGGGCCGCATGGCAAGTACATGCACCTTGACGTCCGGCACCTCGGCGAGGACCTGATCGATCGCAAGCTGCCGTTCATGCGCGAGCTTGGCCGCGAGTTCGTGGGCATCGACATCGTCCACGAGCCCATACCCGTGCGCCCTGTGCAGCACTACATGATGGGCGGGGTCGACGCGGATATCTCGTGTGCTACGGCCATCCCCGGCCTCTACGCCGCCGGTGAGTGCGCCAACGTCGGCCTCAACGGCGGAAATCGGTTGGGCTCCAACTCGCTGTCAGAGTGCCTTGTCTTCGGCGCGGCAGCCGGAAGGGCGGCCAGCGCGTACGCGAGCTCGGTAAGCGCGGTTGCAACCAACCCGATCGACGCAATGCTGTGGGACGAGGCGCGTCGGGTCGAGTCGGCGTACCTGGAGAAGACCGGTGGGGAGGAGCGGATTGGCACCATCCGGGAGGAGATGCAGCGGGACATGGACGCCGGTGCCGGCGTGTTCCGCACACGCGAGGGGCTGGACAAGCTCACGGAGCAGCTTGGCGGGCTTCGCGAAAGATTCGAGCGCATCAAGATCGAGGACTCGAGCCGCACGTTCAACACCGAGCTCACCGCGGCCCTGGAGCTCGATTTCATGCTTGAAGTGAGCCAGTCGATCGTCGCTTCGGCCCTGGCGCGTGAGGAGTCGCGTGGAGCGCACGCGCGGCGGGACTTCCCCGAGCGGAATGACGAGAAGTACCTGAAGCACACGGTCGCCTTCAGTCGTGCGAGCGAGAGCGCGCGCCCGCGTCTGGAATACCGCGACGTCCACATCACGAACTTCAAACCACAGGCGCGTACGTACTAGGACTAGAGGAGATTCAGTTGGCTGAGAAGCGGATCACCATCATGGCGACGCGGTTCGATCCCGACAAGGACTCGGCGCCTCGCCTGCAGTCATACGACATCCCGTTCCCCGACGAAAGCATGGTCGTCCTCGACGGGCTCAACTACATCAAGGCCCACGTCGACGGCACCCTGAGCTATCGCTGGTCCTGCCGCATGGGCATCTGCGGAAGCTGCGGGATGATGGTCAACGGCACACCGAAGCTCACTTGCAATGCGTTTCTGCGCGATTACTGGCCGAAGCCCGTCATCGTCGAGCCGCTCAGCAACTTTCCGATCATCCGCGACCTGGTCATCGACATGGAGGACTTCATGCACAAGCTGAAGTCCATCAAGCCGTGGATCATCCGCAAGCAGGAGATTCCACTGGGTGCGGGAGAGCATCGCCAGACCACTTCGCAGATCGATGACTTCAGGCAGTTCAGCCAGTGCATCAACTGCATGCTCTGTTACGCGGCCTGTCCGGTGTACGGACTCAACGATGAGTTTCTCGGGCCTGCCGCGATCGCGCTCGCGCGACGCTACAACCTCGATTCGCGCGACCAGGGACTCAAGGAGAGGTTGCCTGTGATCGCGGACTCCGAAGGCATCTGGGAGTGCAGCTTCGTCGGTGAATGTTCGGTCGTGTGCCCCAAAGGAGTCGACCCGGCGAAGGCGATCCAGCAGACCAAGCTCGACACGACGATGCGCTTTCTGCTCCCGTACGGAAACCGCGAGCCTTGACGGCACAGGCGCACAACTCCACGCAGGCGGCCACCCGCAGCTACAGGTGGTCTATGCCCGCCGCGTGGTGGACGCGCAAGCGTCACTACCTTCTGTACTTCGTTCGCGAGTTCACCGCCCTGCCGATGGCGCTGTGGCTCCTGTGGTTCCTGGTCGAGATAAAGCGGGCTGGCGCTGGATCTGCGGGCTACGTGCCACACAGCTCCATCGCATTCGTCATCTTCAGCGTGATCTGCCTTTTGTTCGCCCTGTATCACAGCGTGACTTTTCTCAGCCTGGCCGGAGTAATCCTTCACCCGAAGGTCATGGGCCGGCCCGTCCCGCCGCGGCTCGTGGTTCTTGCGATGTTTGGCCAGTGGGCGGTGGCCTCGATCGTGATCGGCGCGGTGCTGATCGGGTTTGCAAGATGAGGGCGCAAGCACACCTCCCCGCTAGCCGGGGGGGAAACCCTTGAGATGAGCGCGGAAGTCGCACACAAACAAAGGCCCGCCCTGATGCACCTCTTCTGGTGGTTCATGTTCTCGCAGGGAGGCGTCTTGGCCGCGTTGTTGATCCCGGTTCACATCCTCGTCCAGGGGATTCTCGGACCGCTCGGCATCGTGCCCGTGGTGGACCGCCACTACGACACGTGGATACGCATCCTGGGCAACCCGATCGTGAAGCTGTACCTCCTGGTCCTGATCGCGGTGCCGTTCTTCCTTTTCGCGCACCGCTTGCGCTACCTGCTCGTCGACCTTGGCGTGGCGGGGGCCAAGAGCGTCCCAGCGCAGGTCATCTTCTACGGCGGAGCGATTGCAGTCTCGCTGGTCACGATCTGGGTGCTCTTGACAACCGCGCCGATCTCCCTTGGCTGATCGAGTGTTCACGGTCGAGGCGTTTCCGGCGCCTGAGCTCGGGAACGCGAGCTTCCTCGTCGCGGACCCCGACCGCGGCGTCGGGCTTGTCGTCGATCCCCTTCGCGACATCGACGGATACCTGAGCCGCGCCGACGCGCTCGGCATCAAGCTCACGCACGCGCTCGATACTCACCTCCACAACGATTTCGTCTCCGGCCGGCGTGAGCTGGAGGCTGAGGCAGGCACCGCGATCGGCGAGATTGACTCGGGGCACGAGGTCGCCGTAGGCGGGTTGACGCTGCAGGCGCTCCACACTCCGGGCCACACGCCCGACCACAAAAGCTACCTGCTGGTGGAGGGAGACCGGCCGCGCGCCCTCTTTTCGGGTGGTGCCGTAATGGTCGGCGCGATCGCACGGACCGACCTCTTCGGGCCGCACCTCGCGGTCCACCTCGCGCTCGAGGCGCTGCGCACGCTGCAGGTCCGGCTCCGTGGCCTGCCTGACGACATCGCGGTGTATCCGACGCACGGCAGCGGGTCGTTCTGCGGCACAGGCGGCGGAAGCGGGCACGAGACCACGCTCGGCCGCGAGCGATCGACGAATCCATTCTTTCTGACCACCGAGGTGATGCCGTTCCTCGCTCGGGTCCTCAACCAGCAGCGCTATCCCGCCTACTACCGGGATATGGCCGGCATCAACCGCGAAGGCGCTCCGTTGCTCGGGCGCAGGCCTGCGCCGCCTACGAAGTTGAGCGCCTCGGAGGTTGGCCGGCTGATGACCGAAGGCGCCGCGGTCGTCGACGTGCGCCAAGGGCGCCACTATGACGGCGGCCACATCCCCGGCAGCTACAGCGTCGGCCTGGACGGTCCGTTCAGCGCCTGGGTGGGATGGCTGATCCCGCGTACCCGGCCCATCGTGCTTGCCGGCGGCACCGACCCGCAGCACCGTGAAGCGCTCCTTCAGCTGCATCGCATCGGGTTCGACAGCGTCGCCGGCGCCCTTGACGGCGGCATGGACGCATGGCGGTCGAGCGGGCGGTCGCTATCCACCTTCGAAACCGTGGACGTCGAAGACATGGCGGACTGGATCTTGAGCGCGGAGCCGATGACGGTGGTCGACACCCGGGACGAGCATGAATGGGCGGCCGGCCACGTCCCCGGGTCGGTCCACCTGTACGTTCCCGACGTTCCGCACCATGCCGGAGAGATTCCTCCCGAGGCACCGGTCGCCGCCTATTGTGCCTCCGGCTATAGGGCCGGGATAGCAGCGAGCCTGCTGGAGCAGGCGGGGCTGAAGCGGATCATCCACGTCAACGGTCCCTACTCGGACTGGGATCGCTTGCACCTGGCGGAGTCTGTGCCCTAGGTCCAGAACTCGATCGCGACTAACTCAGGTACTTGACATAGTCAGCTACCGTGCTATATTCACCCCATGCCCGAGGACGGAGTTCACGACAGCCAGCTCCTGAAAGGGGTCCTGTCCCTGGCGCTCATGCGCCTGCTCGCCGAACGTGAGTCCTACGGCTACGAGCTCGTAACACAACTGCACGGGCTCGGCCTCACCGAGGTGCAGGACGGCTCGGTCTACCCGGCCCTCGGCAGGCTCGAGCGAGACGGCCACGTCACCTCGAGGCTGGTGGCCTCGTCCTCGGGAGCCGCCCGCAAGTACTACCGCCTCTCGGCCACCGGCTACGCCGCCCTCGAGCACATCGAGCGGGCCTGGCAAAGCCTGGTCCGTGCCCTCGAGCCGATCCTGTCCAAACCAGTACCCGCAAAGCCCAAGGAGGCATTGCCATGAACGAGGGGGCGCTGACCACGAAAGACCGAATGCGAATCGAGGGTGCGGTCAGGCGCGTGGACTGGGTGCTCGACGGGCGCGTGCCCATGGCCAAGCGGCGCCAGATCCGCAGCGAGCTGCGATCCAATCTCATCGATGCATCGCAGCAGGTCGGGGCCGCCAACGCGATCCGGCAGCTAGGCGACCTCCGCGCGCTGGCCTCCTCGTACCTCGAGCTGTACCGAGGGAGGTTCGACTTCCAGGCAGGGTCGTTGTGGGCGATCATCACGTACGCGGCAATAGAAGCGCTTGGCTTTGCCCTGCTGATCGCTTTTCACGCCGGGGTCGCCGCGGGAGGCTCGCATGGCGGCAGCTACTCGTTCGAGTTCTGGCCTGGCTTTGGTCCCTTCCGGGGCAGCACCGGGGCTGACGGATTGAGCTTCGAGGTGCTGTTTTTTTCGCCGGCGCACTTGCTGCTGATGCTCATCGCGTTCGTGGTCGGAAGCAGCTACCGGAGCATCTTCGCCCGCCGCACGACCTAGCGCTTTCGCGCGCGCCATATCTCCTCGGACGGCCAGAGCTTCGCCCACTTCGCCGGCACCCACTGGTAGTACGGGTGATTGACCGCGTCGTCCTGCGCGAAGACCTCGCGGAAGTCGACGACTTCGAATCCGGTCTTGAGCAAGAGCTGGAACATGTCAGATCCGCTGATATGAAACACGGTCTCCGGTTTGCCTTCATCCGTCCAGTCGAACCGGTGCATGCCTTTCTGGGGGCGGACCAGCCGCTCGCCCAGGTCGCCGTCGTCGGGCGAGCACAGGATTTGCACAGTGCTGTTGCGCATGAACATCAGCTGGCCGCCCGGGCGTAGCAGACGCGCAGCCTCGGGGATCCAGCGGTAGGGGTCGCACCAGAGGGATGCGCCGTACTCCGAAAACGCGAGGTCGAACGTGGCATCGGGCAGCGGCACGTCCTCTGCATTGGCCTCGATGAGCTCGATCCCCAACCCGAACTCACGGTCCAGCTCGCGCGCGGTGGCGAGCTGCGCGGGCGTTATGTCGACGCCTACAACGCGGCGCGCGCCGCGCCTCTTGAGCCAGGCAGCCCAGTACGCGGTGCCGCACCCGAGCTCGATGACATCGAGCCCTCGAACCTCCGGCAGTGCCTTGAGGTCGGCTTCGGGCACTTTGAAGGGGCCCCAATGTGGCTCCTGACTCCATGACTCGCGTGCGCTACCGCCCGTGTAACGAGCGTTGGATTTGGTCCAGGCCGCCACGTTGTGGACGAGATAATCCGGCGCCGCGGCCTTCTTCTTCGGTTTCTTGGCGGTCGGTTTTCTGGTCGTCTTCTCAGGCATCGGTGGTGGCCGCTTCCAAGAGCGATGCGAACTTGCGTTGCGCGGCCTCACGTCTGGTTGGGATGTGCTCGCTCGGCCAGATGCCCTTGGGCGCCTTGTAGCCCGCCAGGATCTGCCGCGCCACCGAGACGCGGTGGACCTCGTCGGGGCCGTCGTAGATCCGCGCAGCACGCGCATGCCGGTACATCTCTTCGAGCGGCAGGTCGGACGAATAGCCGAGGGATCCGTTGACCTGGATGGCGCGGTCGATCACGTCGTGCAGGACCTTCGCACCGAAGAACTTGATCATCGATATCTCCTTGCGGGCCGCAGCCGCACCCTCGGTGTCGATCACCCAGGCCGCGTGAAGCGTCATCAAGCGTGCCGCCGACATCTCGGCGGCCGAGTCCGCAATCCAGCTCTGGACCGTTTCGTGGCCGGCCAGCTTCTTGCCGAACGCCTCCCGCTGCAGCGCCCGCTCGCACAGCATGTCGAAGGCTCGGCGCGCCTGGCCGAGCCAGCGCATGCAGTGATGTATGCGGCCGGGACCAAGCCGCGCCTGAGCGATGAGGAAGCCCTGGCCGCGCTCGCCGACAAGGTTGTCCTTTGGCACACGGACGTTGTCGTAGATGATCTCGGCGTGGCCGTACCCGAAGTGGTCGCCACCGCCCATCGTCTCGACGTTGCGGATCTTCTTGAGGCCGGGCGTGTCACCCGGGACGATGATCATCGAAGCGCGTTGATACGGCCCCGCGTCCGGCTCGGTGACGACCATCGCGATCAGGAAGTCGGCAATCATGCCGTTGGACGTGAACCACTTGTGGCCGTTGATCACCCACTCGTCGCCGTCGAGGACGGCGGTGCTCGAGAGGAGCGTTGGGTCTGAGCCGGCGGTGTTCGGCTCGGTCATCGAAAACCCGGAGCGCATCTTTCCGTCCAGCAGCGGGTGGAGCCACCGCTTCTTTTGCGCCTCGTTTCCGAAGTGGGCGAGGACCTCGGAGTTGCCGGAGTCGGGAGCCTGGTTGCCGAAGACGATGGGACCCCACATCGAAGCGCCCTCGATCTCGTGCATAAGGCCCAGCTTCACCTGGCCGTAGCCCTGGCCGCCAAGCTCAGGCGGAAGGTGTGTGGCCCACAGCTTTCGCTGCTTGACCTCCTGTTGTAGAGGACGGATCGCGCGCATGAACCCGGCCTCGTCAGCCTGCAGCACCTCGATCGGGTAGACCTCGTCGCGCATGAAGCCACGCATCCATTCGAGCTTGGCTTCGAACTCCGGTTCGGTCGAGAAATCCCAGGTCATATGAGCCTCCTAGAACCCCACGAACTCTGAGGCTGCGCCGTGAGTTCGCGGGGACCCCTCAACTAAACCCCGCGATCGAGAAGCTGGATGCCCTCGTTGATCATGCCGACGATGGTAGTCGTCAGCCCTTCGTACATGGGATCCGGACGCTTGCCGCGACGGTGAAGCATGAGGTTGTAGCCGAAGATCGATGCGTACTTGTACAGGCTCATCGCGGCGAACCACCGCATCTCCTCGGGATCGGCGCCATACAGGCGGTACAGATCGTCGATCGAGACGTCGATCGCTCCGCCCGGGTTGGGCGCACCCTGGTACTGGCGGCGGATGGAGACGATGCACAGACAGCCGAGGTCGAGCAGCGGCTGGCCGACCTGTGCGATCTCCCAGTCGAGGACCGCGACGACCTCCGGTCCTCGGAAAAGCATGTTTCCGTAGTGATAGTCACCATGGACAAGCGTCGGAGCTCGTTCGACCGGCAGCTGGACGGACAGCAAGCCGCCGAGCTCGCCGGCACGGATCGTGAGCTCCTCCGGGGCCCGCTGCATGAGCATTGCCCAGCGCATCATCTCGGCTTGCAGGCCGACGGATTCCTCGTCGCCGATCCCGGTTTTATCGAGCGGCAGCGCGTGGAGGCGCTTGAGGACGCCGACCGCGGACGCTGCGATGTCGAGCGCCTTCTGCTCGGTCGCGGCTTTTTCGATACGCGTTCCTTCGATGGCTTCCATGAGGATGAATGGGCGGCCGTCGATAACCGCTTCCGTGCTCATCGCCGGGATCTTTGGAGTGGGGAGGCCCGCGGCGTGCAGGGCGGACATGATCCGGCCCTGCCTGACGACATCCGCCGGTCCGGCGATGCGCGCTCCGGGCGGGGGAAGGCGAAGCACGTAGCGCTCAGGGCCTTCGCCGTCTTCAACCGTGACGAAATAGGTGAAGCCGGAATGGCCTTCAGGTATCGCCTCGATGGCGATCACGCGCAGCTCGGGCCGGCCGAGCCTGTGCCGGCATTCGGACTCGAGGTCGTGACGGATCTGCTCGCTCATTCGAGGTGCGCCACGTCGCCGAGGGCGCCGACCAAGCGGTGTTCGCCGAGGACCCTGACGACGCTGATGCTCGTGTAGTACGGATACATACGAAGCTGACCTGGCTCGAGGCGCAGCACATCGGTGAGGTAGGCCATGAGCGCCGCGCCATGGCTGACGGCCACGACGCGCTGGCCAGGGTGTCGCTGGGCGATTTCGTCGACCACCGCGCGCATCCGTTCGACCACGCCCGAGGGCGGCTCGCGGAAGTCCAACGACCCGTCCTCGTTTACGTCGAGCGCCATTTCAATCAGCCGGTCGTCGACGCGCACGTCATCGCTGATCGCCTTCGCGGTCTCCATCGCGCGCCGATAGGGACTCGAGTAAACAGCAGTGGGCTGCATCCGCCGCACGCGCTCGGCGAGGCGGGTTGCCTGGTCGCGGCCGAGCGCGCTGAGCGGCGGATCAGCCGTATCGACGAGGTCCTGATAACAGTCCGCGTGGCGAACGAGCCAGACCTCGGTCACACCCTCGACCCCGATCAGAAAGGCGGCCTCTAGAGCTCGCATGGCCCGGGTGAGCTGTTCCGAGCCGGCTGCCACGGCTAACATTCGACCACATGCTCCGGGTCGTGGGCATCGTCGCCCTCATCGTCCTAGCCACCGCCTGCGCTCAGACAACCGTCAAAACGGTGCCTTCGCCGTCGCCCGTGATCGCCCAGGGGAATTGGACACAGGGTCTGACGTTCACCGGAGATGTGCCGGGCCAGATGTCAGGAATCGTCGCGGACACAACCGACCAGACAAGCGACTGCACGGGTTCGAAAACCCATACCGGAGAGAAATGGGCGGACACGTTCTATGGAACTCTCGATTCAAGTGGGCAGGTCTGGGGGGTCGTTATCGAGGTCGCCAACTTCAGCGGGCCGGGCACTTATCTCAACAATGCAGCCATCGTCGAGATGCACAGCGCGGACATTTCCAAGGTCTGGCAAAGCCGAGCTGGGGACAAAATCACGTTCACGATCGATCGCAGTCAGCAATCGGGCACCATTGATGCAACGTTGACCAATGCCACCACCGGCAAGGTCGCCTCGCAGCACATCACCGGGACCTGGAACTGTCGCGGCTGACGAGATGGAAGTCAGGTTTGACGGTCACTGCTTTGGCTGCGGCCCACTAAACCTCGACGGGCTGCGCCTGGTCTTTGTGCCGGGACCGTCCGGATCGGTCGCTGAGTTCGTGGTGCCGGACAAGTTTCAGAGCTGGGCGGGAATGGCCCACGGCGGCATCATGGCTCTGATGCTGGACGAAGCTGTGGGCTGGGCGGCGTGGCACGCCGGGCACCCGGGGGTGACCGGGCGGCTGCAGGTGAGCTACCGCCGGCCGTTGAAGTTGGGCGAAGCGGTCCGGGTGGCGGGCAAGGTGGAGAAGGTCAGGCGATCCCTGGTGTACGCATCAGCCGTGATCGAGAACCGGGACGACGGCTCCCGAATCGCCGATGCGACCGCCACGCTGATGGAAGCCAAGACCGTGGTGGACCCGATCGGCCGGTAGAATCACACCTTCGGTCGGGCGCGCAGCGTGCAGCGCGTCGCGTAAGTGTCGGGGGCTGGCGCAGTTTGGCAGCGCGCACGGTTCGGGACCGTGAGGCCCCGGGTTCAAATCCCGGGCCCCCGACCAATTTCTGAATACGAATCCCGTGATCCGCGACTGTCCCGGTAGTCGCCGGGTCACAGCCGGGTCACAATTTCCCCGGGAAGTAATCAGAGATGGCTGTTGCGGACACGATCCAGACCAATCCCGATTAGCAGCTAGGCTTCGCGACATTCGGAGTCCAATGTGAAATTCGAGGTCCGAGAACTCGCGGCAGGGGAGACTCATGAGCTCCGGCGGTCAGTATCCGCAGATGGACGTGCAGACCTGCCGACCATGCACTACGAGCTCGACGATGCTTCCGACTCATGGCATCTCGGCGCGGTTGATCCAAGCGGTAGGGTCGTCGGAATTTCGAGCTTCTATCGGGAGGCATGCCCTGCTCGACCTGAAGTCCCGGAGTCGTTTCAGCTGCAGTTCATGGCCGTCGACCCCTCGGTCCAACGCGAAGGCATTGGCTCTTCCATTCTGAGTGAAGGTCTCCGACGGTTGCAGTCCATGGGTGCGAAACTTTTGTGGGCATCTGCTCGCGACAACGCCGTGCCCTTCTATGAGCGCTTTGGATTCGAAGTGGTACCGGACAGCGCATCCCTACCCGCATCGACCGGTCGCCCTCACCATCTGATCCTTCTGGAGATTCAGCAACAAGAACGCCGAGAGGTCGGCGGCGGCGATCGCGCACCTCAAATGGCTTCAGACTCCGCGCCAGTTAGAACCGAGCCCGGCAATCCCTTCGACTTGCGAGGAGCATGGGATCAGCAGTCTGAGGCGTGGACACTCTGGGCTCGCGCTCCGGAGCATGACTCTTACTGGCGCTTTGGTCGAGCCGAGTTCTTCCAACTTTTGCCGGCGCCTGGGCGGCTGACGCTTGACGTCGGCTGCGGTGAGGGTCGCGTATCCCGCGACCTCATCGGCATTGGCCACAAGGTCATTGCATTGGATGCTTCGAGGGCGATGATGAGGGCTACGGTCGAAGCGTCCCCTGAACTACCTGCGCTCGTTGCCGACGCCGCCGCTCTTCCCGTCACTGATGGTTGCTGCGACCTAGTCATTGCCTACATGTCGCTTCAAGACGTCGACGATATGCCATCGGCAGTGCGCGAAGTGGGGCGGGCATTGGAGCCTGGAGGTCACCTGTGCATGGCAATTGTTCACCCACTCAATTCGGCTGGGCGTTTTGCAAGCCTCGATCCCAATGCGTCCTTCGTAATCCAAGGCTCTTACCTAGACGCTCACACGTATGTCGAGACGGTCGCGCGCAGTGGTCTGGAAATGACGTTCTCCAGCGTTCACCGTCCTATAGAGGCGTATTTCCGGGCGCTTGAGGAGGCGGGTTTGATGGTGGAGTCGCTTCGCGAAGTCCCAGTCGGAAAGCCATCATCAGATGATCCGCGCCACCAACGTTGGCGTCGCCTACCCCTGTTCCTCTTTGTGCGAGCTGTTAAGGGAGACCGGACTCCCCACTAAGCTGCACGCCAGCCGAGTTAATAATGCCCTCGCTCGGGAGGAGTATCCGGGCTGCTGGAAGTTAGATTCACACAAAAACGAGGTAGCCTGATCCCGTGTCGCGTCAGGCCAGATCCCTTCGCGTATTGCTGATTACCGACTTGACTGGACCGCAATACTGGATATGTGGACCGCGAGCGGCTGCATTCAAGCGTGAACTTGAGAATCATCGCGTCGTTATTGGGGCACTGCCCGATGACTGGGCGACCATCGGCTTGGAGCGCTGGATCGCTGACTTTCGCTGGGATGCGGCCGTAGTTGTGCCCTTCGGCGCCGACATGAGCTCAAGCCCGATGGGAATGGGATACGTGAGTGCCTCCGACGTACGGATGAGAGATGGACGTCCCCGACTCTTCATTTCCCTCGTGCACGACGCCCAGCTTCCCTATTTCTACTCCCGGGGCATGCCAACGCTGCTTCCTGAGGAGCCGCAAGAGGCAGTGCCTCTCCTTATTACGGCAATGAAAGCCAAGTCGTATCGGCGGCCCGCACCCTCGCATTCGATCCGCGTCTCCGAGATGGCTGGCCACCTCGGCAGGCGCAGAATAATGAGCGATCAGGTCTGCCCCGATGTCAGGGTGGCGGCGCATGACGTCCCATTCTTCCTCGCTCAGTGGCCCGGCCTTACTGACGACGTCGTCGCGGACCCCGATCATGCCGAAATCG
>DATBZP010000020.1:0-29261 GCA_036513135.1 Candidatus Dormiibacterota bacterium | reverse complement strand
AGGCACGTCGCAGAACGTCAAGGCCCACGTGCCCCTGGCGGAGATGTTCGGTTACGCTACCGAACTTCGGTCGATGACCTCGGGGCGGGCGACCTTTTCGATGGAGTTCAGTCACTACGCAGAGATGCCCGGAAACCTGGCGGAGGCTGTGGGCCGCCGTACCACGTCGCGGAGTTAATTAGGAGGAAAGAGTGGCGAAGAAGAAGTTCGAGCGGACAAAGCCGCACCTCAACGTCGGGACGATCGGTCACATCGACCACGGCAAGACGACGCTGACGGCTGCCATCACCAAGGTGCTCTCAGACAAAGGCCTGGCGGAGTTCAAGGCCTTCGACCAGATCGACAAGGCGCCCGAGGAGAAGGCTCGCGGAATCACAATCTCGATCACCCATGTGGAGTACGAGACCGAGAAGCGTCACTACGCACACGTGGACTGCCCGGGGCACCAGGATTACATCAAAAACATGATCACAGGTGCCGCTCAGATGGACGGCGCCATCCTCGTCGTGGCCGCCAACGACGGCGCCATGCCGCAGACCCGTGAGCACATCATCCTGGCGCGCCAGGTCGGAGTGCCGTTCCTCGTAGTTGCGCTCAACAAGTGCGACATGGTCGACGACAAGGAGTTCATCGAGCTGGTGGAGCTCGACCTCCGCGAACTCCTCACCAGGTACGAGTACCCCGGGGACGACATCCCGATCGTTCGTATCTCGGCGCTCAAGGCGCTCGAGGGCGATCCCGAGTGGGCGCCCAAGATCATGGAGCTCATGAATGCGGTCGACACCTACATCCCGGAGCCGGAGCGGCCCGTCGACAAGCCGTTCCTGATGCCGATCGAGGACGTGTTCACGATCGAGGGTCGCGGCACCGTAACCACCGGGCGTGTCGAGCGCGGAAAGCTGAAGAGGAACGAAGAGATCGAGATCATCGGGATCCATCCGAACAGCACCAAGACGGTCGTCACGGGCATCGAGATGTTCCACAAGGACATGGACGAGTGCCAGGCCGGCGACAACATCGGCGCACTGCTGCGCGGTGTGAAGCGCGAGGACGTCGTGCGCGGCCAGGTCCTGGCCAAGCCCGGTTCGATCAAGCCACATACTCAGTTCAACGCGCAGGTGTATGTGCTGTCCAAGGAAGAGGGCGGGCGTCACACGCCATTCCTCACCGGCTACCGGCCGCAGTTCTACATGCGCACCACCGACGTCACCGGCGAGGTCAAGTTGCCGGATGGGGTTGAGATGTGTATGCCAGGCGACAACGTAGTCATGGAGATCACTCTCGGTGAGCCGATCGCCATCGAACAGGGACTTCGCTTCGCCATCCGCGAGGGTGGGAAGACCGTCGGCGCCGGCGTGGCGACCGAGGTCATCAAGTAAGCGACATTCAGAACATATAAGGAAGAGGAAAAGGGCTAGCAAGTGGCGCAAAAGATTCGGATTCGGCTCAAGGCCTACGACCACAGGGTCTTGGATCAAGCGGCGGACAAGATCGTTGACACCGCCCGCCGTACAAACGCGCGCACTGCCGGCCCGATTCCGCTTCCGACGGAGATTTCCAAGCTGACGGTCATCCGGTCACCCTTCATTGACAAAGACTCACGTGAGCAGTTCGAGATGCGCACGCACAAGCGGATCGTCGACATCCTCGATCCCAACCCGCGCGTGGTCGACGCCCTGATGCGCCTGAGCCTCCCCGCCGGCGTGAGCATCGAGATCAAGTCATGAAGGGCTTACTCGCTAAGAAGCTGGGAATGACCCAGCTGTTCAACCCTGACGGCACGACCACCGCGGTCACCGTGCTCGAGGCCGGCCCGTGTCGCGTGCTGGGTCTGCGCACTGCGGAGAAGGACGGCTACGCCGCGGCTCGCATCGCTTTTGACGTCGTGGCCGAGCGCAAGCTCAGCAAAGGCGAGCTGGGCGAGTTCAAGAAGGCGAACCTCGAACCGCACCGCCATGTGGTCGAGATTCGCGGCTATGAGGGCCTCGAGGCCGGCCAGGAGCTCAAGGCGGAGATCTTCAGCGCCGGTGAAATCGTTGACGTCACCTCACACTCAAAGGGCAAGGGCTTCCAGGGCCTCATCAAGAGACACAAGTTCAGTCGCGGCCCGGAGTCGCATGGCTCGATGAACGTCCGCCAGCCCGGCGCGATCGGGTCCACGGACTCGGCCCGCGTTTTCAAGGGTTTGAAGATGTCGGGCCAGATGGGCAACGTACGGACCACGGCGCGCGCCTACAAAGTGGTGCGGGTGGACCCCGAGCGGAACCTGCTCCTGCTCAAGGGCGGAGTACCCGGAGCTAGAGGAGCACTCGTGCTCGTCCGGCAATCGACCAAGCCCGTGAAGGTCAAGGGTCCCGCAGGCAAGCCGACCGGGAGGAAGGTCTGATGCCCGCGGCGAAGACACCCATTAGGACGAAGACAGCCACCAAGTCGAAGGCGCTCACGAAGAAGAAAGCCGCCAAGGAGACTGAGACCAACGCGCTCCAGGCGCCATTCTTCGACGCCCTCGGCGAGCGCAACGGCGAAGTCGACCTCCCCAAGGCCGTGTTCGACGAGAAGCCGAACATGCCTGTCATGCACCAGGCCTACCTGCGCCAGCTCGCGAACGGCCGCCAAGGAACGGCGTCGACCAAGACCCGCGGCGTGGTCTCGGGCGGCGGCGCCAAGCCCTACCGGCAGAAGGGCACCGGACGCGCGCGCCACGGCTCGATCCGCGAGCCGTCCATGAAAGGTGGCGGCACTGTGTTCGGTCCGCATCCGCGCAGCTACGCACAGCGCATGCCGAAACAGATGCGCCGGCTTGCTTTGCGTTCGGCCCTGAGCCAGAAGGCGCTCGACGGTCAGGTTCGAGTGATCGAGAGCTTCGTCTTCGATGAGCCCAAGACCAAGCAGGCGGCGGACCTGCTGACTGCGATCGGGTTCGACCAGTCGGCACTAATCGTGCTGCCGGCGCCCAATGTGGTCGTCAGCCGCTCGTTCGAGAACTTGTCAGGCACCAAGACGATCCTTGCTCGCAATCTCAATGTTCGCGACCTCTTTTCGCACAACTACCTCCTCCTGTCGAAGGATTGCTTCGAGCTGCTGGAAGAGAACTTCAGTGCGCGGGAGCGAAACGAAGAGTGACGACGCGAGCGGCCTCTGAGATCGTGATCGGCCCGGTCATCACCGAGCGCACCTACCAGCTCTATACGCAGGGTAGGTACACGTTCCGCGTCTCGCCGCGTGCTTCGAAGACCGACATCAAGAAGGCCCTCGAGGAGCAGTACGAGACGCAGGGCATCAAGGTGCGCGATGTCAACACGGTGACGATGCACGGCAAGAAGCGCCGCAGCCAGCGCCGCGCCAGCGCGATCGGCCACACCGCCGATTGGAAGAAGGCGATCGTCACGCTCGGTCCCGGTCAAAAGATTGAAGGCTTGTTCGGGAGCGTCTGAGACAAAGAATGCCGATCAGAAAGTTCAAGCCGACGAGCCCTGGGCGCCGTTTCATGTCCGTGTCGGGCTTCGACGAGGTCACGGCCACCGAGCCGGAGAAGACGCTGCTCGAGTCGCTGCCTACGCATGCCGGCCGCAACAACCAGGGACGGATCACGGTGCGCCACCAGGGTGGCGGCTATCGCAAGCTCTACCGGAAGATCGACTTCAAGCGTGACAAGCATGGCGTCCCCGGCAAGGTCGCGACCATCGAATACGACCCGAATCGCAGCGCGCGCATCGCGCTCATCCATTACAAGGACGGCGAGAAGCGCTACATCCTCGCGCCGCTCGGCCTGAAGGTCGGCGACCCGATCGAGAGTGGAGAGGAGGCCCCGGTGCGCATCGGCAACGCCATTCCGCTCGTTAACATTCCGGTCGGCTCGACGATCCATAACATCGAGCTGACGCTCGGCCGCGGAGGTCAGCTCGTCCGCTCGGCCGGCGCGTCCGCGCAGCTGCTGGCCAAGGAAGGCGACTACGCCGTGGTGCGAATGCCGTCGGGCGAGCTGCGCCGAATCCATGTTCGCTGCCAGGCCACGATCGGCCAGGTCGGTAACATCGAGCATGAGAACGAGTCGGGCGGCAAGGCGGGACGCAGCCGCTGGCTCGGTGTGCGGCCCACGGTGCGAGGTTCGACGATGAACCCCCGCGACCATCCCCACGGGGGTGGCGAGGGCAAGACCGGTCCGGGCGGCAACCCGAAGACTCCATGGGGCAAGCCCGCTCTCGGCTACCGCACGCGCAAGCCGAAGAAGGCTTCCGACAAGCTCATCATCCGCCGCCGCGAGAAGAAGGGACGCAAAAAGTAAACGTGGGAATGGTGCCTGTTTATGAGTTTCGGAGCGAATTGCAAGGGCGATTCGCGATCGCTTTGTGCACGGCGAACGTGGCCGGGGCACCCGGCCACCTGGCACCATTGCCACTTCGGTCTGAAATCCGCACCCAACCACCGCGATTTCAAACCGGAAAGGTAGGGGTCATTTAACTCATGTCACGTTCACTGAAGAAGGGGCCGTTCATCAGCGCCCCCTTGAAAGAGAAGATCGACAAGATGAACCTGACTCGCGACAAGAAGGTGATTCGCACCTGGGCGCGCGCGTCTGTCATCTATCCCGACATGGTCGGGCACACGATCGCCGTCCACGACGGTCGCAAACACGTGCCTGTATTCATCACCGAGAACATGGTCGGCCACCGGCTGGGTGAATTCGCGCCAACGCGCCATTTCCGCGGCCACGGCACCCACACCGAAAAGTCCACGGCTCTTAAGTAGAAGAGTGGCGACGATGGAAGTTTCCGCAGTGCAGAGGTTTGTCCGCCGCACGCCGCGTAAGGCGAGGCTGGTGGCTGACTCCGTCAAGGGTATGAAAGTGTCGGACGCCCTGGCGCAGCTCGAGTTCTCGCCCAAACATGCTGCTCGGGATGTCGCCAAGGCCATCAAGTCGGCGGCTGCAAACGCGGAGCACAACTTCAACTTGAACCGCGACGACCTGGTCCTCAAGCAGATCCTCATCGACGAAGGTCCGACATTCCGCCGCCGCCGCCCGGTCAGCCGGAGCATGGCGCACGAGTTCTTCCACCGCACGTGCCACATCACCGCGGTCGTCGAAGACCAACCGCAAGGAGCCAATAAGTAGTTGGGTCATAAAGTCCATCCGAACGGATTCCGCCTCGGCGTGTTCCGCCCTTGGGAGGCGAACTGGTTTGCCAACCCCAAGGACTACACCAAGATGTTGCACGAGGACCTCGAGATGCGCCGTGTCATCCTCGCGCGGCTGCGCAATGCCGGCATCGCGAAGATCGAGACTGAGCGCTCGTCGAACGCCCAGCTCACCGTGACCATCCACACGGCCAAGCCCGGAATCGTGATCGGCAAGGGCGGCGCGTCGGTCGACCAGCTGCGCGAGGACCTCGAGAAGCGCTTCGGCAACCGCGTGCGCATCTCGATCCAGGAGATCAAGCAGCCGGAGCTCGACGCTCAGCTCGTGGCTGAGAACATCGCCTCGCAGATCGAGCGCCGCATCAGTTACAAGCGCGCGATGAAGCAGGCGATCCTGCGCACGATGCGCTCTGGCGCAAAGGGCGTTCGCATCTACTGCGGCGGTCGATTGCGCGGAGCCGAGATGGCGCGTCGTGAGTGGGACCGCGAAGGCCGCGTGCCCCTGCACACGCTGCGCGCCAACATCGACTTCGGCCGTGCCACCGCGAGCACCACCTTCGGCGCCATCGGCGTGAAGTGCTGGATCTACAAGGAGGCGGCTCCGCCGCGCAAGCTCGCCGCCGTGGCGGAGGCATCGGTGCCGATCGCCGACATCATCGCCCCGCAGCCAGAGGTGCTCGACGCGGTCACCGAACCGCAGGTCGCGGTCCAGGCCCCAGCGATCGAGCCTACGGTCGAGGCCCCGGCGCCGAAGCGCGCTCGAACGGCCGCGGCACCGGTGGCGGCCGCGAGTGCGGTTGCAGAGCCTGAAACGGAAGCTAAGAAGGCGGCGACGCGCGTGACCGCCGCCAGCGGCGGAAATCGCGCCAAGAGCGCCACCCCGGGACCGGGTGCATCCGCCGGTCCGAAGGCCGCACCCAAGGCCAAGGCCGAAGCCAAAGCCGCAGTCAAGACAGAAACGGGCGGCGGATCTCGCGCTAAAGCAGAAGTCGGCACGAAAACATCCGCCGGTGTGAAAGCCGCGCCGAAAGCCAAGGCCGAGACCAAGGCTCCGGCCAAGAAGACCACCACCAAAAAGGCAAAGACCTGATGCTGATCCCAAAGCGCGTCAAGTACCGCAAGATGCACCGCGGCCGGCGCAAGGGCATCGCCACGCGCGGCGCCACGGTCGCGTTCGGCGACTTTGGCCTGCAGGCGATGGAAGCGTGCTGGATGAGCAACCGCCAGATCGAGGCAGCCCGCCGGGCGATGACTCGCCACGTCAAGCGCGGCGGCCAGATCTGGATCCGCGTCTTTCCTGACAAGTCGATCACCAAGAAGCCGGCCGAGACCCGCATGGGCTCCGGCAAGGGCAACCCTGAAGGTTGGGTCGCCGTGATCAAGCCAGGCCGCGTGCTCTTCGAGATGGGCGGCGTGACGCAGCAGGTCGCGAAGGAGGCGATGAAGCTGGCCGCATCGAAGCTTCCCATCAAGACGCGCTTTGTCAGCTCGGAATCCGCGGCGGCCGCCGCCGGAGGTTCGCGATGAAGGTCGACGAGCTGAGGATGCTGGAGGTTGACGAGCTTGGCGGCCGCATGCGCACGGCGCGGCGCGAGCTCTACGAGCTCCGTTTCAAGCACGCCGTCGGCCAGCTCGAGAACTCGAGCCAGATTGCAAAGGTTCGGCACGACATCGCGCGGATCATGACCGTGCTCCACGAGCGCGACTTCGGAATCCTCGCCTCGGTCTCTCCCGACGCACTCGAACCAGACGCCTCGGCGCAGCCGGAGGTGGAGTCCGCCCCAGTTGCCGAAGAAGCACCCGTCAAGCCCAAGCGCACTCGCAAGAAGGCCGAGGACAAGTCATGACCGACACTGCAACCAAAACCCCAACTGAAAACGCAACAGGCAACGCAGCCGAAACCGCGTTGCGCGGCCAGCGCAAGGTCCGCCTAGGCACAGTGATCGCAGACAAGATGAACAAGACGATCATCGTCCAGGTCGGCACGTCCAAAGCGCACCGCCTCTACCGCAAGACCGTCCGGCAGCGCACGAAGTACAAGGTCCACGACGAGAAAAACGAGTGCGGTGTCGGCGACCTGGTCCGCATCACCGAGACGCGACCCATCTCCAAGGAGAAGCGCTGGCGCCTGCTAGAGATCGTGGAGAAGGCCAAGTAGCGTGATTCAGCAAGAGACCCGCCGCACCACCCCACGAAATCTGCGATTTCGCGGGGACCCCGGTATGCACTCTCCAGGGGTGGAGCCAAATTGATTCAGCAAGAGACTCGCCTCAAGGTCGCCGACAACTCAGGAGCGAAAGTGATCCTGTGCATCCGCGTGGCCGGCGGGCATTACCGCAAGTACGCATCGGTGGGCGACATCATCACCGCGACGGTCAAGTCGGCGCAGCCGGGCGGCCAGGTCAAGAAGGGCGAGGTCGTGAAGGCGGTCGTCGTGCGCGTGACGAAGGAATACAAGCGGCCGGACGGCTCACTCATCCGTTTCGACGAGAACGCTGCGGTGCTGCTTGCCACGGCGAACAACCCGCGCGGCACGCGAATCTTCGGCCCCGTGGCCCGCGAGCTTCGTGAGCGCAACTTCATGAAGATCATCAGCCTCGCACCAGAGGTTCTCTAGCAGAGATGCTCAGGAACAAGGCACATCCCAAGCGCCGCTGGCTCGATCTCGCGCCCGGCGATCCGGTGATCGTCGTCACGGGCAAGGACAAGGGCAAGCAGGGCGAGGTGCTGCGCACCATCCCCGACACGCACAAGATCGTCGTCAAGGGCGTCAACATCCTGAAGCGCCACACCAAGGCGGGCCAGTCTCGCGGCGGCGTCAACGTCGCGCAGGGTGGCGTGGTGGACTTCGAAGCGCCGCTTGACTACTCGAACGTAATGCTGGTCTGCCCAGCGTGCTCGCGGCCGACTCGCGCCAAGCACACCGTTCTCGAATCCGGTGCCCGAGCGCTCGTGTGCCGCCACTGCGGCGAGCCGTACGAGCGCGTGCGCAAGACGGAGGCCCAGTGAGCAAGGCAAAGGCCGCCCAGAAAAAGACCGAAGCGCCGAAGGCTCCGGGGACACGTTCCGACGCGCCGCCGCGCATGCTCGCCGTCTACCGGGACAAAATCGTGCCCCAGCTGACCAAGGAGTTCGATTACGGCAACACCATGGAGGTGCCTCGCATCGCCAAGGTCGTCGTGAACATCGGCATCGGCGAGGCAAAGGACAACGACAAGGCGCTCGACGCCGCGGTGGGCGACGTCGTCACCATCACAGGCCAGAAACCGGCCCTGATCAAAGCCCGCAAGTCGGTCGCGGCGTTCAAGCTGCGCGCCGGCCAGACGGTTGGCATCAAGACCACGCTGCGCGGCCGGCGCATGTGGTTCTTCCTCGACAAGCTGCTCCACGTCGCCCTGCCCCGAATCCGCGACTTCCGCGGGGTCAACCCTGAGGGTTTCGACGGCCGCGGCAACTACTCGCTCGGCCTGCGCGAGCAGGTCATCTTCCCGGAGATCGACTACGACAAGATCGACAAGCTTCGCGGGCTGGAAGTGTCGATCGTGACCACAGCCCGCACCGACGATGAGGCGCGCAGTCTCTTGACGCGCCTCGGCATGCCATTCAAGAAAAGGTAAGGAAGAGAAAGCTTGGCGAAGAAATCATCACTCGAGCGCTGGAAGCGGGACCTTATTCACCCGAAGTTCAAGGTCCGGTTCCACAACCGCTGCCGCATCTGCGGCCGGCCGCGCGCGTATTACCGGAAGTTCGGCATGTGCCGTATCTGTTTCCGCAACCTTGCTGCTGAGGGACGCATCCCCGGCGTGACGAAGTCGAGCTGGTGATGGCAACAGCAGTCGCGAAGACCGCCAACCTAAAGCCCGTGAAGCGCGCTTCCCCGGGCGTCGTCAGCGACCCCATCGCTGACATGCTCACGCGGGTCCGCAACGCGAATACTGCCCGACATCCCGAGGTCAAGGTGCCGGCTTCCAAGCTGAAGCTCGAGATCGCACGCGTCATGAAGGAAGAGGGATACATCGCTGGCTACGAGGTCGAGGCCGATGGAACCACACAGACGATGCGTATCATCTTCAAGGCCCGCCCCGACCGCACTCGGGTGATCTCGGGCCTGAAGAGGATCAGCCGCCCCGGCCTGCGCGTTTACGCGCGCAAGACAGAGATCCCACGGGTCCTCGGTGGGCTCGGAATCGCCGTTCTCAGCACAGCCGAAGGAGTCATGAGCGGTCGCCAGGCGACTCGCCTGGGACTCGGTGGCGAAGTGCTGGCTTTCATCTGGTAGGAGTTCAGAAAAAAGAGTTGTCGCGGATTGGAAAGCTGCCGATTCATCTGCCGGGCTCGGTGAAGGTCACCCTGCAGCCGGGTACGGTCAAGGTCGAGGGCCCGAAGGGTCAGCTCGAGCGCACCCTGCCGGCAGACATCACGGTCAAGCAGGTCGACGGTGAGCTCGTCTTCGAGCGGCCGTCCGACGGCTACCGCCATCGCGCGCTGCACGGCCTGGTCCGCAGCCTGGTCAACAATATGGTGACCGGAGTGAACGTCGGCTTCGTCAAGCACCTCGAGCTCGTGGGTGTCGGCTATCGCGTCGCCAAGCAGGGCGATGAGCTGGTGCTGAACCTCGGCTTCTCACACCCGATCAGGTTCAAGCCGCCCACGGGCGTCTCGATCGATGTCCAGGACCCGACGAAGTTCTCGGTCTCCGGCATCTCGATCGAAGACGTCGGCCAGGTCGCGGCAAACCTGCGCAGGCTGCGGCCGCCCGAGCCGTACAAGGGCAAGGGCGTCATGTATCGGGGCGAGAAGGTTCGCCGCAAGGCCGGCAAGGCCGGAAAGGGGGCCAAAGCCTCCGCATGATCGAGCGCCAATGATCAAGAGAACAGACCGCAAGCTGAACCGCGCGAAACGACACAGGCGCGTGCGCGTGCACGTGGCAGGAACGCCGGAGCGTCCGCGTCTTTCCGTGTTCCGCAGTCTCAACCACGTCTACGCCCAGCTCATCGACGATGGGGCAAGCCGCACGCTGGCGGCCGCGTCGACCGTCGCGCTGAAGGCGAAGGGCAACGGCATGGCCGAGGCCGCGCAGGTCGGCAAGGAGATCGCCGCGAAGGCTAAGGCCGCGGGCGTGAGCTCGGTGGTTTTCGACCGTGGCGGGTTCCTCTACCACGGCAGAATCAAGGCTTTGGCGGACGCCGCCCGCGAAGCCGGACTGGAGTTTTAGCACCACATGGGAAGTCGATACCCTCATTCGAGCGGCGAGCGATCTGAGCTTGCCGACCGCGTCGTCCGCGTCAACCGCGTGGCCAAGGTGGTCAAGGGCGGCCGCAAGTTCTCGTTCAGCGCGCTGATCGTGGTCGGCGACATGAACGGTCGCGTCGGCGCGGGCATCGGCAAGGCGCGCGAAGTGACTGAGGCGATCCGCAAGGGAATGGAGGTCGCCAAGCGCAACATGATCACCGTCCCGATGGTCGGCACGACCATCCCTCACGAGGTGCGCCTCAAGTTGGGGGCCGCTCGCATCATGCTCAAGCCCGCCGCTCCCGGCACGGGCGTCATCTCGGGCGGCGCGATGCGCGCTGTGATCGAGACCGCAGGGATCAAGGACATCCTCACCAAGTCGCACGGCACCAACAACCCGATCAACACGGTGCGCGCGACGCTCGCGGCACTCCAGCAGCTGCGCACGGCGCAGCAGATCGCCGAGCTGCGCGGCAAAGAGGTCGAGCAAATCGTCGGTCGCCGCCTGGCCGCCGCTTACCGACGGCAGGAAGGCGTCGGGAAAGGGTCAAGTGGAATCGCGGCTGAGCCAACCCCGGTTGACACGAAATGACCGTGGCCAAGAAGAAGGTCACCGCGAAGGACGATCGGCCGATCAAGGCGACGCTCATGAAGAGCACGATCGGCGCCCTACCCCAGATCCGCGCCACTGTGGAGTCGCTCGGTTTTCGTCGCCTGAACCAGACCCGCGAGCTTCCGGACAACCCGGCCGTGCGCGGGATGCTCAAGGCAGTCAACTTTCTGGTCGCCGTGGAAGGCCAGCCATACGTGCGTCCGAAGCGGAGCAAATACAAGATCTGGCGTTCCCGCTCGAACAAGAAGCACCAGAGGGGCAAATAGCCAGTGCAGCTTCACGACCTCAAACCCTCACCTGGCGCCCACCGCCATTCCGATCGAATCGGCCGGGGTACCGGCTCCGGCCGGGGCAAGACCTCAGGTCGGGGCCAGAAAGGACAGAACGCGCGCAGCGAAGGCTTCCGCGTCGGATTCGAGGGCGGCCAGATGCCTCTCGCGCAGCGCCTCCCCAAGCTGCCCGGCTTCAAGAACCCGTTCAAGAAGATCTACTCGGTCGTCAACCTTTCGAAGCTGAGCCGCTTCGACGACGGAGCGAAGGTCGACGTGGAGACCTTGATCGAGGCGGGCCTTGTCCGCCCTGGGAAGGAAATCAAGATCCTCGGCACGGGCGGCCTCAAGCGCAAGCTGACCGTCGAGGCCCATTGGTTCAGCACGAGCGCCCGCGAGGCGATCGAGAAGCAGGGCGGCTCAGTCAAGGTTCTCGGCGAACCCCGCAAGATCGGGCCGAGGCGGACGGCGGCCAAGCTACCGAAACCACTCCCCACAGCCGAGGCGCCGAAGGCTGAAAAGGTCACCCCCCCTCCGGCTGAGAAATCGCCGGCGAAGCCGCGGGGTCGAGACGCCGAACCGCCGGAGACCCCAGAGAGCGCGTCACCCGAAGACGAGTAGATGGGCACAGACCCAACAGCTGGCCACCGGATCAGGTCTGCGCCTTAGATGAACTTGCTCGAGGCGTTGGTCAACGCATTTCGCCTGCCGGAGCTCCGCAACAAGATCCTGTTCACAGGCGGAATCCTGGTCGCCTTCCGGCTCTTTGCCAACGTAGCCGTGCCCGGCGCGAGCCAGGCCGCCCTGGCTCAGCTCTTCAACTCCCAGGCTCTGCTCGGGCTGCTCGACCTCTTCTCGGGAGGCGGGCTTTCGCGCTTCAGCGTGGTGGCCATGGGCATGAACCCCTACATCAACGCCACCATCATCATGCAGCTGATGACGGTGATCTCCGAGCGGATCAAGGAGATCTCCAAGGAGGGTGAGGCGGGCCGCCACCGGATCACTCGCTGGAGCCGCTACCTCACCGTCGCCCTGGGTGCTGGCCAGGCCTACGGGTTCACGGTCCTGTTCCAGAACACGACGCCCGCCATCCTGGGCACGCTCGACTGGTTCCAGCGCCTGCAGATCGTGCTGGTGCTCACCGCGGGCACGGTCATGCTGATGTGGTTCGGTGAGCTCATCAGCGAGTACGGCATCGGCAACGGCGTCTCGTTGATCATCTTCGCCGGCATCATCGGCCGCGGGCCCCAGGGCGTCGCGGCGGTTTTCACCGCCTCCAACCCAAGCGGTGGTGGCCTCGCCGCCTACGTGCCCTTCATCATCTTCGGCCTGATCGCGCTCGTGATGACCGCGGTGGTCATCGAGGTCCAGCAGGCGGTGAGGAAGATTCCCATCCAATCGGCACAGCGCACGGTTGGGCTGAAGCAGGTGCAGAGCCGCGCCAGCTTCCTGCCGCTGCGTGTCAACCACGCCGGAGTCATCCCGATCATCTTTGCGATCTCGGTCATGTTCCTGCCCACGATCCTCGCCAACTACTTCACCGGCGCGCCGCCCGACACCTGGTACTACAAAGCCGCCGCGTGGGTGCGAGGCAACTTCGCGCCCGACACGTCGAACCTGCCGATGGCGATCACGTACAACACGCTGTACTTCGCCTTGACGTTCGGCTTCACGTACTTCTACACGGCTATCACGTTCGACGTGAACGAGGTCGCCGACAACCTTAAACGCTATTCGAGCTTCATCCCGGGCATTCGCCCGGGCCGGCCGACGGCCGACTACCTCGCCGCGGTGATGAACCGGGTGACCTTCGCCGGCGCGTGCTTCCTCGGCTTCATCACTGTGATCCTGCCGATCGCAACGTCATCGATCTCGGGCATCCCGCATCAACAGATGTACCTGGGTGGAACGGCAATCCTCATCGTCGTCGGTGTGGCGCTCGACACCATGAAACAGCTGCAAACGCAGCTCGTGATGCGCCAGTACCGCGGCTTCATCACATGAGCCAATTCACCTCCGCACTCTCTGGAGAGGTCCGCATTTCACCTCCCCACTCGCTGGATGGGATCGCAATTCACCTCCCCGCTCGCCGGGGAGGTCGCCGCCGCAGGCGGCGGGTGGGGGGATGGGATCATGAATGAATTCACCTCCCCACTCGTCTGGGGTCCCCGCGCGCAAGCGCGGGAGGGTTCCCGAAGGCGGGGTGGGGGGAACGGATCATGAATGAATTCACCTCCCCGCTCCTCTGGGGTCCCCGCGCGCAAGCGTGGGAGGGTCCCCGAAGGCGGGGTGGGGGGATGGGTTTGTGAACCTGCTTCTCTACGGAGCTCCCGGCAGCGGCAAGGGCACCCAGGCGAACATGCTGTGCTCACATTTCGACATCCCGCACATCGCCACCGGCGACATGCTGCGGGCCGAGATCGAGGCCGGCTCGCCGCTGGGTCAGAAGGCGCAGCCGATCCTGGCCGCTGGCCAGTACGTATCGGACGACATCATGATCGCGATGATCGGCAACCGGCTGCGGCTGCCGGACTGCAGTCGGGGCTTCATCATCGACGGCTTTCCCCGCACTATTCCACAGGCTGTGGCGCTCGACAACCTGATGGAGGAGCTCGGCCGGCGGTTCGACCGGGTCCTGTACCTCAAGGTCGACCTCGATGAGCTGCTCCAGCGCCTGTCCGGGCGGCTCGTCTGCCCCCAGTGCCAGCGCACATATCCGCCCGGCACGGCACTGTGTGGGGCCGAAGGCAGTGCGCTGGTCCAGCGGGAGGACGACAAGGCCGAGGCGGTCAGGCCGCGGATCGAGATCTACCTGCACAAGACGATCCCGGTGCTCGACCACTACCGCGGCGAAGGCCTGGTTTCTGAGATCGACGGCATGGGCACAATCGATGACATAAGCCGCCACGTCCTCGAGGCGGTAAGCACCTCCCAGCTCGCCCAGGGGGGTGCGCTGGGAGCTGGCTTCGCCAGGCCCGGCGCCCCAAGGGGGGACGTCCCCCCTCAGGGGGAGGTCCGGCCGCCAAGCGGCCGGGGTGGGGGGGCCCAACCGGCCAAGAGCGCTTGAAGAACCGATGATCAACCTCAAGACCGCCCACGAGATCGACCTCATGGCCCGCGCTGGCAGCTTGCTCGCGTCCGTGCTCCCGCCGCTGAAGGAGGCGTGCGAGCCAGGCGTGAAGACCATCGAGCTCGACCGGATCGCCGACAGGCTGATCCGCGAGGGCGGGGCGACTCCCGGTTTCCTCGGCTATCACGGCTTCCCACGCTCGATCTGCGTCTCGATCAACGACGAGGCCGTTCACGGAATCCCGGGCAACCGCAAGGTCGCAGCGGGAGACCTGGTCAGCCTCGACCTCGGCCTGGTGCTGGAGGGGTTCTGGGCGGATGTCGGGATCACTGTCGGCGTCGGGAAGATCACCAAGGAGGCGGAGCGCTTGCTGAAGGTGACCGAGCAGGCCCTGTACGTCGGGATCGACAAGGCTCGTCCGGGGGGCTACCTGGGCGACATCTCGTCGGCGATCCAGAAGCATGTCGAGGCGGCCGGGTTCTCGGTCATCCGCCAGTTCGTCGGCCACGGCATCGGCCGCCAGATGCACGAGGACCCCCAGGTGCCGAACTTCGGCAGCCCAGGGACGCCGCCCAGGCTGAAGGCCGGCATGACGCTGGCGATCGAGCCGATGGTCAACGCCGGCTCGTACGAGGTATATATGAAGGCGGACGGCTGGACCATCTGCACGGCAGACGGCGCGCTCTCCGCCTACTTCGAGCACACGGTGGCGATCACGAGCACGGGGCCGGTGGTCCTGACCGCCAACCCGCTTGCTTAAGAAAGGTCGCCTTCCCGCTCGCGGGGAGGTGCCCGGCGAAGCCGGGCGGCGGGGAAGCGCCGATGGGGGGAACCGATCTTTGGTACAATCGCCGTTCGTGCCCCAACGCTCCCCAGTCGTGAAGGGGGTCGTGGTGGAGCCTCTTCCCAACGGTGTCTACCGGGTTGAGCTCGAGAACGGGGCGAAAGTCCTGGCTCACGTCGCCGATCGTGCCGGCACCCACTTCACCCGGCTCCTCGCTGGGGACAAGGTGGGCGTCGAGTTAGCGACCAGCGACCGATCGCGAGGGCGAATTCGAGAGATTTGGAGATGAAGGTACGCCCGTCCGTCAAGAAGATGTGTCCGAGCTGCAAGGTGATCAAGCGCAACGGAGTGGTCCGCGTGATCTGCTCCAAGACGCCGAAACACAAGCAGAGGCAGGGCTGAAGGTGTATTCGAGCATGCAAGAAAGATTCCGGGGTCCCGGCGAAATCGAAGATTTCGTGGGGTGGAAAACACAACCAGAGACAGGGTTAGAGGGCTAGATGGCGAGAATCGCCGGTGTCGACATACCGCCGCAGAAGCGGGCCGTCATCTCTTTGACGTACATCCACGGCATTGGAAACACGACTGCCAAGAAGCTGGTCAAGACCGCCGGGATCAACCCGGACACGCGGGTCAAAGACCTCACCGATGAAGAGGTCGGCCGGCTCCGCCAGATCATCGACCGGATGGCGACTGCCAAGGAGCTGTTGATCGAAGGTGACCTCCGCCGCGAGGTGGCGCAGAACATCAAGCGGATGACCGAGATCGGGTCCTACCGTGGCTCGCGCCACCGCCGGGGCCTTCCCGTCCGTGGCCAGCGCACGCGCACCAACGCCCGCAGCCGCCGCGGCCCGAAGCGCGCTGTCGCCGGCAAGAAGAAGGTGAAAGCCGGTAAGTGATGGCAAAGAAGAAAGTCGTCCGCACGCGACGGCGCGAACGTAAGAACGTGGTCAACGGGCAGGCGCACATCCAGAGCACGTTCAACAACACGATCATCTCGATCAGCGATGTCGACGGCAACGTCATCGCGTGGGGCTCGGCCGGCGCACAGGGCTACAAGGGAAGCCGCAAGTCGACGCCGTTTGCCGCGCAGGTGACCGGCGAGGCGACCGCCAAGAAGGCGCTCGAGCACGGGATGCGCTCGATCGAGGTCTTCGTGCGCGGGCCGGGCGCCGGTCGCGAGGCCGCGATTCGCTCCCTGCAGGCGACTGGCCTGGAGGTCAGCGCGATCACGGATGTGACTCCCATCCCGCACAACGGCTGCCGCCCCCCCAAGCGGAGGCGCGTTTAAGTGGCGAACTACAGCGGCCCGGTCTGCCGTTTCTGCCGCCGCGAGGGCGCGAAGCTCTACCTCAAAGGCGAGCGATGCTACACGCCGAAGTGCGCCATTGAGCGCCGCGCTTTCGCCCCCGGCATGCACGGGCAGGCGCGCAAGCGCAAGACGTCGGACTATGGCATTCAGCTGCGCGCGAAGCAGAAGGCGCGCCGCATCTATGGTCTGCTCGAAAAGCAGTTCCGCAACTATTTCAACGCGGCGGCGAAAGAACCGGGCGTGACCGGCGTGAACCTGCTCCGCCACCTCGAACTTCGTCTCGACAACGTGATCTACCGGCTCGGCCTGGGCGCCTCGCGCAAGCAGGCGCGACAGCTCGTTTCGCACCGCCACTTTGAAGTGAACGGGAAGACGGTCAACGTGCCGTCATACCAGCTCAAGATCGGTGACGTGTTGAAGGTCAGGCCCTCCAACGGCGTGATCGATGTTGCGCTCGAGGCGTCCCGCGTACGGCCGGTGCCGTCATGGCTTTCATTCAGCCCGGATGACAAGTCCGGCAAGGTCCTCGCGCGGCCCGATCGTCACGAGATGGAGACCGGGGTCGAGGAACAGTTGATCGTCGAGTTCTACTCAAGGTAAAGGGAGTACCCAATTGGCAATTGATACGCAGATGACAGTCACCCCGCAGGTGCGCAAGCTCGAGACCAGCGCGAACTACGGCAAGTTCGACATCGAGCCGCTCGACCCGGGTTTCGGCACGACGCTCGGCAACACGCTTCGTCGCGTGCTGCTCTCGTCCTTGTGGGGCGCGGCGGTGACGTCGATCCAGATCGACGGCGTCGCTCACGAGTTCACTGCCATCCCGCACGTGAAAGAGGACGTGACCGAGGTCATCCTCAACCTCAAGCGGCTCTGCCTGAAGAGCTTCACCGAGGACCCCGTGACCTTGCTGCTGGATGTCAAGGGACCCGCGGAGGTGCGCGCGTCGCACATCCAGGCCTCGTCCGACGTCGAGATCGTCAACCCCGACCTCTACATCTGCACTCTGGCGGCCAAGGGCCACCTGCGCATGGAGCTCAACGTGGAGCGCGGGAAGGGCTACGTTCCTGCTGACCGCAACAAGCGCGAGGGCCAGCCCATCGGGGTCATCCCCATCGACGCGATCTTCTCGCCGGTCGAGAAGGCTAACTTCACCGTGGAGAAGACTCGTGTGGGGCAATCGACCGACTACGACCGCCTCCTGATAGAGGTGTGGACGGACGGCACCATGACGCCCGAGGAAGCAGTCAGCCACGCGGCCGAGCTCTTCACGCAGCACCTGAACCTGTTCGTGCGCTTCCGCGACTCGATTGAGAAGCACGAGGCCGAGATGCGCGGTGAAAAGGGCAGCCAGAACCGCTTGATGGACACCCCCATCGAGGAGCTGGACCTTTCGGTCCGAGCATTCAACTGCCTGAAGGCGAACGAGATCCAGACCGTCGGACAGCTTTTGCAGAAGAGGGAGGAGGAGCTGCTCGCGCTTCGCAACTTCGGACGCAAGTCCCTCGACGAGATCAAGGAGAAGCTCGTCGAGAAGGGCTTCATCAAGCCCGAAGAGATGGGCACGGTCCTGCGCGGCTAGCACTCCATGCGACACCAAAAGAGCGGCCGCCGCTTCAACCGAGACACCGACTCGCGCAAGGCGCTGATGCGCAACCTCTGCACGTCGCTGCTCGAAAGCGGCCGCATCACCACGACCGAGCCAAAGGCCAAGGAGCTGAGGCGCTGGGTCGAGCGGCTGATCACAAGGGCCAAGGACCAGGATCTCAACGCGCGGCGGGCCGTCGCCCAGGAGATCTCCAAGCCCGAGGTGGTGGAGCGGCTGTTCTCGAACCTGATCCCGCGCCTTGCCGAGCGGCCCGGCGGTTACACGCGAATCATCCACAAGGGTCCGCGGCTCGGCGACGCCGCCCCGATGGTGATCATCGAGTTAGTTGACTGAGAAGTCACTTCCCCGCTCGCCGGGGAAGTCGGCGCGAAGCGCCGGATGGGGCGGCGCAATCAGGCAAGTTCGGAGCAGAGAAAGTTAACAAATGAATATCAAGGTCGTGCTGGAGTACGACGGAGCTGACTTCGCCGGCTGGCAGCAGCAGGCGCAGGGCCGAACGGTCGAGGTCGAGCTGAAGCGAGCGCTTCGGGCGATCACCGGCCAGGAGCACAAGGTGTACGCAGCCGGGCGAACCGACGCGGGCGCCCACGCTGAGGGCCAAGTCGTCAGCTTCCAAACGGATGGGCGGATCTCGCCGCACCGGTTGGCGGCGGCGCTGAACGCAAAGCTTCCCGCCGACGTGGCGGTCTTGTCGGCGGAAGAGGTGCCGGACGCCTTCCACGCTCGACACCAAGCGCAGTGGCGCCGCTACCGGTATCGCTACCTCGACCGGCCGTCGAGGCCGGCGCTGGAGCGGGGACGCTGCTGGCACGTTCGCGGGTCGCTGGATGCGGACGCCATGTCCGTCGCTGCGAAGGCGCTTGTCGGCAAGCACGACTGGACCAGCTACTGCTCGGCTTCGGAGCCGCCCGACGCGAGAGTGCGCGAGATGCGCTCCGCGCGAGTTTTGCGGCGCGGGGATTTCGTCGAGCTCGAGCTGGTCGCCCAGGGCTTCTTGCGGGGATTGGCGAGGAGCATCGCGGGCGCGTTGGCCGAGGTCGGTCGCGGGCGGCGACCGCCAGAATGGGTGGGAGAGGTCCTCAGGGCGCGCGATCGCCGCAAGGCAGCGCGGACGGCCCCGGCGGGGGGCCTGACATTGATGGAAGTGATTTACTAGGAACCGTAGACAAGGGAAATGAGCAAGCAAAAGACGTGGACGGCGAAAGCCGCGGATCTTAAGTCGGATTGGTTTGTGGTCGATGCCACGGACCAGGTCCTCGGCCGCCTGGCGTCATGCGTGGCCAAGGTCCTCCGCGGCAAGCACAAGCCGACTTATACGCCGCACCTGAACACCGGCGACCACGTGGTGGTGATCAACGCGTCCAAGATCAAGGTGACCGGCGCCAAGCTCGGTTCCAAGGAATACACGCGGTACACCGGCTATCCCGGCGGTCTTCGCAAGCGAACCTTGCAAAGGGCGCAGGAGCTCGACCCGACGTTCCCGCTGACCCACGCGGTGAAGGGAATGCTGCAGCACAACACGCTCGGCGCGGATATGCTCACCCGACTTCGCGTCTACGCCGGTGCCGAGCATGGGCATCAGGCCCAGAAGCCGAAGGTCATGTCCTTCGACGCCAAGGGAGGCATCAAGATTGGCTGAAATATTCATTAGGGGAACCGGCCGGCGCAAGAACGCCGTCGCACGCGTCCGCATCCAGCCCGGCGAGGGTCGAGTCGTGATCAACGATAAGGACACGCTCGCGTACCTTGGGAGGAGGGTCCTCGAGATGGCTGCCCTGGCTCCGCTGCGCATCACTAGCACGCAGCGCAAGTTCGACATCAGCGTCAAGGTGGTCGGTGGAGGTACGAGCGGCCAGGCCGGCGCCATCTCGCACGGCATTGCCCGGGCGCTCATCAAGTACGACCCGGACTTCCGGCCCGCCCTCAAGAAGGCCGGCCTCTTGACTCGGGACGCACGGATGAAGGAGCGCAAGAAGTACGGACTGAAGAGGGCACGGAAAGCTCCCCAGTACACCAAGCGCTAGACCGGCGAGTTACCTCCTCGCTCGCGAGGAGGTGGCCTCTAACCTGCCCACCAAGTGGGGAGGTGGCGCGAAGCGCAGGAGGGGAAGGACCGGTAGGGAGATGGTGTTGCCAATGACCTCACGCAGGCTCGACTGGCCAGATTGCCGGAACACGCGCGACCTCGGGGGTCTCCCCGCTCGCCGGGGACTCACCCGCCGCGGTGTCGTCATCCGCTCCGACAACGTCGCGAGCCTAACCCTCGCGGGACGGCGGGCGATGATCGACTACGGGATCACCACGGTGATCGATCTGCGGAGCGAGTCGGAGGTCACTGGCTCCCCGGGTCCGCCCTTCTCAGACTTCCAAAGCACCAGTCCACTCTCCCTCCTGGGGAGATCGACGGACACCAACATGGTCGACTACCTGCATCTGCCGCTGGTCGACGACGCGACTGCGCCCGTTCTCAACGACGCCCCGGCGATGCCGGAGCGCTACGTGTTGATGGTCGACCGGCGGCAGGCCGCTCTCGGCACGATTTTCGCCGCCATCGCCGGCGCCGAAGGGCCGGTCTTGTTTCACTGTTTCGCCGGGAAGGACCGGACTGGTCTGGTCGCTGCAATGATGCTGTCGCTCGCCGGTGTCGAGCCCGAGGCGATCGGGGCCGACTACGCCGCGACCGACGCCCAGCTGGCGAGCCGCTACGAGGAATGGCTGGCGAAGGCCGCGCCGGAGCGGCTGGAGGCAATGCGCAACGAGCTGCGATGCCCCCCGGAATGGATGCTGAGCACCCTGGATCACGTGGAGCAGAGGTGGGGTGGGGTTCCCGCGTACCTCGAAGCGGCGGGCGTGACGCCGGCGGCCATCGACCGCCTCAACGCAAAGCTGGCCTGACGGGTCAGGCTGCCTGATCGCCTGGGCTTCTCGCCGCAGCGAACAGATCCAATGTCGGTGGGATGGCAAGCATCCGAAAAGGTGCGCCAGGCGCGCTCCCGGCGCCGTCGTCTGACTTGACCAGCTGCCAGCCTCCCTCGTGCACCATCCAGTGATGCCGGTAACACAGCAGAGCCAGATTCGGTAGATCTGTCGAACCGCCTTTGATCCAATGCACCAGGTGATGACCTGATGTCCAAGAGGCGGGCCGGTCGCAACCAGGCCAGCGGCATCCGCGATCTCGGACGTTGAGCGCCGTCCGCGTCGGGCCGGAGATGACACGCCTCGAGCGGCCCACGTCGATCACAGCCGAGTCGGCGCCAAGCAGGATGCGAGTCACGCCGCAGTCGCACGCCAGCCGCTCGACGGACCTGGCCGAGATCGGCAGCGAGAACTCGAGATCGGCCGCCGGCGCACCGGCGCGCTGGAGCAAGGTCTCGAGAGTCGTTGTGACCTGCAAATGCGTCCGTTGACTCGCGCTCTGCGGAACCAGGCCGCTATCAAGCGAGTGGAGCCCGAGCTCGACCAGGGCGTCAGCCATTCGCTTGTCGCGCTTGCGGTCGTCACCCTGGCCGGTGCGCCTCGCTAGAGGTTCCAGCGCAGTGCGCAGAACAGCTCCGCCTTCCGGATCGAACACGCCCCTTAGCCATACCATTCCGCCCTCACCGGTGCTCAAGCTCAGCGACCGCGCCTCGACTCCCTGTGCCTGCTCGGCCGAATAACCCTCGGGATCGGCGGCGTGCCGCATGTGATGGCAGAAGTTGCGAAAACGGCCGACGCTGGAGTAGCGAGCTTTGTCCAGGAGAGGGGCCTCGTCGAAGGGCGCGTTGCCGCCCGCCTCAGCGACTGCCGACGCGGTGCGAGCAATCAAGGCGAGGTGAGGAAAGCCGATCTCGCCTCCAGCCATCGCCTCCGAGGTCTGCGACAGGTTTGCCACATGCTCGCCAACCGCGACCCTGTCGGCGGCCGCGCCGCCGCTCATGTGACAGTTGAGGCGAATCCAGTGAATCGGTGAAACCGCGCCCTGCGCGTCGTACTCGTTCGTGGCCGCGAACGCCGCCGCCATCTCTGAGAACTTGAGCTCGATCAGGTCGCTGCCTCGCCGCAGCTCTGTCATGTCGGTGGCCAGCTCTGGACCGCCCTTGCGCGCCGGCTGCGCGCAGAAGCGTTTTATGCACTCAACAAGTTCCACGATTTCGAGAGCGGCTTGGGCCATGCCGCCAAATTACGAACAACCCGTTCCTGCATTCAACGTTCTTAACAAGAGGATCTCTTGTCAGGCCAGCATCGACTCCACGGTCTGCCCTAGCGTCAGCAGCGACGCACGGTATCGATCCAGACGCCGATGCCGCACGCCACCAGGCTCCAACTCCAGCATCATCCACTCGCCTTCGACTCTCGCCACATCGGCCAGCTCCACGCTGGGGATGAGCAGGCACTCATCCTCAAACCGGACCGAATCGCGATTCCACCCCAGCACAGATATAAAGGTCGACGCTGCCGGCCGGAAGCTCGACCGCCTCACGTAAACGCGATTCTCGACGTGCGCCTTGTCCCAACCAACCGTCTTCACCTGCAGTCCTAGAAACCGCCGCGTCAAGACGTGCCGAGCGAGCACTTCCACCGTCTCCAGATCGGGGAATGGTCGAAAAAGATTGAGCGACTCCGCCTCCGCCAGTCGCCGAATGACCTCGGCCTCGCCAAGGAATCCTTCGCGGCCCCGATCCACCCCGGGCGGGGGCCAATCTCCAGCGCGCACGCCCTCCGTCAAACCCCCTTCCGCGCGCCCGCCCCCAGCCAGGCCAACCGCCCCAAACCGCTCCGCCAATCGCTCGCGCGCCACCAGGTAGGGCGCCCACCGCGAGCGGCCGCCCTCGTGAAGGCCGAACGCCGCCGTCAGATACTCCCGCCCCTCGACCACGTCATGCGCCGCCAGCGATCGAAACGTCGCCTCGTCCACGACCAGAACAAAGAGTCCCAGCTGCTCGCCTTCCACCAGCGTCGCCAACACGAGCGCCTGGTCGTCCATCAGGCTGCTGGCGGTCACCGTGATATGCACCTGGCCCGCTGGGGTGAGCTCCGTTCGCGCCTTCACCTGCACCGCCACGTACGAACCGTCGGCCATCCGGTGCACCACCCCGTCGATGCCCAGATCTCTGAGCGGCAGGAACATGTGCAGGCCGCCCAAAGACTGGCGCACCAGCTCCGCCCACACCTTGAACTCCGCCACCTGCCCTGCGGCCAGCGTCTGGCCGTGGTGCCACCGCACGTCGGTCTCCAATTTTCCTCCCTGCCAGCGTGGTTGGGGCGACCGGGCTTTGCCCGGACGCGACTTTGTCTCCTAGTCTCCTCGCGTTGTTGGGCTTCAGACTCTCGATGAAGTCCCATCCATATACCGGAATGGGAGCAACGCCTCGGCGAAGCCGACGCGTAATGAGGGAAGACCATCCGGGTCTTTCCTCATAAGTCTTCGTTAACAGGCTGGATTGGCGCCAGCGTGCGCCGGCCCGAGACTCATGCCGTAGCCAACCAATAACTCGCAGGAGGTCTGATCGGTGAGGAAAGAAGCGCCGGTGGTCAAGCAGCTGTACAGGCTCAATGTCGAGCCGCGAGTCGTGGATCAGCTCACGCGGCTTGCTACGCGCACAGGCGAGCCGAAGACTCGGATTGCGACACGCCTGTTCACCGACGCGGTGATGGGCTTCAAGCCGCCGCCCAAGACAAGCTCGGCCAAAACAAAGGCCTCCCCGCCGAAGGCCTAGCCCGCTGCCGCCTCAGCCGCCTCCCGAGCTGGGTCCACCGAGTGGCCGCCCGGATCGTCGTCGGCGTACATGGCCTCGATCTGGGCTAGGTACTTGCTGTGGATCACGCGGCGCTTGAGCTTCAGGGTCGGGGTCAGCTCCTCCGACTCGGGCGACCACTCGCTCGGCAGGATGGTGAACCGCTTGAACTGCTCGACGCGCGACAGGTGGCTGTTCGCCACGGTCAGCGAGCGACGCACCTCATCGACTATGGCCGGGTGCTCCGCCAGCTCGGCCATGGATGTGGCGGATACGCCGCGCGACTTCGCCCACGCCGGCGCCACCTGCGGATCGAGCACCACCAAAACGGAGATGAACTTTCGCCCGTCGCCGATCGCCACGGCCTGGCCGATGATCGGGCTCGACTTGGCCAGCGCCTCGAGGTTGGCGGGCGAGATGTTCTTCCCCGCCGAGTTGATGATGATTTCCTTCTTGCGGTCGACGATCCGGAACTGTCCGTCGGCGCCGAGGAGGCCGATGTCCCCGCTGTGCACCCAGCCGTCCGGGTCGACCATCTCCGCCGTCTTCTCCGGCTCGCGGTAATAGCCCACCATCACGTTGCCGCCCCGCACGAGGATCTCGCCATCCTCTCCCAGCCGAACCTCCACCCCCGCGATCGCCTTGCCAATCGATGGCGCCCGGTGCTCGTCGAGCGGCACCGCCGTCGCCGGTCCCGTCAGCTCGCTCATGCCCCAGACCTCGAAGAGCGGCATGCCGACGGCGGCCCAGAACTCGTGCACCTCGGGCCGGCATGGGGCGGTCGAAGTGATAGGGATCGTGCACCGCTCGAGGCCGATCTTCGAACGCAGGAGCGTGAAAAGGGGCTGCGCGCGCTCGACCACGGCCGCCAGCTCGGCCGGAACCGGCTGGCCGTCCCGCCGCAGCCGGTAGGCGGAGATCGCGGCGGTCAGCGCGCCCTGCGCCATTTGTCGCTTGGTTTCGTCCGGCTCCGCGGCGATGCCCGCCTGGAGACCGGCCATTAGCTTCTCCCACACCCTGGGTACGCCGACGAATTCGGTCGGCCGCGCCTCCAGTAGGTACGGCAGCAAAAGGTTGGGATCCGGGCAGAGCCACACGTCGTGCCCGTTGAATATCCCACCCCACTGGGACGTGAACCTCTCGGCCACGTGCGCGAGCGGGAGGTAGCTCACCAGCGTCTGGGAGCCGAGTTCGAGGAACCGGCGCAGCGATTCGAGCGTCCACGCGATGTTGTTGTGCGAGTACACAACGCCCTTGGGCGGGCCCGTCGTGCCCGACGTGTAGATCAGGTTGACCGTGTCCTCAGGGCCAACCCCCTTCCACGAGGCATCGAAGTCCGCCGGCGAGCGGGTGTAGAGCTCCCGGCCCTTGGCCACGAACGAATCCCAGGAAAGCACCCCGTCGGGCGCCGAACCGCGAACCAGCACGATGTTCTTGAGGTGAGGAGTCGAGGCTCGGATGGCGAGGAACTTCTCGAGGTACCCCTCGTCCTCGACAAACGCGACCGTCGCTTCGGAGTGGTTGGCCACGTACTCGAGCTGGTCGGCCGCCAGCGTGTTGTAGACGCTGATCGCCGCGCCGCCCGCGTGCACGATGCCCAGGTCGGCGATAACGTGCTCGGGCGCGTTGCGCGCCATGATCAAACCAAACTGCCCTGGGCCGAAGCCCAGCGACCGCAGGGCCAGCGTGACGGCCGCCACCTCGTCCCGGTAGCCCTGCCAGGTCAGCGATCTCCAGGACCCATCGTCTTTCCAGTGCAGCGCCGGCCGTTCGCCCCACTTCGCGACCGCATCCGCGAACAGTGTGCAGACGGTCATGCCGGAAACCGCCGCGTCGATATCCGCCCGCTCGGCGATCACGTCCATGGCGGGGAATACACTACTCGCTGGTGGGGCGCGCTTGATCTACGTGAGATCGCGCCGGTCGATCATCTCGCTCGGGGCTGCCGGGCTTGCGTGTGTGCTCGCCTTCGGGGCCCTGGCGGCCGTTGCCATGGCCGCGCAGATCTGGGGCGCCGGTCTCGCGCTGGTCCTTGGATCGCTGGGCGGGGCGGGGCTCGTCGGGTGGGCCGGCTGGAGGCTCAGGACGTGGCCGTCGGGCAAGCTCGGGTTCTTCCGCGATCGGCTGGTGGTGATCCAGGGGAAGCACGAGATGCGCGCCGTGTGGTCCGCCATGGAGACCGTAACCCTGTCGGAGCCCGGTTCATGGCCGGACGTGCGGTTGACCGACCGCCTCACGATCAGCTTCAAGAACGAGGCGCCACTTGCGCTCAAACCTGCCCAGTTCGGCCTCGAACCGCTCGCCTGCCGGGATCTCATCCTCCGTCTGCGCGACGATTCGAGGCTCCGCGCCCGCCTGCCGGAGTTCGACTCGGCGCGCGACCTGGCCGTCTCCCCGGTCGTTGCCGGTGAGCTGATCGAACCCCGACTTTAAGCCCACGCATAGCTGAGTTCTAGCGATCATGATCGCTACCGTGAATAGGAAGGGGTCTCTCCAGGGCCGCGACTTCCTTGACGTCGCAGACCTCGATCCCCTTGAGCTGCGCCAGGTGCTCGACCTCGCGCACGCGATCAAGGCGGGCCGCTGGTCGGGCAGGCCGCTCGAGGGCAGGCACGTCGCGATGCTCTTCCAGAAACCATCTCATCGCACCAGGGTCTCCTTTGAGGTGGGCATCGCCCGGCTCGGTGGAACCACCACGAACCTGTCCGAGCAGGACGTCCAGCTCGGAGTCAGGGAGACGGTGGCGGACGCCGCCCGCGTGCTCGATCGCTACGTGGACGGCGTCGTCGCGCGCCTGCGCAGCCACGACGACCTGCTGGACCTTGCCGCCTCATCAGCGAAGCCCGTGATCAATGGCCTGACCGACCGTTCGCACCCGTGCCAGGTGCTCGCCGACCTGGTCACCCTCGAAGAGGTTCGCGGCGCGCTGGCGGGGCAGCACGTCGTCTACGTCGGCGACGGCAACAACATCGCGGCCTCTCTGATCGAAGCCTCGGCGCTGGCCGGTTTTGCGCTCACGGTGGTCTCACCGCGCGGCTACCACCCGAAGGCTGCCGTGCTCGACCGCGCGCGTAGCATCAGCCCCGACAAGCTGCAGGTCACGCTCACGAGCGACCTCTCTGGTCTGGACGGCGCGACAGCGATCTACACCGACGTATGGGCATCCATGGGACAAGAAAGCGAGAGTGACGAGCGGCGCAACGCATTTGCGGAATACCAGGTCAACCAGGCGCTGATGGACGCCTCGCCCGGCGCGGTGTTCATGCACTGTCTCCCGGCGCATCGCGGGGAAGAGGTGACCGATGAGGTCATCGACGGACCGCGCTCGGTCGTGTTCGAGCAGGCGGGCAACCGCCTCTACGCGCAGATGGCGCTGATGGCCTTGGTGTTCGGAACCGAGAGATGAGCCAGCAGTTCTTCCAGCAGTTCTTCGGGCAGCTGGGCGACGTCGTCCGCCACCTCGGCGTCATCGAGGTGATCGACGTTGCGGTGGTCGCCGTCCTGCTGTACCTGCTGCTGCGTCTGCTCCGCGGTACTCAGGGCACGCAGATCGTCGTCGGTCTCATCCTGCTGGTGGTCATCGGCGTCGTCGCCACGCAGTTAAACCTCGTCCTCCTCTCGTGGCTCTTCAAGAACGCCACCTTCTTCATCATCATCGCGGTCATCGTCATGTTCCAGCCGGAGCTGCGCCGGGTGTTGGACCAGCTGGGCCGGATCGGACACATCGGCCGGCCGCTATCGAGCTACAACACGCGTTTGTACAGCCTGGCGATCTCGGAGGCAATCCGCGCCACCGAGCGCTTGAGCACCAAGAAGACAGGCGCCCTGATCGCGTTCGAACGTGAGGTGGGTCTGGAGGATTACGCCGCGACCGGCGTGCGCATCAACGGTGAGATCTCCGCCGAGGTGCTGCAGTCCATCTTCTATCCCAACTCGCCGCTGCATGACGGCGCGGTCATCGTGCGTGGTAACAAGATCGTCGCCGCGGGCTGCCTGCTTCCGCTGCCGGAGGAGGGCATCGTTCGCGAAAGGCTAGGCACGCGTCACCGCGCGGCACTGGGCCTGTCGCTGGCATCCGACGCGCTGGTCCTCGTAGTCTCCGAAGAGACCGGAAACATCTCGGTGATAGAAGAGGGCAAGATCACGCGCGACCTGGATGCTGACGGGCTCCGCCGCCGCGTCAGCTTGAAAGTTCCGTCGCCGTCAAACGGCAACGGCTTTCTGAGGTTCCGCAGGTGAACCTGATCACCGACGATTGGCGCCTCAAGCTCCTCGCGGTCGGGCTGGCCGTCCTGATGCTGGGAGCGGTCGCGTTCGCTCAGAACCCACCCAAACAGGTGGTGCTCACTAACGTGAGCATCGGCTACACCGTCGGTCCCGACATCATCGTCATCAACCCACCGACCAAGACGAATGTGACTGTCACCGGGTTGGCCGACGCGCTCACATCCGTCAACTCCACCAGCGTGGCCGCTTCAATCGATCTGACGAAGGCCGCGCCGGGTCCAAACGTCCATGTCAACCTCGTCGTCAGGTCTATGAACACCGCCGTCCAGGTTCAAAACCCGATCGTGCCCCAGGTGCTGAACATCGACCGTCGCTCCTCGATCACCCTGCCAGTTACGGTGAGGACCCAGAGGGTCACTTCTGGCTGGCAGGTCACAAAAACTGAAGCTCGGTGCCCGCTCGCGCCCTGCTCGGTGGTTTTCAACGGTCCGTCGACATGGGAGTCCAACCTCGCCGCCTTCGCCGATTTCACCGATCCTGTCCAGCAGAACTCTTACGACGTCCTCACGCACACGGTCCTGCTGGTGCAGAACGGCCAGCCCCTCGACCTCACCAGGTTCACCGAGCCGCCGGTCACCCTGGACCCGCCCACGGTGGCGATCCACATCGAGGCCAAGACTGGCACCACGACGCGCCAGGTGACCCTCATCGATGCGTCGCCGTCTCACGGTCCGCCTCCGGGCTACCGGGTCACCAACGTCACGGTTGATCCAGTCACGGTGGTCATCACCGGACCCCCCGACGCCCTGGCCAGGATTACGACCATCACGCTGTCGTCGGTGGACCTTAGCGGCGCGACCTCTACCAAGACCTTCCAGGTGACCATCAACTACCCGGACAACACGGCCGGTGCGGTGGCGGTCGCCAAGGTGACCTATTCGATCTCGGCCAACCCGAACGCCTCTCCCTCGCCCTAGCGTCGGGCTTGTTTAGCAGCTAGCGTGGCTGGGTTGGCCGGGGTTCCCCCGGCCATGACTTTGTACTCGCGACTGCCAAGCGTCGCGACGTCAGCACGATCCTGAATTAAGTCCCCTCCGTATACCGGAATGGGAGCAGGCCGGCGCGTAGCGCCCGCCGATGAGGGAAAACCATCCGGCGGTCTCATGCGGTGGTTGCACCACTCGCCGCTGACGATTCTTCCATGAACTCGGTCAGTCTCTGGGCTGGTGAACGCCAACCCAGGGTCTGACGAGGGCGACCGTTGAGCTGATCGGCGACTCGGTCAAGCTCATCCT
>DATBZP010000019.1:0-2268 GCA_036513135.1 Candidatus Dormiibacterota bacterium | reverse complement strand
GTGGATCAGGCCGATGGTGGCGAGTTGGGCGGCCAGCTCGCGATAGCGCTGCTGGTAGGCGGCGAGGTGCTCGGTGGTGTTGGTCGGTTCCATCTTGCTTCTCTTTCCCGTGGTCAGTATCCACCACGATAACAATCAGTGGTGACACTGTGTTGACATTACCAGACAGTAGTGCTACTGTCTGGTAATGCGTGACACCGGCCAAGAGGAGCAACCCATGAGCAAGAACCGCCGCAGACGAACCGGCAGGCTTCGGGCCGAGGCAGCTGCCATCGAGCGGCGCCTGGAGCGCGCCGTCCGTCCGAACATGAGCGGGCCGGTGCTCGGACGGGCGAACATCGCCTACGAGCTCTCGGAGCGCACGAAAGCCACCGCGCACGGCGGTATCGGCGCGATCGCCAAGCTCATCGACCACGTCGGGCTGGCGGGCGAGATCGACGGCTCGCTTGACCTGCTCAAGCTGCACAAGCCCTACTACGAGTCCGATCACGTGCTGAACATCGCCTACAACACGCTCTGCGGCGGGCAACGGTTAGAGGACATCGAGGCGCGTCGCTGCGACGCGGTGATCCTGGACGGCTTGGGGATCCCGAGCCTCCCGGATCCGACGACCGCCGGGGACTTCTGCCGGCGCTTTGACCCCGCCGCGGTGCTCGCGCTCCAGGAGGCGATCAACCGCGCCCGACTGAACGTGTGGCGCGCCCAGCCCGACGCCTTCTTCGCGCAGCCGGCGGTGATCGACGCCGATGCCAGCATCCTGCCCACCGGCGCGCAGACCAAGCAGGGGATGGACATCTCCTACAAGGGGATCTGGGGCTACTCGGCCCTGGTGGTCTCGCTCGCCAACACCAAAGAACCCCTGTACCTCGGACTGTTGGGCGCCAACCGCCCCAGCCACGAGGGCGTCATCGACTACTACGACCGCGCGATCGCGCTCTGCCGCCAGGCCGGGTTCACACAGATCCGCCTGCGCGGCGACACCGACTTCTCGCTCACCACCGAGCTTGACCGCTGGGACGACGACGGCGTGCACTTCGTGTTCGGCTACGACGCCAAAGCGAACCTGATCAAGCGCGCCGAGGGCATCGACGACGCGATCTACCATGAGCTGGTCACCCGCGCCGAAGCGCAGATCGCGACCACCGCCCGCGCGCGCCCGGCCAACGTCAAGGACGACATCGTCCGCGCACGCGAATACAAGGTGCTGCGCCAGACCGCGCAGGATGTGGTCGAGTTCTCCTACCGTCCGGGCAACTGCAACCGTGACTACCGCGTCGTCGCGTTGCGCAAGAACATCTCGGTCGAGCGCGGCGAGACCGTGCTGTTCTGCGAGTACCGATACTTCTTCTACATCACCAACGACCGCGACATGACCGCTGATGAGATCATCAACGAAGCCCGCCAGCGCTGTGACCAAGAGAACCTGATCAGCCAGCTCAAATCCGACGTCCGCGCCCTCGGCGGATTCAAGTGGTCGTCGCAACGCTGGTTGGTTGAAGCGATAGTAGATACTCGTTGAGCGCCTCGGCGGGGGTCTTCCATCCGAGGGTCTTGCGAGGGCGGCTGTTGAGGTTGGCAGCGACAGCAGCGAGATCGTCGGCGGTGTGTCGGGTGAGATCTGTGCCCTTCGGGAAGTACTGACGTAACAAGCCGTTGGTGTTCTCGTTGCTGCCACGCTGCCACGGGCTGTGAGGTTCACAGAAGTACACAGCCAGGCCAGTGTCAATCCGCAGTCGGGCGTGCTGTGACATCTCAGAGCCTTGGTCCCAGGTGAGCGATCGACGCAACTGGTCAGGCAGGGTCGTGATCGCCGCGGCGAGCGCGTCGCGCACCGCCTCCGCGCCATGGCCAGTGAGCGGGGGACCGTCCTTGGTTCTCGGGGCACCGTGACCGGGCATCGGGGGGAGGTGCAGCAGCATCGTAAAGCGGGTGCTGCGCTCGACCAGCGTGCCGATCGCCGAGCTGTCCAGGCCGATGATCAGATCGCCCTCCCAGTGCCCGGGCACCGCTCGGTCCTCAGCCTCCGCGGGGCGCTGGCTGATCAAGATCTCCTCGGTCACGAAGCTCTTCCCGCGACCGCGAGTGCGGGCTCTGGGCACGCGCAGCGCCCGTCCGGTCCGCAGACAGGCGGTGAGCTCGCGCCGCAGCGCGCCGCGGCCCTGGACGTACAAGGCCTGGTAGATCGCCTCGTGTGAGATCCGCATCGACGCATCATCGGGGAAATCGACGCGCAGCCGCTCAGCGATCTGTTCCGGGCTCCACGCCTTG
>DATBZP010000018.1:0-72454 GCA_036513135.1 Candidatus Dormiibacterota bacterium | reverse complement strand
CATACACGACGCGGCGCACCTTCCGAACCTGGAGCACCCAGACGACTTCAACCGACTCGTTCTCGCTTTCCTCCTGGAGGGTTAAGCCGCCCAACGCAGACCCGGCCCGCGCGCCCGCCTCATCACGACCCGATCGGGCGGAAGGAACCTGAACTCCCGGCCGGCCTTGATCACCTGCCATCCGCCCTCATGAACCAACCGGTGGTGGTAGAAGCAGAGCAGGACCAGGTTGGAGAGATCGCTTGGCCCGCCTCGCGACCAGGCAACGATGTGATGCGGCGTCGACCAGTTGACCGGCCGGTCGCAGCCCGGGAACCGGCAGCCCCTGTCTCTGACCCGAAGCGCTCGGCGCCTCGGACCCGAGTTGACTCGCGTCGCCCGGCCGACGTCGATCACCATCGAGTCGGCGAGCAGCACGCGCGAGATGGTGGCGTCACAAGCGACGCGCTCCAGAGTGCGCGTCGAGATGGGCATCGAGAGCTCGAGGTCGGCCGGCGGTGCGCCGAGCTCGTTCTTCAAGCCTTCGATCGTGGTCGTCAAGCTGATGTGCGGCCTGACTCCATTGCGCCGAGGCAGCTTGCCCTCGTCCATCGCGTGATGAACCAGCTCGCCCATCGCGTCGTGCATCCGCTGCGAGCGAGTCCGCTCGTCTTCGGGACCCATCCGCTTGGCCAGCGAATCGAGCGCTGTCTTGAGCGCCGCTCCGCACTCAGGGTCGAGCACGCCATCGATCGCGTGCATGCCATCTGACATCAGGCTGATATGCAGCCGGCGCCGCAGGTGGTTCTCCTCGGCCTCTTTGAAGAAGCCGTCCGGGTCGGCGATATGGTGGGCGTAGTTGCAGAGGTAGCGCAGCGTGGCGACTGAATGCTTACGCGCCAGGTCCAGCATCTCCTCTTCGTTGAAGAGGTCTCGCTTGTCACCAAGCTTGTCGCGAAGGTGAGAGAGGACGGAGGCGGACTGGTAGCCGATCTCGCCTGAGCTGAGAGCCGCCGCCACCTTGGGCAGAGATTCCAGCTGCTCGCCGACACAGAGCCGGTCGGCCGCAGAGGTCACCGACATGCCGCAGGTCCGGCTGATCCACGAGGCGGCGGTGATGTTGCCGTTGACGAGGTGATCACCGCGCTGCTGGATACGTCGCGCCATGGATGAGAACTCGAGCTCCAACCCATCCTGCACTGCGCGCAGACGCTTGGGGTCGTCATCGCTCGGATCGGGCTCACGGCGTTGGAACTCGCGAAGAGCCTGTTCTAGTTTCGAGAGGGCTGAGCCCCCCACCCCCAACATGATTGAAGTCTACCAAACAAATGTTCGGGAGTCAATACGTTAACACAGCAAATTGCTGTTCGAGACCCCGCACCCCAGCCCTCTCCCAATGGGAGAGTGGACTCCCAAGCCCAACCCTAACTCCCTCTTTCCAGTCCTTCTTCTTCTTCCGCCTACCAGCTCGCGCTCCAGGCACTTCAGCCTCGACCGCCAACCCAACCCCCAACTCCCCTTCCCAGTCCTTCTTCTTTCGCCTACCCCGCACTCCAGCGCTTCACCCTCAGAACCCAGCCGAACACCAACTCCCCCTTCTCAGCCTTTCGTCGTGGCCACCCGCCGAGCACCGACTTACAAAAGGCTGACCGCGCTGCAACCTGCCGTTGACAGCGTCACCTCATCGTGGTGCTCGATCCGGCGACGGATCTGAATCAAAGAAGAGAGGTGTACACGATGACCCCGTTTGCAGCCGTCGCAGTCAAGGCCGTGAGCGCGGCCGGCGCCGCCGCCCTGCTGAGCCTGGGTTTGGCTGGTGGCCTGGCCCAGGCCGCTTCGCCGAGTCCGAAACCGTCACCAACCGCCGCGGCGACGAATCCGGCGTCCGACCCGCGCAGCGACCGCCGCGCGATCCGGCTGGCAGTCTTCGAGTCCGAGGCGGACGTGCTAGGGATCGCCCCCAAGGCACTGCGCGCCGACCTGAGGAAGGGCCAGAAGGTGTCCGACCTGGCCAAGGCCAAGGGCATGACAAAGGAGCAGTTCGAGACGAAGCTTGTCGCCAGCGTGAAGCCGCGCCTGGCGGCGCTTGTCGACAAGAAAGTCATCACTCAAGCACAGGCGGACAAGGTGGTCGACCGGATCTCGAAGGGCCACGTCCCGTTCTGGGACGGATTGCACCGCCTGGCACCTACGACCAAGTAGTTCTCTCCCCCCTAAAGAGGGCCTGGCGCAAGCCGGGCCCTTTCCTATTTATCTCATGGTCGGATGCGGACCTTGGAGGCGATGGCGATCTGCTTCCACTTCTTGCGTTCCTCAATCCTGATGCGCGCGTCGGTCTTGGCCGCGACGGCACGCAGCTCGCCCTGAAGCTTGCGATAGCTGTGGAAGCGTGCAGCGTCAAGGCTTCCGTCGGCGAGTGCCGCCTTGATCATGCAGCCGGGCTCCGTGACATGGGCGCAATCGGGGAACCTGCACCGAAGCGCCAGCTGGTCGATGTCCTCGAAGGTGTTGCCCAGCGCCTCCTCGCCCTCCCAGAGCTGCGCCTCGCGCAGCCCCGGCGTGTCGATGATCATTCCGCCCTGAGGTAGCTGAACGAGCTGGCGATGGCTTGTCATGTGCCGCCCTTCGCCAGAGCGATGGGTTGTGCGCGTGCGCATGAGGTCGGCGCCGACGATCCGGTTGATCAGAGTCGACTTGCCTGCACCCGACGGTCCGAGGAGGACGCCGGTGCGCGCCGGTTGCAGCGTGCGGACGATCTCGTCGACGCCATGACCGGTCACTGCGCTGGTCACCACCACAGGAGTGCCCGTTGCGATAGCTTCGAGCTCGGCGCGCAGCTCGTCGGGCGAGAGGGCGACGTCCGACTTGGTCAACAGGACGATGGGCACTGCGCCGCTCTGCCACGCGATGGTGAGATAACGCTCGATGCGCCGGAGATTCACGTCGGTTGCGGCCGCCACGACGAACGCGACGTCGACATTCGCGGCCAGGATCTGTTCGCGAGTCTCGACCGAGGCTGCCTTCCGGGAGAAGACCGTTCGCCGATCGACGACGCCAAGGATTGCGTTGACCGGCTCCTGCTTGAGCACGGCAACCCAGTCGCCAACTGCCGGCATCGTCGACCCGTCGTTGCGCAGGTGCCGTCCAACGGAGGCACGGCTCGTGCTGACGCCGTCGTGCACCAGGTACTCAGCGCCGTAGTCGGCGATGACACGCGCGGGGACACCTCCCTCCGAGGCGAGTCGTGTGAACCTTTCGTCGAAGTAGGAATCCCAGCCCAGCAACGCGAGCTGTGAGCTGAAGTTGATTGACAACGCTAAATCCTCCGAGGAAAAGACGAATGGGCGGTATCGGTCCGCCCGGCGGAGGCTTTAGAAGCTAGCTCCGGAGGCGGCCGATGGCCGGGGGTCGGTCATTTCAAGCTCAGTCATTCGAACGCCACCTCCCTTTTTGATTCGTGGGCGCAGGATAGCACTTGATCCCACCCCCACCCCGACCCTCCTCCTGAAGGGGAGGGGATTACCACTCCCCCTTGAAGTCAGGCTTGCGTTTCTCTCCGAACGCCTTGATCCCTTCCTCCGCATCGGCAGAAACGAAGACGCGGCTGATCGCCTCGCGCTCGATTGCCAGCCCGAGGTCCAGAGGCGCCCCGTAGCCCTGCGTGATCGCGAGCTTGGCGTGGCCTATCGCGACGCTTGGCCCGGCCGCCAGCTTGGCCGCATATTCGATGGCGCCGGCGCGGCACGTGGCCGCGTCGGGAAACAGCCTGTCCACGAGCCCGAGCTCCTTAGCTTTCGCGGGACTCATCGTCGTGGCGTTCGCAATCAGGTCGATGCCTTTGGACAATCCCACCAGCCTAGGCAAGCGCTGGGTTCCGCCGGAACCGGGAAACAGTCCGAGGTTCACCTCCGGCAGCCCCACCTGGAACGTGCCCTCGGCCGCAAACCGAAGGTCGCACGCCAGTGCGAGCTCGAAGCCGCCCCCGAGGCAGTGGCCGGCGATGGCCGCGATGAAGATGAGCGGCGTGTTCTCCATCTTGCGAAACGCCTCGTGGGCCATGATCGCGGTCATCAGTCGTGATCGCGCATTGCCCGCCGCGAACACGCTCACGTCGGCGCCGGCGGAGAAGAACTTCTCCGAAGCACTGGTGACCACCACGGCGCGGACGTCACCATCGTTGCGCGCGTCGTCGATCGCCCCGGCCAGAGATCTCAGGAAGTTGTAGTCGTAGCTATTCGCCGGAGGCCGGTCGAGGACAAGGATCCCAACATGTCCTTCCTTCTCTAAATTCACACCCAAGTCAGTACCCTCCCAACGATCGGTTCCCGGCGACGCCGATAATTATCGAAGCAAGCCGATTACCGAAGAGGGGTGGCCCAATGGCGACGATGATCATCGAAGGCGACAGGACCAAGGCGGCGTCCGGCAAAACGTACGAGGTCCGCAACCCAGCCACCGGCGAAACCGTCGACGAGGTCCCTGCTGGTGGTCCCGCCGATGTCGACCGAGCGGCGCAGGCTGCGGCCAAAGCATTTGTGAGCTGGTCCAAGCTCCCCCATAACAAGCGGGCGGAGATCCTCCACAAGGCCGCTCATCACATGCTCCAGAAGGTGGAGCAGATCGCTCCGATCCTGACGAAGGAACAGGGCAAGACGCTTCTCGAGTCACGGATTGAGGCGCAGCGCTTCGGCGAGAACATCGCGTGGTTCGCCGACCTTGCGGACAAGATCCACGGGGCGCATGTCGCGCTGCCGGACACGACCACATACGGACTGATCGTACGCAGGCCTATCGGCGTCTGCGGCGCGATCGTGCCGTGGAACTTCCCGCTGACACTCGCCGCGAACAAGGTGGCCCCAGCGATCGCGGCCGGCAACACGGTCGTCCTCAAGCCCGCCAGCACGACTCCGCTCTCGACTCTCGCGTGCATCGAGGCTCTCATCGAGGGCGGCCTTCCCGAGGGCGTCGTCAACGTCGTGCTTGGCCCAGCGACAGGCGAGGCGATCGTCGAGCACCCGCTGATCCGCAAGATCGCGCTCACAGGTTCCACACCGACCGGCAAGAAGGTGATGTCGAAGGCTGCCGAGCATCTGAAGAAGATCACGCTCGAGCTGGGTGGAAGCGATCCCTGCATCGTGCTCGACGACGCGGACCTCGAGGCGGCGGTGAAGGCGATTTCCACCGGAAGGTTCTTCAACTGCGGCCAGGCGTGCCTGGCCGTCAAGCGTCTCTACGTCCAGGAGGGCGTTTACGACGCGTTCATGGAAAAGCTCGTGGCGCGCGCGGCCAAGCTGAAGCCGGGCAATGGCCTCGAGAAGGACAGCCGCATGGGTCCCATGCACACCGAGACGCAGCGCGCTGAGGTCGAGGCCCAAGTGCAGGAAGCGATTCAGCGCGGTGCACGCGTGGTGTTCGGCGGCGGCCGGCCGAAGGGTGAGAGCTACGACAAGGGATGGTTCATCGAGCCGACGATCCTCGAGAACGTCCCCGACGGCGCCAGGATGTGGACGGAGGAGGTCTTCGGGCCGGCCCTGCCGGTGCGTAAGATCAAAGACCTCGATGAGGGTCTCCGGCTCGCCAACGACACGCAGTTCGGACTGGGCTCGTCGATCTGGACGGCCAGCATGCCCGCCGCCCACCGCGCGGTCCAGGAGCTGGAAGCCGGCTACACGTGGGTTAACGCGGCAATGATCGCTCACGACGAGCTGCCCTTCGGCGGGACCAAGCAGTCAGGCTTTGGGAAGGAGCACGGCGTGGAAGCCTACCTCCAGTACACCGAGGAGAAAGCCGTCGTCTATGGGAGCTTGGGTAACCCTGCTTAGTACTGCCAGTCTGTGAGGGTTGCTGTCGGCGTCATCGGTGTCCTGATCCTGCTCGCGGGTGCGGTGTTCGCCGGGCAGGGGCTCGGTTACATCCCGGGCAGCTTCATGACCGGCGACATCCACTGGTTCTGGATCGGCAGCGTGATGATCGTGCTCGGCCTGGCGCTGGGCGTCGCGAGCTTCCGCGGCCGTCCGAAACGGGCTTAGAGCAAGTAGTCAGGCGGTCCGGCCGTTAAGCCGGTCCCATTGGCCCTGGCATTCGACGCACCGCGTGGCGGCCGGCTGGAACCGCAACCGCTCCGACGGGATCTTCCGCGCGCAGCCTTCACAGATGCCGTACGCGCCGTCGCGCAGGCGCTCCAGGGCACGCTCCACCTGCTCGCGGTTCTGGTCGAGCAGCTGGACCAGGATGTCGGTCGTTTCGCGGTCCGACAGAGCCCGCGCCAGGTCCGTGTCTTCGGGAATGCCGGTGATCACGCCGCCCACGCCATCGTTCAACGGCCGGTGAAGCCCCGCCTCCTCGCCGCACTGCGCCGCCAGGAGCTCGAGCTGGCGCCTATCGGCCTCGAGTCTCTCCTCCGGAGCTTTCTCGGGTCGCTTTCGAACAGCCATTGACAAACACCCTCCAATCTGACTTGACGGTCAGGCGACCTTTGGATTCGTCAGACACAGCGCTTGCATCGAGGCGCGTACCCGGTCGCGCACAATTAGTCGCCTGATGACCTCCTCGCTGCCATCCCCCGTCAAAACACTTGCCACCCTGGTCGCTTTGGTCGCGCTCGCCGGTTGCCAGCCGGGATCGACCCCGCGGCCGGTGCCGAGCGTAGCGCAGATCGGAAGTGAACTCAAGTGTGCAAATGGAGACCATGGATTCGAGGATCTGCAGGCCGGCTGGGGGTTCTGCTATCCGAGCACGTGGAAGTACCAGGAGAGGTCACAGGGCAGCCAGAGCCCCCCGGGACTCGACCTGACGTTTGACATCACCGACGTCCCTTGCACGAGTCCTACGGACGGATCAGCCCGGCCAGTCTGCTCTCCAGACGCCGGACTGTTTGCCTTCATGATCATCTCGACCTACGAACGTGGCACCTCGACGAGCCTGGCAGCATGGGAGCAGGCGAACCTGCCGCTTGCGCCGGCAGGCCAGACGATCTCGTGGGCCAATGCGGTCGAAGCGGCGCAGCTCGCCGATGGGCGCCGCATCGCGTTGACGGCACACCACGTGGTGATCCTGGACTTGCACTCAGGCCAGGGTCACCTGGACCTCGAGTCGCAGATGTCGAGCCGGCTGAACACCTGGAAGTTCATGTACTAGAGCGAAGGTCGCCTCAAGGCCGGATTCATTCCGGCCGTCCCCCAAGCTGCCATTACCAATCACCTACAGGCGTGGCGTCCCGGGGTCCCCGCGAAATCGAAGATTTCGTGGGGTGAAAACAGGAGGGGGTCCCGCGGGGGAGGACTTACGTCCTCACCCGCGCTCTTAGCTCGGCCTCTTGCACATGGACTGAAACTTGATCGCAAGTCCCATATCGCCCTTGATCTTGAGCTTGCCCTGCATGAACGCCGTAGTGCCGTCGATCTGCCCCGTGACGATCTTCACCCAGTCGCCGGCCTCTGCGAGGAGGGTCAGGTTCGCGGGTTCGGGAGGCTCGCCCTTGCCGGACTCCGCCACGCCGTCGTGGATCTTCACCCACCACTTGCCGCCGGCATCGCCGGACAGGTCGAACTGTATGGTCGCCTTGGTGCTGCCGGCCTTCTCGGGGACAAGGTACTTGGGCAGGGCTTCAACGATTTCGTCTGGTGATAGCTGGACTTCAGACATTCGCTCCTCCTAGAGCAATCGGCCGCGATGACTCGATCCATGTTAGTCCGCGACAATGCCGGGGTGGCGACAAGGGCTGCAGTAAACGAGGTGGCGGAAGGGGTCTTCGAGCTCCGCCTGCCGATTCCCTTTGAAGACGGGCTCGTCAACGTGTTCCTGTTCGCCGATGGCGACGAGGCAGACCTCCTCGATTGCGGCATGAACTCCGACGAGTCGGTCGCAGCGATCGAGCAGGCGCTCGCTCACATTGGAGCAAGGCGCCTTCGCCGCCTGGTCGTGACGCACATCCACCCCGATCACTACGGGGCCGCAGGAATATTTGCCGGCGAAGGGCTGGCCGATCTCTACATCCACAGGCTGGAGGTGCCGCTTGTCCATCCGCGGTACGTGGAGCTCGAGCACCTGGTCAAGGAGGTTCACAAATACCTCAGGGTCAACGGGGTGCCGGCCGATGACGCTGAGGTGCTCAGCAATTCCCAGCGCGCACTGAGCCAGCTGGTGAAGACCGCTGAGCCGTCGGTCCAGCTGGACGGCGCCGAGCAGCTTCAGATGGGTCGCCGGAACCTACGCGTCGAATGGACGCCCGGCCACTCGCCCGGTCACATCTGCCTCTACGACCGGCAAGAGAAGCTGCTCTTCGCCGGCGATCACATGCTGCCTGAGCTCTCGCCGAACATCGGCCTGCATCCGCAGAGCACGCCGGACCCGCTCCACGAATACCTGGACGGCCTGCGCCGCCTCGCGGCCTATGAGCCTGCGCTGATCCTCCCATCGCACGGGCGGCCTTTCACCGACGCCACTGCTCGGGTCCAGGTCCTGGAGGCCCACCACAGGCGGAGGCTCGACCAGATCGTGGAGATTGTCGGTCGTGGCAGAGAGACGGGCTGGGACGTTGCGCTCGAGCTGTGGGGTCCGCGCCAGAATCTGTATGAGAAGCGGCTTGCCCTCCAGGAGGCGCTGGCGCATCTGCAGGCGCTCGCCGTGGACGACCGCGTGAGGAAGTCGGTTACGCCCGAGTCTGTCCGCTGGACACCGGCTTGATGCCGAGCCGCAAGAGCTCTGCCGGGTAGCAGCCGACACCGACCACCCCTGGTCCCGCGTGGGCTCCTACGACAGGCCCCAGCGGCTGAATCATCAACGTTTCGGCGATCGGCTCGAGCTCGCGGCCGATCCGCTCGGCATCCTCCTCGGCGCCCGCATGGCCGACGATCACGCATACACCATGTCCGCGATCGACCTCGCGCGTGAGCTCGACGACGCGGTTCAGCGCGCGCTCGAACGTGCGGACGCGCTCCAGCGGGGTGACGAGCCCGTCACGGATGCAAAGGACTGGCTTGAGCCGCAGCACCGAGCCGAGCAGCGCGCTGGCGCGACCGATCCGCCCACCGCGCCGCAAGAACTCAAGAGTGGCCACCGAGAAGTAGGTCTGGACGTTGGCTCTCATCTCGAGCACCTGGGTTTCGATCGCCAGCCCGTCTGATCCGCCGGCCGCGAGGGCGGACGCCGCCAACGTCAGGAGCCCGAGTGACATCGAAACGAGCTCCGAGTCGACCACGTGCACGCGCTTGGGATCCGTCATGTTCGCCGCCTGGCGAGCTGACTCGTAAGTCCCGCTGAGCTTCTGTGAGATGTGGATCGACACCACTGCTTCGTAGTCGGCCAGGAGCGCCGTGTAAGCCTCCGCGAAGCGTCCGGGCGAAGGCTGGGACGTCGTTGGATGAGTGGTGGCTGCTGGCAGCCGGCGATAGAACTCATCCGGCCGGATGTCCACGCCGTCGAGAAGCGCTTCGCCCTCGAAGTTGAGCGTTAGGGGGACCACCGTGATCGACCGCGAGCTGGCGAGCTCGGGTGGTAGGTCTGACGTCGAGTCGGTGACGATGGCGACGCGTTGCTTGCTCACGGATCGGGCTGGCCGGCGCTGGGCGGGTCGTCCGAACGCCGGTTTCTGCGTCCGCGGAAGAACCGCAGCTCGATCGGCCTGAGCGCTAGCAACATCACGACGACAAGAAAGGTCGTGAAGATGGCGATCGCGTAATACCCGAATCCGACGGCCATGCCAAGCGACGCGGCTACCCAGATCGACGCCGCGGTGGTCAACCCGTGCACGTCGCCGCCTTGACGGAGGATCGCCCCGGCCCCGAGGAACCCGACTCCGGTGACGATCTGCGCGGCGATGCGGGTGGGATCGACCCGGGTTCCGAAGTCCGGGAGGAGTCCGAGGCCCGTGAACATGCAGGCTCCTACTGAGATCAGGGCCATCGTTTTGATCCCGGCCGGGTGCCCGTGGACTTCTCTCTCGGTCCCGAGGGCGAGCCCGAGTATGAGAGCCACAACGATGCGGAGGCCCAGGTCGGACTCTCCGGTGAGAATCAGCTGCTCAGCCTCGCCCGGGACGCCCGCCGGGCTTGTCCTGCGCGCCGGGTTCATCCTTGGCGCCCGGCTCGTCGGGTAGCTCGGGCAGGTCGAGGCTGTTCACGAAATCGCGAAAGACCGCGAGCCGAGCCTCGTCGACCGGGGCCTCGGCCTTGTCCTTCTCGCCGGCTTCCTCATCCGGGTCGGGGATGATCCCGGCGGTCTCCATGACATCGGCGGCGACGAAGATCGGGCATTCGACGCGCACGGCGAGTGCGATGGCATCGGACGGCCGGGCGTCGAAGTCGAGGTCACGTCCGTTCTGCTTGACGTAGAGCCGCGCGTAGAACACCTGGTCTGCCAGCCGCGTCACCACGATGCGCTTGATGCTGATCCCGAGGTCGCCGAACGCGGTCGCCATTAGATCGTGCGTAAGAGGGCGACCTAGCGGGTTGCCCGAGATCTTGGTTGCGATCGCTTGGGCCTCGAAGGAGCCGATCCAGATCGGAAGGTACCGATCGGCCTCCTTCTCTTTGAGGATCACCAGATGCTGGGCGGTCGGCATGTGTATCCGGATGCTGTCGACCGAGACCTCGATGAGGTTTTTCATCCTCTGGTCCACTATACCTTTCGGGCCTTTACGGTCCCTGCTATTTGATCGCATAAGGGGCTCCTCCGGGGCCCCCGTAGAATCCAAACGTGGCGAAGGGTAAGCGCGGGCGGCTGGTGCTGATCGACGCCCACAGCCTCATCTATCGAGCTTTTTTTGCGCTGCCGCCGATGAGCACGTCCAGCGGCGAGGTGACGAACGCCGTTTATGGATTCACGTCGATGCTTGCCATCGTCCTCGCCTCGCGTCCGGAGTACGCGATCGGAGCTTTCGATGTCGGCGCGCCGACTTTTCGTTCGAAGGAGTACAAGGAGTACAAGGCAGGACGGCGTGCGATGCCTGACGACCTGCGGCCGCAAATCGAGAAGGTGCGAGAGGTACTGCAGGCTTTTTCGATTCCGGTTTACGGCATCGAAGGTTTCGAGGCGGACGACGTGATCGGCACGCTGTCGCGCCTTGCAGAGGAGAGAGGACACGCGGTCACCATCGTGTCTGGCGACCTCGACTGCCTGCAGCTGGTCACGGAGTCGGTCGAGGCGCTCGTGCCCAGACGCGGCATCACCGACACCTTCTTGTACGGACCCGACCAGGTCCGGCAGCGCTACGGCTTCGAGCCTCCGCAGCTGATCGATTTCAAAGCTCTGCGCGGGGATACGTCCGACAACATCCCGGGCGTGCCTGGCGTCGGCGACAAAACGGCGGCCAAGCTGGTGCAGGACTTCGGCACCGTCGAGGCGTTGCTGGAGCGCGTCGACGAGCTGCCAGAGGGGCGGCTCAAGACCTCGCTCAAGGCGCATGCGGACCAGGTGCGGCTCGGCAAGCGCATGGTCACGATCGTGCGCGACGTGCCTATCGAGCTGGAGCTCGATCGAGCCCGCTGGACACGATATGACTACGAGAAGGTGCGGCTCGTCTTCGACCGGATGGAGTTCAGACAGCTCTTGAGCCGCTTCCCGCCACCCGACCAGGTGCCGGTCCAACCCAGCCTCGCGCTCGAACCGGCGCCTCTGCCGGCCGGCTTGAAGGTGGTCGACGATCCGGCGGAAGCCGCCAGCCTGATCGATGGGTCCACCGACATCGCGGTTTACACGTTCATCGAAGGAGCCGGCCGCTCAGCTCACGTCCTCGGAATCGGAGTGTCGACGGGCAAGGACACGTTCTACGTCGCGACACCAGACGCCATGGACGCGGTAGCGAGCACCCTGGCCGGCCGGCCCATCTCCGGCCATGACGCCAAGGAGACTGAGCTTGCGCTCCGCTCCCTCGGTGGCGCAAAGCGCGAGTGGGCGTTCAGCACGTTTCTCGCCGCTTACCTGCTCGGCGCCGGCTCGCGCGACCCGCGTCTCGAAGACCTGGGCAAAGAGTTCCTGGAGATCGACCTGGTCAGCACTGAGCAGCTTTTGGGGACTGGTAGGGGAGCGCGCAAGCCTGCAGACGTCTCGCTCAGTGACGCCGCGGAGTTTGCAGCCCGGCGCGCGGAAGCGATCCTCAACCTGCGGCCTCGGCTGGAAGCCGAGATGCGAAACCTCGGCGTCGACTACCTCTTCCACGAGATCGAGCTGCCGCTGGCAGGAGTGCTCGCCGACATGGAGTCGGAGGGCGTCGCGATCGACGTGCCCTACCTCAAGGAGATGCAGGAAGAGCTGGGGGCGCAGATGGCCGCGATCGAATCAGAGGTGGAGCAGGTCGCCGGTCAGAAGTTCAACCTGAACGCTCCGCAACAGCTCGCCAAGGTCTTGTTCGAGGACCTCCGCCTGCCGGTCGGCAAGCGGACGAAGACGGGCTACTCGACCGATGCCGACACTCTCGAGGGCCTGCGCGACAAGCACCCGATCGTGGGCCTGATTCTCGAGCACCGACAGCTGTCCAAGCTCAAGTCGACATATGTCGACGCACTGCCACAGCTGGTTGATCCGCTGAGCGGTCGCGTCCATACCTCATTTGGGCAGGCCAGCACCGCGACGGGGCGGCTGTCGTCGTCCAACCCGAACCTGATGAACATCCCCATCCGGACGGAGCTCGGTCAGCGCATCCGCCGCGCCTTCAAGGCAGGGCGAGCGGGCCATGTCATGGTCTCGGCTGACTACTCGCAGATCGAGCTGCGCATCGCCGCCCACCTAAGCGGGGATCCGATGCTGCTCGGCGCGTTCGCCGCCGGCCAGGACATCCACACGGCGACCGCCGCGGCAGTGTTCAAGATCCCGATCGAGACAGTGGATCCGAACCAGCGAAGGCTCGCCAAGGTGGCGAACTTCGGCTCGATCTACGGCCAAGGCGAGTACGGACTCTCGCAGCAGCTCGGCATCACCGGCGACGTGGCGCGGGAGTTCCTCACGCAGTACTGGTCGACCTATTCGCGCCTTAAGGAGTACCTCGACGAGGTGCGGCGCAAGGCGCGTGAGGAGGGATTCGTAGTCAGCGCGACTGGACGCCGGCGGGCGATCCCCGACCTGCGGTCGCCCAACTTTCAGCTGCGCAGCGCCGCCGAGAGGATGGCGATCAACTTTCCGATGCAGTCTCTCGCCGCGGACATCATCAAGATCGCGATGGTGCGCTTGCAGCGCGAGATCGAGGCTGACCACATCGAGGGCCGCATGCTGCTGCAGGTCCACGACGAGCTGCTGTTCGAGGTGCCGGAGTCGGAGGTAGACCAGTTTGCGGAAAAGGTGCCGCGCGTCATGACCGGCGCGTACGAGCTCGAGACCGGGATCGAGGTCGAGACGAAGGTCGGCCCCAACTGGGCGGATATGAACAAGCTCGCCGTGGTGCGGGCATGATTCCGAGCGGTCGTGCGAGCTTGGATCCCCCCACTCGCTCAAAGGGGATGTGCCTTGATCTTATGCCCGGCGTCCCCGGCGAGCGGAAAGGCGGAGAACTCCGTGCCTGAGCTGCCTGAGGTCGAAACCATTGTTTGCGACCTGCGGCCGCACCTCGTGGGCCGCACCATCGTTCGCTGCGAGCTCAACTTTCCGACCATCGTCCGGCATCCCGAGCCCGAACTCTTCATCGACCTCGTGGCCGGGATGCACATCGCCGCAGTGAGAAGGCGCGGGAAGTACATCCTCGTGGACCTGGACGACGATCTCCTCCTGGTTGTTCACCTGGGGATGACCGGGCAGCTGCGTCTGGTCGACGCAGATGCACCACTCGAGACTCACACGCATGCAATCTTCACGCTGGATGCGGGCTCCGTCCCCCCACTCGGCGAAATACCCCACGAAGTCTTCGACTTCGCGGGGGCCCCTAAATCGCGCCGACCTCCACACGGGGTGGGGAGGTACCAGCACCTCCGGTATCGCGACCCTCGACGCTTCGGACGTCTGTTGCTTGGCACTGAAGAAGCTCTACTCACATCCAAGAAGCTGCCGCGACTCGGTCCGGAACCGATCGACCCAACGTTCGCCGCCGCTGACCTTTACCGAATGCTTCGGAAACGGCGGACGGCGCTCAAGGCGGTGCTCCTCGACCAGGCCGCCATCGCGGGGGTCGGCAACATCTATGCAGATGAGTCGCTGCATCGCTCACGGCTCCGGCCGGACCGCATGGCAGGCAGCCTCAGCCGTAAGTCGGTCCAGCGCTTGCACGCGTCGCTGCGCGATTCACTCGAAACCGCGATCGCGAACCGCGGCAGCTCCGTCGATACGTATCGCGACGCCTGGGGCGAGGTCGGAGGCCAGCAGGAGAAGCTCCTGGTCTATGGCCGCGCCGGCGAGCCCTGCCTCACGTGCGGCCGTCCGTTGGCGATGATCCGCATCGCAGGACGCAGCACTGTCTTCTGCCGCCGTTGCCAGCGGTAAGCAATCTAACGCAGCGGCTCGTCGCCATCGTCGTTCTTTCTGTCGCCTTCGTCGCGCTGACGATTGCCATCACGGCTGGAGCGTTCACGGTGCTCGACCAGCAGGTCGCTCAGGCGATGCACGGCATCTGGCAGGAGTCGCTGCACAGGCTGTTTCAGCTGATCGCCGAGCTTGGCGGGCTCGAGCTGACAACCCTCCTGATGACCGCCCTCTTCATTTATCTGTGGCGCGGCGGCTTCGGCGCGGATGCATTCGTTGTCGGCGCGTTTGTCGGCGCGGACGCGCTGGAGGTGCTGTACAAGTCCCTGCTGTTCCACCCCGGGCCGCCTCACTCGCTCTCGCATCGCGATGGTCCGAGCCTGACCGACGCGCTGACTGGCATCGGCCTGGGCAACAGCTTTCCGAGCGGCCACATGGTCCGGACCGTTGTCGTGTACGGGCTCCTGGCGTTTGTCATCCGACGCCTCGCGCCGTCGCCGGTCGCCCGGGCGCTTGCGATCCCTGCCGCCATCGCGCTCACCGTCCTCATGGCATTTGACCGCCTGTACCTCGACGTCCATTGGGAATCGGACGTGATCGGCGGGCTCTTGCTTGGTGGCATCGCCCTGGTGTCCGCGACGATTTGGTTGGACCGTCCCAGAAAAGCCGAGAATTAGCTGGTGGATATGGGGGACCGTGCGGTCTTGATCATGGTTACGACCGGGGGTCGCAATGACGCGGAGCGACTCGGCGAGGCGCTGGTGGTCGAACATCTCGCCGGCTGCTGTTCTGTCGTGCCGACGGTGCATTCCACCTATTACTGGGACGGCCAGTTGAAGCGCGAGCACGAAGCGCTCCTCCTCGTGAAAACCGTCGAGTCGAAGGCCGCTGCCTGCCAGGAGTATGTCCGCAGCCACCACGACTACGCGTTGCCCGAGATCCTTCAGATCGCCGTCGAGGGCGGGTCGCCTGCTTACCTTAAGTGGCTTGCGGAGCAGGTGACACAAGAAGCGCCTTAGGAGCACTTAGACTCATGGGTGGGGTGGCAACACTAGCCGAGGATCGGGCCGATTCCACCGGCACCAAGAAGCGCCGGCGCCGTCGCGCGCGCCGCGAAGGGGCCGCCGTCACGGCGGCGGGCATCGGCGATGCCGCGGAGTCGACAACAGCTGCGGTTGCCGAGGCCGCGGTCGTCAGTGTTGCCGTGGTGCCCGAACCTGAACCTGTCGTGAACCAGGCTGTTTTGGTCCCGGCGCCAGAAGTTGAGCCGGACGACTTCAAGGATCTCCTCGGCCAGGCGGTGGGCCTGCGGCTCGACTCGGTTTCGCGCGAGTTCGGCGGCAACGACGAGATGCATGTGAGCGCCCTGAGGAACGTGTCGCTGGAGATCGGGCCGTGTGAGTTCGTTTCCGTCGTCGGTCCGTCAGGCTGTGGCAAGACCACATTGCTGTCGCTGATGGGTGGACTCGACCGGCCGACCACCGGACATGTTTACGGCGCCGGGCTTCCGCTTGGAGAGCTCTCCGATCACGACCTCGCCGACTACCGGCTGCAGCGCGTGAGCACGATCTTCCAGACCTTCAACCTGATCCCTTCAATGACCGTCGAGGACAACGTCGCGTTGCCCCTGACGCTGGCGGGGGTGGAGTTGGAAGAACGCCGCAGGCGGGCGCGCCACCTGCTTGCGCTGGTGGGCCTGGAGAATCGCGCGAGCACTCGTGCTCGCTTGCTGTCAGGTGGCGAGCAGCAGAAGGTGGCCGTGGCCCGCGCGCTTGCCAATCGCCCCGGTCTCATCCTCGCCGACGAACCCACCGGAAGCCTCGACTCGGCGGCGGGCGAGAGCGTCCTGAAGCTGCTCGAAGATCTCAACCGCCGCGGCGCGACCGTCGTGCTGGTGACCCACGACCCGGAGGTCGCGCGGCGTGCGCGCCGGGTGGTGAGGATGATCGACGGCATGGCGCTCGAGCTCGATGCGGGCAAACCCACCGTACGCAAGCAGGAGCCGGTCGATCCCGCGCCCCGCCTGCACTGGCGCGACACCCTGAAGGTCGGCCTCGACAGCGCCGGCCGTCGGCCCCTCCGGACCGCGCTGACGACGACTGGCGTCGCGATCGGAATCGCGGCGATGAGCTTGATCGTGGCGCTTGCAGGCGGACTGCAGGGTGCGCTCAGCGCCCCGGCGCTGGCTACGAGCCAGGTGCACCAGGTCGCGGTCTACCCTCCCGTCGATGCGGGTACCGCCGCCTTTGACGGTGGCACGCTGGCGACGCTGGCAGGCCAACCTCACGTCCGCGCCGCATGGGGCCAGGTGGCCATGAGCGGAACCTTCTCCACTGGAACGCCAGCGGGGTCGCCTGGCGCGACGGCGGCACCTCCGTCGGCGGGCGCCCTGGTCTCGCTTTCGCCTCTGAGCTCGTCGAGCGTGATGCCGCTGCTCAGCGCCGGCCGGCTGCCCCGCTCGGACGCTGCCAAGGAGGTGCTGCTCACCGACAGCGAAGCCACCGCCCTCGGATTTCTCTCCGCGCGCGGAGCGATTGGCACGCAGGTTCAGTACAGCTCTGCATACGGCACGCTGATGGTTCCCGGCGCGACACGGAATCCGGTCACGCACCCTCTCGACCTGAAGCTCGTGGTCGTCGGCATCATGTCAGGCAACTCGATGCCGGCAGGAGTTCCTGGTGGCATCGCGCCTTACGCGACGGTTCGCGATTACTGGGCGCAGCTCGCAAGGGCCAACGGTTGGAAAGGCGGTGAATATTCGACCATCACCCTTCTGGCCGACTCGGGTCTCGCCGTCGAAGCGTTGCAGAAGCGCGTCGAGGATCTCGGGTTCCAGGCGCAGACGTTCGGCGACCAGTTCCGCAATTTCGAGGACGTGCTGGGAAAGATGCGCATCGCGCTGCTCGGGCTCGCGCTGGTGGCGCTGTTGCTGGCATGCCTTGGCATCGCCAACACGATGTACTCCGCGGTCCTCGAACGCACGAAGGAGATCGGTGTCCTCAAGGCGCTCGGTGCACGCAGGCGTGACGTGCTGCTCATCTTCGTCGCCGAAGCCGCCGTCATCGGGCTGGCGGGAGGCGTCGTCGGAATCCTTGTCGCCGTCGCGCTCGGCCGGCTGGGGAATGCGGTCGTCGACCGGCTCACCCAATCGGTGACGAGCAGCCAGTTCGATGTTTTTCGCACCGACTTCGGCGTGGTCGCCGCCAGCCTGGTGCTGGCCGTCGTGCTGAGCATGGTGAGTGGTCTGCTTCCTGCGCTGCGGGGAGCCCGCCAGGATCCAGTCAGAGCGCTCCGTTACGAGTAGGGGAGCGCCCGCACCCGGCCCCGGCCGCCGGCGAGCGGGGCCGACGTCCCGGGCGAGCGGGGCAGGGATTTGTTGAGGGCGTCCGCCTATCCCTTGGTTGAGGTTGACGAGGCCGCCGACCTGGTCTTGGATCGGACCCCGATCCTGGGGGTCGAGCGGGTCGCGCTCGCCCATTCGATCGGACGCGTGCTGGCCGAGGATCTGGCCGCGCCGGCGTCTTTGCCGGCGTTCCCATCTAGTGCCGTCGATGGTTACGCCGTGCGTTCGTCGGACGCGGGCAAACCGCTGCGAGTTTTGGGGGAATCCGCCGCGGGCAGGCCGTTCGCCGGCACGATCGCACCGGGAACCGCGGCGCGCATCCTGACTGGCGGCGTGCTGCCCGATGGCGCCGACTGCGTTGTCATGGTCGAGGAGGTGCAGCTCGACGGCGAGGTGGTGACGACGCCGGCACCCCTGCGGCCAGGCAGCAACTTCCATCGTCCGGGAGCGGACGTTCGCGCCGGCGAGCGGGTTGTGCTCGCGGGGACTCAGCTTGGTGCCGCCGAGGTTGGACTGGCGGCAGCGTTCGGCTTCCCGAGATTGCCGGTACACCGGAGGCCACGCGTGGCCTTGCTGTCGACAGGGGATGAGCTCGTCGAGGTGGGGGACAAGCCCGGGCGCGGGCAGATCGTCGACTCAAACCGCTGGGCTCTACTGGCCGCCCTGCGTGAGGTGGGAGCCGAGGTGCGGGGACTGGGAATCGCTCCTGATGAGCCTGAGGCCCTGCGGCAGCTCGTCGTCGATGCGCTGCGAGAGGTCGACGTCCTGGTCACCTCCGGCGGCGTCTCCGTCGGCACGCACGATCTCGTCAAGCCGCTGCTGGAATCTCTCGGCACCGTGCACGTTGGCCGAGTCAAGCTGAAGCCCGGCAAACCCTTTACTTTCGCGACGATTCCGGCTCCACCGTCCCCCCGCCCGGGCCCTCCCCCCGAGGGTGGAGGGGATTCACATACTTCCCAGGAGGGGGGGAGGGGAAAGTTGGCTTTTGGTCTGCCCGGCTTTCCGGTCTCGTCGCTCGTGACGTTCGAGGTTTTCGTTCGACCGGCCCTGCGCAAGATGCAGGGTTTTGCGCGGCTGCAGCGTCCGATGCTGCCGGTCCGCCTGGCTTACGACGCGCCCGCCACCGCGGATCGCACTGAGTACCAGCGCGTCACGTTGCGCCGGGAAGGCCGGGAGCTGGTCGCTGAGAGCACCGGCTCCCAGTCCTCTTCGCGACTGATGTCGCTCGCGGGAGCGCAGGCGCTGGTGCGCATCCCGCCAGGGGATCAAGGGATCAAAGCCGGGACCACCGTCGAGGCGATGATCCTCTCGTTGCCGTGACTCAGCTCGGCGCCACCCCTGCCTCGAGTGAAGGGTGATGGAACGCAATTCGAACGTCCGTTCGCCTTAGAATTAGCGATCCACAATGCCCTCCAGCTTTCGTGTCGACGCACCCTTCAAGCCGGCCGGGGACCAGCCTCAAGCAATCGAGCAGCTGGTCGAAGGCGTGCGCGCGGGACTGAGCCAGCAGGTCCTGCTGGGCGTGACTGGGAGCGGCAAGACCAACGTCATGGCGTGGGCGGTCGAGCAGCTGCAGCGACCCGTGCTCGTGCTGAGCCCCAACAAGACGCTGGCCGCCCAGCTTTGCGCGGAGTTCCGGCGCCTGCTGCCCGATAACGCGGTCGAATACTTCGTTAGCTACTACGACTACTACCAGCCCGAGGCCTACATCGCACGGAGCGACACCTACATCGAAAAGGACTCGAGCCGGAATGACGAGATCGACCGCATGCGGCACTCGACGACCCAGACCCTGATGACCAGGCGCGACGTCCTGGTCGTGGCCAGCATCAGCTGCATCTATGGCATCGGCTCGGTCGAGGACTACATTGGCGAGTCGCTGCACGTCGAGAAGGGACAGTCGATCCGCCGCGAGGTTTTCCTGCGCAAGCTCACGGAGATGCTCTACGAGCGCAACGACTACGACCTGGCACGCCTTCGCTTCCGGGTGCGTGGGGACGTTGTGGACCTCGTGCCGGCAAACGAAGAGAAGGTGTTCCGAGTCGAGTTCTTCGGCGACGAGATCGAGCGGATCCAGGAGCTGGACGCTGTGACCGGCGAGATCCTCGGGCCGCGCGACGAGTTCACCGTCTTTCCCGCATCCCACTACGTCACGCCTGCGGACAAGCTGCGCCTCGCAATGGTCGACATCGAAGCGGAACTCGAAGAGCGCTGCAAGTGGTTCGAGGAGCACGGTCGGCTGCTCGAGGCCCAGCGCCTTAGGCAGCGCACGAACTTCGATCTCGAGATGCTGCGCGAGACCGGGACCTGTGCCGGGATCGAGAACTACTCGCGGCACCTGACGCGCCGGCAGGCCGGCGAAGCGCCATACACGCTGATGGACTTTCTACCGGATGACACCCTGATCTTCGTCGACGAGTCCCACGTGGCCGTGCCGCAGGTCGGCGGCATGCTCGGTGGTGACCGCTCGCGCAAGGCGGCCCTGGTGGAGTACGGCTTCCGCCTGCCGAGCGCATTCGACAACCGGCCTCTGAGCTTCGACGAGTGGGAGGAGCGAGCGCGCAACGTTGTCTACGTCTCCGCCACACCGGGCCCATACGAGATGCGCCGCTCCCAGCGCACGGTGGAGATGGTGGTGCGCCCGACCGGCCTGGTTGATCCCACGGTCGAGGTGCGGCCGACTGCGGGCCAGATCGACGACCTGCTCGCCGAGGTGAAGAGGCGGGCGGCGCTCGGCCACCGTTCGCTGGTGACCACGCTCACGAAGCGTTTCGCCGAAGACCTCGCGGACTACCTTCGCGAGTACGGGGTCAAGGTGAAGTACCTGCACTCGGAGCTCGACGCGATGGAGCGCATCGACGTCCTGCGCGCCCTGCGAACCGGCGAGGTCGACGTCGTGGTCGGCATCAACTTGCTCCGGGAAGGACTTGACCTCCCGGAGGTAGCGTTCATCGGCATCCTCGACGCGGACAAGGAGGGATACCTCCGCGCCTTCCGGTCATTCATCCAGATCATCGGCCGCGCTGCGCGCAACGTCGATGGGCACGTCGTCATGTACGCGGACAAGATCACCGACTCGATGCGGCAGGCTCTCGACGAGACCGAAAGACGGCGCAACAGGCAGATTGCCTACAACGCGGAGCGCGGCATCACACCTGAGACCGTGAAGAAGGCGATCTACGCGATGGAGATCAACTCGAACGACGTCAAGGCCGACGCTGTCGAGATCATGGCCGGCGCCGGCGTCCCGCGAGCGGACCTGCTCGCGATCGTGCGCGACCTCGAGAAAGAGATGCGTCGCCTGTCCAAGGAGCTGCAGTTCGAGGACGCCGCGCGAGTGCGCGACCGGATCATCCTGCTTCGGAAGCGTCTCTCAGGCGAGGTGATCGGGAAGGAGGACGACGCGGACGTCGCGCTCGCGATCGCGGCAGCGCCCAAGCAGAAGACGATGGTCCGGCCCTGGAGAGGGACTCGAAAACGTTAGGCAGCGGCACGGCGATATGAGGAACGACAAGCGGGCCGCCCAGCTTCTTGCAGCCCCACCGGCGGGTTGGATGGAGACGCTCGGAGCTCGGATCACCGAGTCTGAGCCGGGGCGCGTCGTGCTCGAGCTCGAGGCCGGCCCGCAACATCGCCATGGCGCGGGCGTCGTGCAGGGCGGCGTCATCACCCAGATCGCCGATGCCGCCATGGGCATGTCGGTTGCGACCCTGCAGGAGGACGGGCTCTGGAACACCACCATCGAGCTCAAGATCAATTTCATTCGCCCGGTCGTCTCAGGGCGTATTCGCGCGGTCGGACGGGTCGTGGAGATGAAGCAGACGCTGCTCTTCAGCGAGGCCGACGTGCTGGACGACCGCGGCCGCCTGGTCGCGCGGGCATCGTCGACCTGCATGCCGGTGCCGGAGGGACAAGGCCGTGAGTGAAAGCTGTTCCTTGTCCTGCGCGCAAAGCGGCGATGAGAATGGGACCTACTGATCGCTCCCCCGCAAGGGGGAGACTGGTGAGGGGGGCGGAGCCCTCTGCGGCATCGCCGTCACGAGCTTGGGCGTGGCTCGGTCTGAGGCTCGTCGAGACGGGGGAGGGCACCGCGGCGGTGGAGATGACGGCGACCGAGGACATGGCCAACGCCTCCGGTTTCGTGCACGGTGGAATGATCAGCGCGCTGGCGGACTCCGCCATGGGACGCTCGCTGCGTACCCTTAGTCCTGGAGTCACGCGCGCCATGAGCTTCGACCTGAAGCTCAACTTCATCAACGCGGCAAAGATCGGCGAGAACCTGCGTGCGACGGGCCACGTCGTCCACGCCGGACGGCGCACCGTCGTAACCGAGTGCCGGGTCGAAGGCAGGGAAGGCAGGCTCGTCGCCACGGCGAGCGCGACGTTCGCGGTAAGAAGAGAAAAGGAATAGCTAGGGATTCATGCCAATCGATCACATAACCATTCGCGGGGCGCGAGAGCACAACCTGAAGAACGTCACGCTTTCGATCCCACGTGACAAGCTCGTCGTATTCACCGGGCTGTCAGGTTCGGGCAAGTCATCGCTCGCCTTCGACACGATCTACGCCGAGGGCCAGCGCCGTTATGTCGAGTCGCTGAGCGCCTACGCGCGGCAGTTCCTCGGCCAGATGGAAAAGCCGGACGTGGACACGATCGAGGGTTTGTCACCGGCCATCTCGATCGACCAGAAGGGGACGTCAAAGAACCCTCGGTCGACGGTCGGCACGGTGACCGAGGTCTATGACTACCTGCGCCTGCTGTACGCGCGGATCGGCCTCCCTCACTGCCCGGTGTGCGGCCGCGAAGTCCGCCGGCAGACGGTCGACCAGATGGCCGACCACGTCGAGAAGCTGCCCAAAGGCACGCGACTGATGGTCCTCGGTCCGGTGGTGAAGGGGCGCAAGGGTGAGTACCGATCCCTGATCGAGGACGTGCGCAAATCCGGATTTGTGCGCGTGCGAGTCGACGGCAGCCTGTACGAGCTCGGCGAGCAGATCCCACTCGACAAAAACAAGAAGCACGACATCCAGGTCGTGGTGGATCGCATCGTCGTGGGCCCCGACCAGCGCACGAGGCTCGTCGAATCGATCGAGACCGCGGCCCGGCTCGGCGGCGGCTCGGTGATCGTCGTCCCCGATAAGGGCGACGAGATCCAGATGTCGATGGACTACGCCTGCCCGTACGACGGGACAAGTGTGGCCGAGCCCGAACCGCGGAACTTCTCGTTCAACAGCCCGCACGGCGCCTGTCCGACCTGCACCGGGATCGGCTTCCGGCTCGTCGTCGATGGAGACCTGGTCGTGCCCGATCCGTCCCTGTCGCTGAACGAGGGCGCCATCGCGGCGTGGAGCCGCTCCCAGTTCTTCTATCCAGAGCTGCTGGAATCGGTCGGCAAGTTCTTCAGCATCGACATGGACAAGCCGTGGACGAAGCTAAACAAGCAGCAGCGGGACGTGCTGCTCAACGGTACAGGCGACCGAAAGATCCGCTTCGGCTACAAGAACCAGTACGGACACTCCCGCTGGTACGAGGCCCCCTTTGAAGGCGTGATCGCCAATCTCCAGCGCCGGTACCAGGAGACGCAGTCCGACCACCTCAAGGCAGAGCTGGAGCGGTACATGTCGGACAAGCCATGTCCAGCCTGCAAGGGCAGGCGCCTCAAGCCTGAATCGCTGGCGGTGACCGTCGCGAACCACAACATCGCAGACGTCTGCGTGCTGTCGATCAGCAATGCGATCAGCTTCTTCGACGGTCTCGACCTGACCGAGCGTGAGCAGCTCATCGCTCGCGGCGTGCTCAAGGAGATTCGTGAACGGCTTCAGTTCATGATCGACGTCGGCCTCGAATACCTGACCGTCGAGCGTGCGGCAAATACCTTGTCGGGCGGCGAGTCCCAGCGCATCCGCCTCGCGACGCAGATCGGCTCGAAGCTGATGGGCGTCCTGTACATCCTTGACGAACCATCGATCGGCCTTCACCAACGAGACAACCGGCGGCTGATCAACACTCTGTTGCGGCTGCGCGACCTGGGCAACACGCTGATCGTTGTCGAGCACGACGAGGAGACCATCCGCTCGGCCGACTACATGGTTGATATCGGACCCGCAGCCGGCGAGCACGGTGGTCAGATCATCGCCGCGGGAACGGTCGAGGAAGTGCTGCGCGATCCCAACTCGCTGACCGCGGCGTTTCTGCGCGGTGATCGCCAGATCCCCGTACCCGCGCGGAGGCGATCGGGCAACGGTAAGCGCCTGGTGATCCGTGGAGCGCGCGCGAACAACCTGAAGAATCTCGACGTCACGTTGCCGCTGGGCAGTTTCGTGGCAGTATCCGGCGTCAGCGGCTCGGGCAAGTCCTCATTGGTGACGGACATTCTCAGCCGTAAGGTGGCGCAGTTCTTCTACCGGGCCAAGGACAGGCCGGGGCCGCACGACGCTGTCGAGGGCCTCGAACACCTCGACAAAGCGATCGACATCGACCAGTCCCCGATCGGCCGCACGCCGCGGTCCAACCCTGCCACCTACACGGGCATGTTCACGTACATGCGCGAGCTGTTCGCGAGCCTGCCCGAGGCGAAGATGCGCGGATACAAGCCGGGGCGGTTCAGCTTCAACGTTCGCGGTGGACGATGCGAGGCATGCCAGGGCGACGGCATCATCCAGATCGAGATGCACTTCCTCCCGGACGTGTACGTCCCCTGCGAGGTCTGTCATGGGACGCGCTATTCGCGCGAGGTGCAAGAGGTGAAGTTCCGAGGCCATTCGATCTCCGACGTGCTCGAGCTGACCGTCGACGAGGCCCTCGAAGTCTTTGAGAACGTTCCGCGGATCAAGACAAAGCTGAAGACGCTGCATGACGTAGGCCTCGGCTACATCCGACTCGGCCAGCCCGCGACACAGCTTTCTGGCGGTGAGGCGCAGCGAGTCAAGCTGTCATCCGAGCTGTCGCGCCGCGACACGGGCCGAACGCTTTACCTGCTGGACGAGCCCACCACCGGTCTTCATTACGCGGACGTCGAGAGGCTGCTCGTCGTTCTGCACAGGCTGGTCGATCACGGCAACACAGTGGTCGTCATCGAGCACAACCTCGATGTGCTCAAGACCGCGGACTGGCTGATCGACCTTGGGCCGGAGGGCGGCGAGAAGGGCGGCTACGTGATTGCGGAGGGCACGCCCGAGCAGCTGGCCGCCAATCCCGCATCGTCGACCGGGCAGTTCCTGCGCGCCCCACTCGAACGAGCCGGACGGCGGCTCGAGCGGGCGAACGGCGCCACGAGCCAGCGCGCAACCAAACGGCGCACGCGCACCGCGCGGGTCAAAGTCGCCTGAAGGCGCCGAGCGTTAGTGCCTGAACAGGACGATGCCCAGGACGAAGATTCCGATGAGCACAGCGATGACTAAAAGGCCAAGCAGTGCCAGGTGGACGATCCCGATGAGCATTCCCGCCGTTGCGATACCCATGCCTTGCTCGCCCGTCTCCCTGATCTGCTTGCGCGCCATGTAGCCCGTGATGACGGCGATCAGTGCGACTGTGAAGCCGCCGAATCCGGGAATCGGGATGTGCGCGATGAACGACGCGATCGCTGCGACGAGGCTGACGACGGCGAGCGAGTTGGTGCGCGTGCCCGCTGCCGGCAAATACATGGGGCCGGCTGGGCCAAAGGGCACCGAGCTGGACGGCGCCACCTGCTGGCCCGCGATCTGGGTCGGCATTCCTGATGGCTGCGCCGGAGGGGGACCTGGCATCTCGCTTGGTGATGTGCTCACGGACTTCAGTCTACCGGGACGAAATGGGGCTCGACCGGAAGCCGTCCGGGACTCTACCTAGAATCGCTCTGAGTGGCTGTTTCCCTGGAAGAGGCGATCAAAAGGCGGCTGCAGGCTGTACCCGACGGACCTGGCGTGTATCTGTTTCGTGACAACCGGAGCCAGGTCATTTACGTCGGCAAGGCGCTACGGCTGCGGGACAGGCTGCGCTCATATTTCACACCGGGCTATGCACAGACCGCTCGAGTCGCCGAGCTGGTGCGCAAAGCGTCGGACTTCGAGTTCGTCACGACCGCCAACGAAGTCGAGGCGCTCGTCCTCGAGTGCAACCTCATCAAGAACTACCGGCCCCGGTTCAACATCCGGCTCAAGGACGACAAGAACTACCTCTACCTGAAGCTGCCCGTGAACGAGGAGTTTCCGCGGGTCCATTACTCGCGCCGGGTGCAGAACGATGGTGCGCTCTATTTCGGTCCCTACACCTCGGCGCAGTCGCTGCGAGGCACCGTCAAATCGATCCGCCAGCTCCTTCCATTCAGGACCTGCTCGGACGAGATCTTCAAGCAGGGCAAGGTTTGCCTGGACTTCCACATCAAGCGCTGCCCGGGTCCTTGCGAACGGAGGATCACCTCGGAGGACTACAAGGCGCGGATCAACGAGGTCGGACTCTTCATGGAGGGCCGCTCAGGCCAGCTCGTTCGCGAGCTGAAGGAGCGCATGGAGGACACAGCGAACCGGCTCGACTTCGAGAACGCCGCGCGCTATCGCGACCAGCTCCAATCGATCGAGCGAATCGCAGACCGCCAGAAGGTCCTCACGCACGGCCGTGATGACCAGGACCTCATCGCTTACGCCCGCCGCGGTGGAGATGTGTTTGTCGAGATCGCATATGTCAGAGAGGGCAAGATGGTCGGCCACGACGGGCACGCCCTCGATGGTGCCGGCGAGGCGGCCGAGACAGAGCTGCTCCGGGGCTTCGTCCTCCAGTACTACGCAAGCGCGACCCACGTGCCGCGGACTGTGATCCTGCCGGGTCCGGTCGATGAGCCGGACCTGCTCACCGGGTGGCTGAGCCAGAAAAGGGGCGGTTCTGTGACCATCGAGGTGCCGCAGCGGGGACGCAAACGGGCGCTCGTGTCGCAGCTGGCCGATACCGCCGCCAAGGAGCTCGAGCAGCTGCGTATACAGGCGGATTACGACCGCAGCCGAACCGAGCCGATGCTGGCCGCGCTCGCCGAAGCTCTCGACCTGGAAACACCTCCGAAGCGAATTGAGTGTTACGACATCTCGAACATCCAGGGCGATTCGGCGGTCGGAGCGATGGTGGTCTTCGAGGATGGAAGGCCGCGCAACGACCACTACCGTCACTTCAAGATCAAGTTTGTGCCGGGCCCAAACGACTTCGCGATGTTGCAGGAGGTCTTGCGGAGGAGGCTCGAGCGTCTCGAGTCCGCGCAGCGCCGAGAAGACGCCGACGTGGTGGGCGACCGTTCGTTCACCAGCCGGCCGGACCTCATTCTCATCGACGGAGGTCGCGGCCAGCTCAGCGCCGCGCTCGAGGTGCTCGAGTCGGCCGGCTTCGCTGACATCCCGACGTTTTCACTTGCCAAGGAGCGCGAGGAGATCTTCGCACCGGGACGCGTGGAGCCAATCGTCCAGGAGCGCAACTCGCCAGGCATGTTCCTGGTCCAGCGCGTCCGCGACGAGGCGCATCGCTTCGCCATCACCCACCATCGAAAGGTCCGGTCACGCAAGGCGCTGACTTCGCCGCTGGACTCGGTCGAGGGCATCGGGCCCGCGCGCAAGCGCATCCTCCTGCGACACTTCGGCTCGGTGCAGGCGATCCGGGAGGCGCCGGTGGAGGACATCGTGAAGCTCGGCGTACCCGAGCGCCTCGCCAAGCGCCTCAAAGAGACGCTGTGACTCTAGAGTCCCGGCCGGAAGCCTGTCCGTGACTCTTGTCATCGTGGGCGGAGCCACCGAGCCTCAGCTCGACGAGGCCGTCGGCGTATTCCTCGACTCGGGTTTTCAGCTCGCCCGCTGGCTGTCGGCATGGGAGGACGTGGACGCGGTGCTGCCCGCGCGAGGCGATGCCGCCTCGCTGCTGAAGGACGCGGACACGCAGAACATCCGGTACGTGCTGGTGCACGTCGGGGCAAGCGACGGAAGAACGGGAGGCAGCCACGACCGCGCTCATCACCGTGTCGACATCCCGCAGCTGCGCGAGCTGGCGCAGCAACTTCGCTCGCGCGAGCGCCTGCTCATCACGTGCCTTGCGTTCGGCTACAAGAACGGCATCCCGGATGGCGCGTCGTGGGTGGTCGACGTCAGGCTGCTCGAAAACCCGTACTGGGTGGACGAGCTTCGTCCTCTCGATGGCCGGGATCCACGCGTGCGTGAATACGTGGTCGACCAACCCGCGGCGCAGGAGCTGCTGCGCAACCTGGAGCAAACGCTTGGCGCCGCCATTCCGCACTATCGCGAACGCGGCCGTTCGCACCTGGTGATCGCCTTCGGATGCACAGGAGGGCGGCACCGATCGGTGGCCATGGCGCAGGAGATGGCCGCCCGTCTCAAGAGCCTGGACGGCATCGATGTCGAATTCGCCGCGCGCGACATTTAGTGACCCGGGCGCTCGTGCTGGGCGGGGCGGGTTTCATCGGTGTCGCCGCCTGCAAGGAGCTGATGCGCCGCGGTGTGGAAACCATCGCAGCGGGCCGAAAGGATCGTCCCTATGGCACGTTCACCAGCTACGTCACAGTCGACCGGGCAGACGAGGAACAGCTCAAGCGCGCGCTGCAAGAAGTCCAGCCGGACGTCTTGCTCGACCTCGCCTGCTACCAGCCTGTCGAGGTGCAGGCCGTCGCGCGTCACTTCAAAGGCGCGCGATACGTCTTCGTCTCGACAGGCGTGTACCCGCGGCTCGACGGCAAGCCCGCCCGAGAACAAGACTTCATCCCTCTGCCGGGCGATCCGCCGCCGGCACTCGACTACATGGACGGCAAGCGCTGGTGCGAAACCGTACTCGCCAGCGCACGTGATCTCGCGTGGACTGTGATCCGGCCCCCGGCCGTCTTCGGACCGGCGGATCACACGCTGAGGATCGCAGCCTATATCCAGAGGGTCGAAGACGGTGGACCGCTTCTGGTGCCGATCGAGTCCTACGAGCGCCAGGCCGGCCTGGCGTGGGTCAAAGACATCGGCTACGCGTGTGCTCTTGCATGCGACCTGCGCAAGAACCTGACGCACAAGGCGTACAACGCCGCCTTCGAAGGCGTGAGCCTCAAGAGTCTCATCGAAGGCATCGCGCTCGCCCTGGGCAAGGCTGCGCGGCTGCATCCGGTGCCGTTCGCGCAGCTGCCCGAAGGAGCCAGCCCTTACGGACCCGATCCGCGACGTTCAGCGGGATACGTGCTGGACCGTGCTCGGAAAGAGCTCGGCTTCGAGCCCTCGGCGCTCGAGGACGCACTGGCCGAGACGCTTGCGTGGTATCGGGTTGCGCACCCGTCGCACCCCGGCTACGCGAACCGGGCGCAGGAGCTTGCGATTGCCGGCGCCGCGTGAGGTCCTCGGCGGCTGGCTGAGGCATCTGACGAAGGCGGAGGGACAATAGGGGCCATGCGGCGCCTGGCGCCATTTGCGATCGCAGTCGGCGGAGTGATCGGGATCACCGCGGCCATCGGCTTCGTCACGTCGCTGGCATCGATACCGGGCCTGTCGGCCGTCTACCTGCTTTTTGTGCTGTGGCTTGGTGCCCGCTGGGGAAGAGGGCCGGCCATCGCCGGGAGCCTCGCCGCCTTCCTGCTGTACGACTTCTTCTTCGTCCCGCCGGTGGGCACGTTCACGGTCAGAGGACCTGCCGAGCTTCTCGAGCTCGTCGTCCTGCTCGCCGTCGCGCTCGTGACGAGCCAGCTGGCCGCGTCCCTGCGCCGCACGCACGCGAGCGCCGAGGCCCTTGCCCAGGAATCACGCGCCTTGTACGAGCTGGCCACGGCGGCGCTGCGCTCGCCGGATGTGACCGTCGCGCTCAAGATGCTTTGCCTGCGCGCCACCGAGCTGGAGGGCGTCGGTCGGTTCGCTCTGGTGGCTGTGGACTTTGGGCAGCCTCTGGCGCTGGCCGGCGACGACCTGAGCGCAGACGAGCTCAAGCAGGCGGCGTGGTCCCATGAGAATGGGCGTTCGGTCGGCATCGCGGTCCGAGACGGCGCGGTCAAGCTGATGCGAACGCACCCGGGCGCTGTGTCGGCGCCGGCCTATCTGCCGCTTGCGAGTGGGGTCGCGGTGTTCGTCGTCGGTGCGGAGCGTGCCGAGCAGGATGAGCTCCGGATGCTGGCGGCGCTGATCGGGCTGGCCGACCTCTTGCTCGACCGCCGGCGCGCCGCGCTCGAGGCGGAACGGGCTCGCGGCTTCGAGGCGTCGGACCGCCTGAAGACAGCGATCCTGTCCTCTCTGTCTCACGAGCTGAAGAGCCCGATCGCGTCGCTGCGTGCCGGGCTCACCGCGCTCGCCGCGCCGCAAGCCGGCTTGCAGCCTGACCAGCGACAGCTCCTGATGGACCTGGACGGGCAGGCGACCCGCCTCGACCGTATGGTCGGCGACATGCTCGCCCTCTCCCGCCTGGAGGCGGGTGTCCAGCTCGACAAGGAGGCGCACCGGTTCGCCGACCTGGTCGGCACCGCGGTCCGTCAGCTCCGCGCGGAGCTCACCGGCCATGACCTCGCGGTCACGCTGCCTGAGGACCTGCCGCCGGTGGAAGTCGACGAGATGCAGGTCGGCCGGGTGCTCACCAACCTGCTCGAGAATGCCCTGGAGTGGGCTCCTCCCAAGGGCGTCATCGAGGTCGGCGCGGCGCCTCGAGCGGGAGTGGTCGAGGCATGGGTCGAGAACGAGGGTCCACCGATTGCAACCGGCGACCTGGATCGCGTTTTCGACACGTTCTGGACACGCCGTGCGCGCGGTAGCGGCCTGGGCCTGGCCATCTGCAAGCGGGTTGTCGAGGCGCACGGAGGCACGATCAAAGTTGAGAACCGCCGCCGTGGTCCGAGGTTCACGTTCACACTGCCGCTTGCCCCTGTGACGATCGGCGTGCCCTCGTGAGCGGGCGGGTCCTGGTGGTCGACGACGAGGTGGAGATGCAGCGTGCCTTGCGCACCGGCCTCAGCTACCACGACTTCGACGTGCACGCGGTGGGCAGCGGGGAGGAGGCGATCCGCGAGGCGACGAGCTGGCGGCCTGATGTGATCCTTCTCGACCTCGGGCTGCCGGGCATGGACGGCTTCGCGACCTTGAAAGCGCTGAGGCCCGCAACGCGCGCGGCCGTGATCGTCGTGAGCGTGATGCCGGGAGAGAAGGACAAGGTGCGCGCCCTGGATGCCGGCGCGGACGACTACCTGGTGAAACCATTCGGCACCGAAGAGCTGGTCGCGCGGATCCGTGCGGTGTTGCGCCGGCAGGCGGACGTGACCGCCGGCGAGCCGGTCATCCGGTCGGGTGACCTGGAGGTCGACCTCGGCCGTCGCTCGGTCACGGTGAAGGGAAAGACCGTGAGGCTGACGCCGACCGAGTACGAGCTGCTCCGCTATCTCGCGCTCCATGCCGGCAAGCCCGTGACACATACCACCCTGCTGCGTCAGGTCTGGGGTGACTACGCGATCGGTGACAAATACAACACCCGATACGTCGTCGCCCAGATCCGCAAAAAGCTTGGTGACGACCCGGCGAACCCCCGCTACATCGTCAACGAACCGGGAGTCGGGTATAGGTTGGAAGCGTGATTGCCAGTTGGGCCCCCCCTCCGCCGGCTCCCCACCGGGGCCTGCGGCCCGACCTCCCCGGCGAGCGGGGAGGCGACCTTATTGTTCAGAGTGGCTGCGGTTGAGCAGGTAGGCGGCGATCAATGCCACGACCACGATGCCGGGCGACCATCCGAGGCTCGGCCCGAAGGGGTCGTAGTTCGACAGGTCGACGCCGACCGCAAGTCCGCTGGTGGCGGCAAACACCATGACGATGAGCACGCCTCGCACGGCTCCGTGCTGGGCGAAGAAGAGTTCGATCTCGAGCTGCCAGCTCGGACGGTGCCGGGCTCTGTGAGCGGGACCGGCCGCCGCGTGCGCAGCGATGCGCTCGCGCCGCCCCAGGCGGTAGCGCGCGGAGGTCGGAAGCGGTGCAGCCGGCAGGCGCTCGATCTCGCGGTCGGGAGGGGGCGGCACCTCCAGCGGCTCCCATAGCGGTTGCTTTCGGTGGCGGCGATACAGCACGAAGCTGATGCAGCCGAGCGCAAGCCAACCGAGGTAGATAAAAGTCGAGTTCGAGATGTTCTGCGACATCAGCTGCGTGAAAACGGTGCCGATGGCCAGGGCGCCAACCAGCGAGATGACAGGGATGCTGTCGCGGCCGAACTTGATGTTGCCGGGCATGCGGTACGGGCGGTAGAGGTCGGGCTCGATGAACCTCAGCCGCATCACGGAGAGATGCGCCGAACAGAACGCAAAGGTCGCCGCGAGCGCGTACACCGCGCCCAGCAGGTCGATCTCGTTGCCTCCGACGACGATCCCCGGCAGCACGAGCACCGCGGCGGCGATGCCGAAGACCACAATCGAGAAGTAGGGGGTTTTGAACTTGGGGTGCAGGCGGGCGAACTGGTGGGGCAACAGGTCGGCACCCGCCAGCGAGTAGCTCAGCCTCGAGATCCCGATCAAGCCGGCGTTGGTCGCGATGACCAGGATGGTGAAGGCAAGGAACCCAACCCAGAGGCCGGCCCAGAAGGCGAGCGGCTGCATGAACCCGGTCACGATGCCGGCCACCGGGTCGTCCTTGTAAACGGTTGCCAGGTGGGTCGTGAACTGGCCATGGTCTTGAAAGACGGGAAAGACGCTCATGCCGATCGTCGGAAGGAAGGCCGAGACGAACAGCACGGCGGCGATCACGGCAAACGTCGCGCGAGGCACACTGCGGCCCGGGTTTTTCGCCTCTTCGGACATGTTGGAGATGGTCTCGATGCCCGTGTACGAGACCATCGCGATGGAAACGCTCGCCAGGAAGTTGCCCCATGTCGGCGCGATTCCAAAGTGGACGTTGCTGATCACAGTGCGGATGTTGAGCAGCAGGATCAATCCGAGGATGACCAGCACGAACTGCGTCACAAGGTCGGCCATGGCGAGCGTCAGGTTGAGCGCGCTCGATTCCTGGATGCCGATGACGTTCAGCACGATGAGAAAGCCGATCAGCACGACCGTCGCGGTGACGTGTGCCAGATCGCTGTGCTTCAACGTATTGAAGAGCGGGACGTACTTGCCGAACACGCCGAGGTAGCTGATCGCGAAGTAAGCGGAGATGGAGACCGTCGCCGTGTAGTTCAGCAGCTGAACCCAGCCGACCAGGAAGCCGATGGGACCGTTGAAAGCCCGGCGAGCAAAGCTCGAGCTACCGCCCGCATGCGGTAGGGCCGCCGTCCCCTCGGCGTAGTTGAGGGCGGTCGAGACGAAGATCAAACCCGCGAGGATGAGGGCGAGCGGCGTGAGGCCAAGTGCGAAGGCGGCGGTGACGCCCAAGGCGTAGTAGATGCTGGAGCCGACGTTCCCGTAGCAGGCGGCGAAGAGCGCCGGCGCGCCGAGGGTGCGCGGAAGCTTCGTGGCGCGACGGACGACGACCCGAAGGTCGCCCGGGCGCCGACCACGACGAGCAACGGCGTCCGGACCCATCGACGCCGAGGGTAATGGATCGCGCCGGATCCATACAGGATCCATACGGCAGGAGGCCTTGCCCAAACGGAGACCTAACAGCGCCGCTCATAGCTTGGAGGCATGCGCAACGCCATCCTCCAGCTCCCGGAATCGAGAACCGCCAACGACGAACGGAAGGTTCTTCGTGCTGCCATCCGGCAGCTCGAGCGTGCCGAGCTCTATCTCGCTGCGGTGGCCTACATGGAGCTCGACGAGCGAGACTCCCAGCGCGCCCTCAGCCAGCTGCGCACCGACGTCGAGAATCTTCGGCGCCATCTCGGCGAACGCCGCAACCGGCTAACCGGTTGAGCCACGCCCTTCCACGCAGCCGCCGCCGGATCAAGGTCCACGGCGGAAGCCTCGGCGCGTTTCTCTGCTGGGCCGTCGTCTTCGCCGACATCGGCACGTCGATCTACTACGTGCCCGGCATCCTGTACGGCCATTTCGGCTCGCGCTCCGCCCTCTTCGTGCTGATGACGCTGTTCGTCTTCGTCCTTCTATGTGTGAAGTACGCGGAGGTCACGTGGAGGTATCCCGAAGGCGGCGGGGTCGTCAACGTCTCGTCGCAGGCTCTGCACCCGTTTGCGGGCCTGCTCGGCGGGCTGCTCATCCTCGTCGACTACTACCTGACCGCGGCCCTCAGCGCCTTGTCAGGGATCCTGTACCTGGCCGTTGTGGTCCCGTCCCTGGCCCCGCTGTGGGTCACCCTGGCCGCCAGCGTCATCGCTCTGATCGGACTCGGCATCCTCAACTTTCTCGGCATCAAGGAGAGCGCCCGGACCACCGCCATCTTCTCCGTCCTCGCTGCAGCGGGGCAGCTGCTCGTCGCGGTCGCGGTCGCGATCAGCCTCGGGCCTACCGGGATCGTTCACAGCTTCTCCGCGCTGACCTCTGGTCCAAAGCTGCCTTTCGCGTCAATCATCACCGGGTACGCGGCGGCCTTCCTGGCCTTCTCAGGGCTCGAGAGCATCGCGCAGCTCGCCCCCGCCATGCGCGAGCCCCGCCGGACGGTTGCCTATCGGGCGATGGGCGCCGTCATCCTGACGATGGCCATAACCAGCCCGCTGCTAACGCTGTGGTCGACCACTCTGCTTCCGAAGGGGTCGGACCCAAACCAGTTCATCTCGATCCTTGGCGCTCATGTCGCCGGCCATGCGCTCGGCGATTACGTTGCGGTAAGCGGTTCGCTTCTGCTGATTTTTGCGAGCAACACCGCGATCATTGGCGCGTATCACGTCTTCATCGCGCTCACTCGCATGGGCTTCCTGCCGCGGGCCATCGAGCACAGAAACCGCTGGCGCCTGACCCCTCACTGGGCGATCGCCGCTGCGATCGTGCTGCCGATCGCGATCCTGATCGCGACGCAGGCCAAGGTCGACACGCTGGGCGACCTCTATGCCTTCGGGCTGCTCGGCACCTTCGTGCTCACGTGCGTAAGCCTCGATGTCGTGCGCTGGCGCGAACGTAAGACGTGGACCGGAGGTTCGGTCGTGCTCTTCTCGGTCGGCGTCCTGACGACGGCTCTGATCATCATCGCCTGGCTGGTCAACATCGTCGCCAAGCCGGACGCGACCAAGTTCGGCGGAGCCCTGACCGTAATCGGCTTGATCGTCGGCCTGGCCACGTGGCGCTACAACCGCGACCGGAGGCCCAGCGTCTTCCCGGTGCCGTTCCGTCCGCAGCGAGCGGCCGCTTCGATCGCGAGCGCGCTTGGGAACCGGCCGTCAGCCGGCGACGTGCTCGTCATCCTTCCCCATGACCAGGTTGCGGCAGAAGCCCTGCTCGAGGAGGCGGCGCGCGCGGCGGACGGGCGGGGGGCTGTCTTCCTTTACAGGGGCAACAGGTACCCAAACCAGCACCACGAGCTGCTCGAGGTGACCGATCCCTACCTCAAGGACTTCGCCGCGCACGACGCGTTCTCGCGAGCGGAGAAGCTCGCCCGAGGAAGGGTGAAGAACCGCCGCTACGTCTACGTGCCGGGAAATCTGCCGCGCGAGATGGTCGGCGAGGTCTGGAGGACGGTGGCGCCCAAGGAGACGGTGGTGACCCTCGAAGACCAGGGCATGCTGCCACCCATGGCGGTGGATCGAGTTCGCCGCCACACGAACGGCGACACGACCGTGTTGCACATGTACACCAGCAAGGTCCGGCCGATGCCAGAGAGCGTCACGGCCTGACGCCGAAAGCTCTAGATGACGAGGTCCTTGAGCTCGCGCGGGTAGTCGGTCATGACACGGCAGCCGTCCTCAGTGATGACCACCGTGTCGGAGTGCCGGAAACCGCCAAGCTCATTGATGTACACGCCAGGCTCGACAGTGAACACCATGCCGGCCTCGAGCACGGTCTCCTCCCCGCGGTCGAGGAATGGAGCTTCGTGGCCTTCGAGCCCGATCGAGTGCCCGACGTGGTGGCGCAAGTTGTCGGCGACGCCGAGCTCCTCGGCAAGGCGCACCGTAGCGAGCTCGACCTCGCCGGCCGGAACTCCCGGCGCCATCACCTCGATCGCCCGCGTTTGCATCGCGAGCATCGCCTCGAAGGCGCGCACCTGCGGGGGCGACGGCTCGCCGACGATCATCGTTCGTTCCAGCTCGCTTCGATAGCCGTCGATGTCGGCGCTCGCTCCACTCACGAGCACGTCACCTCTCTGGACACCGTGTCCGCGCACAAAACCGTGTGGCATCGCCGTCGAGCGACCGGCGACGAACATCGAAGTCAGTCCGTTGCCCCCAAAGCCTCGAGGGCGCCAGCCCGGCATCTCGCGCAGCATCTCCTCGAGCGTTTCGGTGACGCCGGGCGCGTAACACTCCATCTCCGTCTTGCCGATCTTGACCGCGGACTGCATCCGGTGGTGCGCGCGCACCGCCCAGTCGCAGCTCAGCTGGATGCACGCGATCTCGGTTGACGACTTCACACGCCGCAGGGATTCGATGATCAGCTCGGCATCGAAGGTAGGCTGGCCGATCAGCTCGCTCAGGCGTGGGCCCCGATACCCCCAATAAGGGATGTAGCCATCGTGGTCGGCGCCCGTACGCCCCGGCTTGGCGCCGATCTCGGTGAGGATCGCGGAGACGCGCTCCATCGGGTGCTCGGCGCCCGGATACTCGAAGTACACGTCGACCCGGTCGAGCGAGGTCGACGATTCCGCGTGCTCTTTCTCCACGGCAGGCACCACAAGGGCCGAGCGGGTGTGCGGCCCCAGCACGAGCGCGATGGGACGCTCGGTGGGGATGTGGTGGAATCCGGTGAGGTACGCGACGCGCGCCGGGTAGAAGACACAGATCGCGTCCAGGCCCGCGGCCTCCATTCCGGCCGCGACCGCCTCGCGTCGCATCACGTACTCCTCCGCCGTGATTTGCGGAACCGTGCCCCCCCACCCTGGCCCTCCCCGGCGAGCGGGGAGGGAATCAGCTTTCTCCCTCCCCCGCGAGGGGGAGGGCTGGGGTGGGGGGCCGGCCGTCTTGCGGGGCCGTTTAATACGCGGCAAGCTTTCTCATCGCGTCCGCGATCTTATGCGGGTTCGGCATGAAGAACTCCTCTTGTGGGGTGTTGAACGGCATGGCCGGGATGTCGGGCGCGGCGACGCGCACGACCGGACCGTCGAGGTCGTCGAACGCGTGCTCGGAGATGATGGCCGCGACCTCCCCGCCGAATCCGCCGGTCACGTTGTCCTCGTGCACGATCATGGCTTTCCCCGTTCGGCGCACGGAGTCGAGGATCGTCTCCCGGTCGAGTGGCGCCAGAGTCCGCAAGTCCACGACCTCAACGCTCACGCCTTCGGTTTCGAGCTGGGCCGCCGCCTCGAGGCAGTAGTGCGTCATCAAGCCCCAGGCGAAGCAGCTCAGGTTCGTGCCCTGCCGCCGCACCACCGCGGGACCGATGGGCACGAGGTGGTCGCCATCTGGCACCTCTTCGGTGATCAGCCTGTAGAGCTTCTTGTGTTCCAGGAAGAGCACTGGGTCCGGGTCGCGGATGGCCGACTTGAGGAGTCCGTGCGCGTCGGCGGGCAGGCTGGGCACGATGACCTTGAGTCCGGGAACGTGTGCGTAGAACGCCTCGATCGACTGAGAGTGGTAGAGACCGCCGTGGACCCCACCGCCAAAGGGCGTCCGGATGACGATCGGCACCGACCAGTCTCCATTGGAGCGGTATCGGGTGCGCGCCGCTTCGCTGACGATCTGGTCGAAGGCGGGGTGGATGAAGTCCGCGAACTGGATCTCGACGACCGGGATGAGGCCGTTCAGGGCGGCGCCGATCGCGACGCCGACGATCGCCGACTCGGCAAGCGGCGTGTCCAGCACCCGGGCCTCGCCGAAGCGAGCGTAGAGCCCGTCGGTCGCCCCGAACACTCCGCCCTTCCGGCCCACGTCCTCGCCCATGACCAGCACCCGGTCGTCGCGCTCCATCTCCTCGGACATGGCGGCGCGCACCGCCTCGATCATCCTCATCTCAGCCACTGATACACATTGTCCAGCGCCGAGGGTGGTTCTGGCGAGGGCGCGTGCGGATCTAGAGGGGTAGACTGCGGGTTAGGGGCGCAGGCGTCTATCACGGTCCTGGGAGGTGCAGGATTTCGTTCTCGGCGGACGTCAAGAACGAGATGGCCGGACTGCTGCCGGCTCGACCCTGCTGTCAGCTGAGCGAGCTGCTGGGGATCTATTTCGGCTCGCGTGCGAGGCTGATCAACCGACAGGGCGGCGGTCAGGCTGCTTATTTCTCGCTCCTGCGCAACGCGGTGGCGCGAAAGGTCGTCAGGCTCGGCCGCGCCGTCGGGCACATGGACGCCAAGTACCAGGCCGTGAAGACGCGCAAGCGCATGTCGTTCTACATCGAGCTCGCGCTGCCACCGGGTCTTGCGACGACTTTCACCCAGTCAGCGAAGCGCTCGGTACCCGAGGCGGCGTGCGATAGGAAGGCCATGCTGCGTGGTCTCTTCCTCGGCTGTGGATCGGTGAACGTCCCCAGCTCGCGCTATCACCTCGAGTTCGTTGTCCCGACAAGCACGTGGGCGACCGCCGTCGCCGAGATGGCCGGTTCGGCCGACGCTAAGGTCGGTGTCATGGAGCGCGGCGGGCAGCACGTCGTCTACCTGAAGGAGGGCGACGCGATCGTGCGACTCCTGTCGCTGATGGGCGCCAGCCGCGCTGTCATGGAGTTTGAGAAGGTGCGAGTGGTTCGCGAGGTGAGCGGCGAGGTGAACCGACGCCTCAACTTTGAGACGGCGAACATCGGCAAGACGATCGACTCTGGGATGCGCCAGGCGGCGGCGATAGAGCGGCTCGAGGCGACCGGCGGGCTAGAGCGCCTCCCGTCCGCGCTGCGCGAGATGGCCCGCTGGAGGAGTGCGAACCCGGAGCTCAACCTGGGCGAGCTCGCCGGGCGCATGAAACTCTCGAAATCCGCCGTCAACCACCGCCTGCGCCGGCTGCAGGATCTGGCCGACTCACACGGCACCGCCGGTTCGCCCAAAGGATCAGGCCGCTCCGCCTAACATTACGTCGGTCCATTCCATCGGGTTAGCCGTCGGGTGTTGCCCCGGGGGTTTTTGCCCGCCACGAACAGGAGCTCGCCTAGATGACCTTGAGGGTCGGTATCAACGGTTTCGGACGTATTGGCCGCAACATCTATCGGGCCGCCTATGAGCTGAAGCCGGACTTCGAGATCGTCGCAGTTAACGACATCGGCGACGCAGCGACGTTCGCTCACCTCCTCAAGCACGACACCGCGCTGGGCACGTTTGGTCCGGCGGTTTCATCGAGCGCAGACGCGATCAAGGTCGACGACCGCACGGTGAAGTTCTTGAGCCACAGGGACCCGGCCGAGCTGCCCTGGAAGGATCTTGGCGTCGAGGTGGTCATCGAGTCGACCGGCCTCTTCACAGATGCCACCAAGGCACGTGTTCACATCGACAAGGGCGGCGCTAAGAAGGTCATCATCTCGGCGCCTGCGACCAACCAGGATTACACGGTCGTGATGGGAGTCAACCACAAGGGTTACGACTCCAAGAGGCACAACGTCATCTCCAACGCCAGCTGCACGACCAACTGCTTCGTGCCGGTCGCCAAGGTGCTGCACGATTCGTTCGGTATCGAGCGCGGGATGATGACGACGATCCACGCATACACTTCGGACCAGAAGCTGCAGGATCTGCTCCACAGGGACTTGCGCCGGGCCCGTGCCGCCGCCGACAACATCATCCCGACCACTACCGGTGCGAACCGCGCGGTGGCCGAGGTGCTGCCTGAGCTGGCGGGTAAGTTCGCAGGAATGGCCTTCCGTGTGCCGGTGCTTGACTGCTCTGTCGTGGACCTCACCGTGCAGCTTGCCAAGACCACGACGGCGCAGGACATCAACGCGGCGTTCGACGAGGCTGCCGGGGGCGAGCTGCGTGGCATCCTCGCCGTGAGCCACGAGGAGCTTGTCTCTTCCGACTTCATGGGCAATCCCCATTCGTCCATCGTCGACGCTCCTCTGACGCTCATGCTCGGCGGCGAATGGGCCAAGGTGGTGAGCTGGTACGACAACGAGTGGGGCTTCAGCTGCCGCATGGTGGACCTCACCGCCTACATGGCAGAGCGACTCTGAAAGCATCGATCACCTCCGTCGACGTCGCGGGTAAGCGCGTCCTCGTGCGCGAGGACCTGAACGTGCCGATGTCAAAGGGCGCGATCAGCGACGACGCGCGAATACGAGCCGCCGTGCCGACCCTCCTGCACCTGGCTCAGCGGGGCGCAATGGTCATCGTGATGTCGCATCTTGGACGTCCGAAAGGCGTGGAGCCGGATCTCTCGCTGCGACCGGTTTCGATTCACCTCGCGCGCGCCCTCGACCGCGAGGTGCATTTCGCCGAAGACTGTGTCGGCGAGCCGGCGCGTACAGCGGTGGGCAAGCTGCAGAACGGCCAGGTGCTGCTGCTGGAAAACGTCCGCTTTCATCCCGAGGATGAGGCCAATGACCCCGATTTCGCCCACCGGCTGGCGTCGCTGGCGGAGCTGTTCGTGAACGACGCTTTCGCCGTCTCACACCGCGCCCATGCATCCGTGGTCGGCGTTGCGGCTTACCTCCCGGCGTTCGCTGGCGAGTTGATGGAGGCCGAGCTGTCGGCCCTTCACCAGGCACTGGACAACCCACGGCGGCCCATGCTGGCGGTGGTGGGCGGCGCCAAGGTCTCGACGAAAGTGGGGGTCCTTCGCAACCTGCTCGATAAGGTCGACGCCCTGCTCATCGGCGGCGCCATGGCCAACACCTTCTTCAAAGCGCGCGGCTACCCGACCGGGACCGGCCTCGTCGAGGACTCGGCGCTGGCCGAGGCCAAAGAGGTGGCCAAGAAGGCCGGTCGCAAGCTGCTGCTTCCGGTCGATCTTGTCTGCGCGCGCCGGATGGAGGCCGGCCAACCGTTGCGCATCATGGAGGCCGACGGGGTGGAGGCAGGTTGGATGGCACTTGATATCGGACCTAAATCGGTGGCGCTTTACACGCAGAGATTGCGGGGCGCAGGCGCCGTCGTGTGGAATGGGCCCCTGGGAGTTGCCGAGATCCGCGATTTCGGTGACGGGACCAAGGCGATCGGAGAGGCGATAGCGAACTCGGGCGGCTACACGCTCGTCGGCGGCGGCGACACGGTCGCGGCTGTCGATGCGCTCGGACTCGCCGGCCGTTTCTCACACGTCTCGACCGGGGGCGGCGCGACCCTCGAGTACCTGGAAGGCAAGGAGCTGCCCGGCATCGCGATCCTCAAGGAGGCCTAAGTGTCCCGCCTCCGAAGTTCCTTGCATCTGCGCGGCCTTGGCGGCCGGGCGCTGAAGCCGATTCCGCGGAATGCGCGGCGGACCGCGGGGGCGGGGCACTAGGATGTCGAGCCGGGTCTCGCCGATGCCGCTGGTTGCCGCGAACTGGAAGATGAATCCCAACAGCGCGGACGAAGCCCTGGACCTGGTGCGCGGAGTCCTCTCGGTCGCGAGAGGACATGCCGACCGCGTTGAGGTCGCGATCTTTCCACCGTTCCCGTGGCTTCTGGCAGTCGCGGAGGTCCTGGCTGAGTCCGGGGTGAAGCTCGGCGCCCAGGATTGCTTCTGGGAGCCCTCGGGTGCCTATACGGGTGAGGTTTCGCCGGCGATGCTGAAGGGTTGGTGCCAGTGGGTGATCGTGGGCCATTCAGAGCGCAGAATCCACCTTGGTGAGACCGACGAGATGGTCGCCAAGAAGACGGCCGCGGCCCTGGGCTGCGACCTGAGCGTGATTCTTTGCGTGGGCGACCGGATCGAGCAGTACGAGGCCGGCACCTCCGACCAGGTCGTTGCTGCCCAGGTCAAGGCCGCGCTCGCCAGCTGTTCGGCCGACGATTCCGCCCGACTGGTGATCGCGTATGAGCCCGTGTGGGCGATCGGCACTGGCAAGAGTGCCGACCCGGAGCATGCGTACCGCACGATGAGGCTGATCCGCAAGGTGGTCGGCGAGATGATCGGCGCTGGCGCGGCGAAGAAGGTGCGGGTTCTGTACGGCGGCAGCGTCAACTCGAGCAACGTGGAGTCGTACGTCGAGCTGCCGTTGTGCGACGGCTGCCTGGTCGGTGGCGCAAGCCTGGACGCTGATGAGTTCGCGCATATCGTCAAGGTCACAGCAGAGGTCTATGGGCACCGGTAAGCAGCGCTCGGATCCCCCCACCGGCCCTTCCCCTCCGGCGCTTCGCGCCACTTCCCCACTCGGTGGGGAGGTTATAGGCCACCTCCCCGGCGAGCGGGGAGGTGAAAACCCACCCGGCACACTGATCCTGCTCCGGCACGGGCAGAGCACGTGGAACCTCGAGAACCGCTTCACCGGCTGGCACGATGCTCCCTTGAGCGAACAGGGAGACTCTGAGGCGCTCGAAGCCGGTCGCTTGATTAAGCAGGCCGGGCTCTCACCGGGCGTGGTTCACACGTCGGTGCTGGTGCGAGCCATCGAAACGGCGGAACTCGCTCTCGGCGAGCTCGGTCTGACCTGGATACCGGTGCTGCGCAGCTGGCGCCTGAACGAGCGCCACTACGGCGCACTGCAAGGTCTGAACAAGGCTCAGACCGCGAAGCAGTACGGGCAGGACAAGGTCAAGGTCTGGCGGCGGAGCTACGACGTGAGGCCGCCAGACCTTGATCCCACAGACGAGCGCCATCCTTCGCACGATCGGCGCTACGCCGGAATGCCGCGCGAGCTGCTGCCAAGCGCCGAATGCCTGAAGGATGTAGTCGAGCGGATGCTTCCGTATTGGTACGACGCCATCGTTCCCGACCTGCTGCGGTACCCGTGCGTGTTGGTTGCGGCGCATGGGAACAGCCTGCGCGCACTGGTCAAACATCTTGATGGGCTCTCGGAGCAGCAGGTGGTCGACCTGGACATCCCGACGGGGGTGCCCCGCGTCTACGAGCTCGACCCGGACTTCAAGCCCCGGTCGTGGCGCTATCTCGGCGACCCATCGGTGATCGACCTGCGCGCGGCGGCGATCCGGGCGGAGGCCGGCTCGGAACATCCAAGCTAGAGCTGCGGTCCGAACGGAACGGCGCCCGGAACGGCGGCTTGCAGCCGCCTGCCGCTGATACGCTGCCGTGCCTCCGCCGCGTAGCTCTTTAGACTGAGTCCTGGGTAAAAGAACAAACATCAGATCACGGAGGGTTCCGCTATGGCATTCGAGCTACCGCCGCTTCCTTATGGGTTCGATGCGCTCGAGCCGCACATCGACGCTAAGACGATGGAGATCCATCACGACAAGCACCACGCGGCTTATGTAACCAACGCCAACGCCGCGCTCGTGAAGTACCCCGAGTTGGCGAAGAAGTCACTCGAAGACCTCTTGTGGGGGATCGACCAGGTGCCCGAAGACATCCGGACGGTCATCCGGAACAACGCCGGCGGCCATTCGAACCACTCGATCTTCTGGACCATCATGGGTCCCGGTGGCGGCGGCAACCCGAGCGGCCGGGTCGGCGACTCCATCAAGACAACATTCGGCAGCTACGACGCGTTCAAGGAGCAGCTCCAGAAGGCGGCGGTGGGTCAGTTCGGCAGTGGCTGGGCATGGCTGGTCGTCGACAAGAACGGCAAGCTGTCGATCAAGTCATATCCCAACCAGGACAGCCCCTACATGGAAGGGTTGACCCCGATCCTGGGTGTCGACGTGTGGGAGCACGCTTACTACCTCAAGTACCAGAACAAGCGCGCCGACTACGTCGCGGCGTGGTTCAACACTCTCAACTGGACCGCGATCGAGGCTCGCTTTGCTTCGGTCTGGTCTTAGTTGTCCTAGGTAGAATCACCCGGTCTCATGGCTAACGTCAGGAACCTTCTTGTCATCACAGAAGCGGCCCTCGCGCTCCTCCTCATGTGCGGCGTGCTCATCCAGACGCCGAAAGCCTCGGGCCTCGGAGGCACGATCGGCGGAGGCGGCGATGGCGGCGGCGGCGGGTATCGTACCCGTCGCGGCCTGGAGCGCCAGGTCTACTGGACCACGTGGGTGCTCGTGATCGCCTTCCTGGTCTGCTCGCTTGCCAATATCTGGGTGACCACGCATAAGTAGCCGGCTGCTCACCGCCGCAGCCGCGGCGGGGTTGTTGGCACTCGTCGGGTGCCAGCCGGTCGCGACGGTGCCGAAGCCGGCCCGAGGCGGCACGGCCGTGGAAGCCCTCGTGGGAGCCGCCGGCGTCCTGAACCCGCTCTTCGAGACCGTCGACAGCACACGCGATGTCGACAGCGTCATCTACCAGGGCCTGACCTCCGTGGACGCCCAGCAGAACGTCGTCGGCGTGCTGGCGAGCGACTGGACAGTGTCGCCGGACCACCTCGCATATACGTTCAACGTCCGCGGTGGAATCAAGTGGGGCGATGGCCAGCCATTCGGCGCCGATGACGTCCTGTTCACGTACCACGTGCTGCAGGATCTCGAGTACCAGCAGCCGGGCGCCGAGTTCTGGCGACAGGTGGGGGTGGGCGCGGGGGGGCCGGGCCAGGTCATTTTCACGCTGCGCGCTCCGAGCGCGTCGTTTCCGCTTGCACTTCGAGTCGGCATCATCGCCAAGCACATTTTTGCCGGCATGGCGCCGGCGCAGATCGCCGCCAGCCCGTTCAGCGGTGTACGGGCGTTGGGTACGGGTCCATTCAAAGTCGGCTCCTTGAGCTCTCTTGCGATCACCCTGGATCGCAACCCGTTCGCCGACCCACAGCCCTATCTCGACCACCTGGTCCTGCGAACTTATCCGTCCTCTGACCCCCAGTCGGCGATCCGGGCTGTCGGCCAGGGTATCGCGGACCTGGTTGGAGGGCTGGAGCCTCAAGAGGTCACCGCGATCCAGGGCCGCCAGGATGTGTCCGTGCTCGACTCGCGCATGTTCACCAACTCGTTCGTGAGCTTCAACCCGGACAGTGACGGAAAACAGTTCTTTGGCGACGCCACCGTGCGGCTGGCTCTGGTGCAGGCGGTCGACCGGCAGCGGATCGTCACCGAAGTGCTGTCAGGGAGAGCCGACCCGGATCCGACCCCGATACCGGTGGGAGATTGGGCCTACTCGGCTGCGGCGGCGGCACTCCATCCGTTCGATCAGCTCGCGGCTGCCCAAGCGCTCGACAAGGCGGGCTGGACGATTCAACCTGGCGCAAAGCTGCGGGCCAAAAACGGCGTCGTGTTCAAGGTCGAGCTCCTCGCCGCCGACTCTTACCCCAGCCACCAGGTGGCCGACTCGCTGGCCGCACAGCTTCTGAACATCGGAATTCAGATCAATGTCAAGGCCGTACCGGCATCGCAGCTCGTCCAGAAATACCTGATCGGCCGCAACTACCAGATGGCGCTCGTCTCTTTTGACGTCGGCCCGGACCCGGACCAGTACTCGCTGTGGCACTCGGGCGCTGACCCGGCCAGCTTGAACTTCGCCTACTCGAGAGGCTGGGGGTTGATCGACAGCGACCTCGAGAACGGTCGCGCCGCCGTCGACGCGCAGGCGCGCCTTGCGGCGTATATCGATTTCCAGATGCTGATGGCCGACGCCGCGCCGGCGATCTTTCTCTACTCCACGCGCTACGACTACGCGGTGTCGCAGCGCGTGCACGGCGTGCGCATGAACAAAGTCATCGAGCCCGCCGATCGATTCCAGTACGTGACGGAGTGGTACGTCAACACGAGCGGCTAGAGGGACATAAGAAAGCTGACCCTCAGCCCGTTCAGGCCGAGGGTCAGTGTAGGGATAGCAGGGTGGCGGACCGGGACCCTCCTGTCGCTCTCGGCCCTTCCCGTAGTCCCCGGCCGGCAGCATAAGCCGGTACGCATGTTTAGCGATGAGACAAGTCCGCTTAACAGGTGTTGCGAGGTTGAGCGGCCCCACCGGAACTCCCCACCCGGGCCTGCGGCCCGACCTCCGTCTGAGGGGGGGCGTCCCCCCGGCGCACCCCCCTGGGCAAGCGGGGAGGTAAATTTCCCGTGTGGACCTCGGGCTGAAGGGCCGGCTGGCTCTCGTTACGGCGGCAAGCAAGGGTCTCGGCCGCGCGTGCGCATCGGCGCTCGCGGCGGAGGATGCTCGCGTCTTCATCTCCTCCCGCGACCCAGCCGCCATCGAGGCGACGGGCCAGGCGATCAAGGCCGCGGGTTGGGCTGCCGCCGACGTTTCACGGGATGGCGAACCGGAATCGCTCGTCGAGACGGCGCGAGCCAGGCTGGGCGGCCTCGACGTCCTGGTCGTGAATGCCGGCGGACCGCCGCCGGGAACGTTTGAAAGCGCTCCGCTCGAGAGCTGGGAAACCGCCTTTCACCTGACCCTGATGAGCGCTGTGCGCCTCGTCAAAGCGGCTCTCCCCGACCTGAAGCGTTCAGACCAGGGCCGCATCGTCTTCATCACGTCGATCACCGTTCGCCAGCCGATCCCGAACCTGGTGTTGTCGAACTCGGTTCGGGCCGCCGTGACCGGCCTCGCGAAGACGCTGTCACGGGAGCTCGCGCCAAATCGGATCACGGTCAACTGTCTTGCCCCTGACGCGATCCTCACCGACCGGATCCGTCACCTGACCGGTGCCAGCGGCTCTGACGCCGATGAGCAGCTCAAGCGGAGGGCGGCGGATGCGCCCATGGGGCGCTTTGGCGATCCGGCGGAGTTTGGCGCGGCCTGCGCATTCCTGTGCTCCCGCCAGGCTGGCTATATAACCGGACAGACACTGGGCATCGACGGCGGTGCGCTGCTCGGCGTCCATTAGGATCACGGGATGACCGCGATTCGTTTTGCCGAACGCATGTCGCGTCTCGGCACAGAGGGCGCATTCGAGGTGCTCGCCAGGGCGAGGCGGCTGGAAGCCCAGGGCAAGAAGATCGTCCATCTCGAGATCGGCGAGCCCGACTTCGCCACACCCGACAACATCATCGAGGCCGGCATCTCGGCTATGCAGCATGGCTACACGCACTACACGCCGGCGAGCGGCATCTTCGAGGCGCGCGAGGCAGTCGCCGGCTTCGTGAGCCGGACGCTCAAGACCGACGTCGACCCGAGCGAGGTCGTCCTGGTACCCGGCTCGAAGAACGTATTGCTCTTCACGTTGCTTGCGTGCATCGAACCCGGCGACGAGGTCATCCTCCCCGACCCCGGCTACCCCGCATACGCGTCGCAGGTCAACTTCATCGGCGGCGTGCCGAAGCCGGTCAGGCTCCGCGAGGAGAGCGGTTTCCGGATGGACCTCGACGAGCTTGAGTCGCTCGTCACGCCGAAGACCAAGATGCTGATCGTCAACACTCCACAGAACCCGACTGGGGGTGTACTGACTGCTGACGACGTGAAGTTCGTGTGCGACCTTGCGCACAAGCACGATCTCCTGGTGGTCTCGGATGAGATCTACAGCCAGCTCGTGTATGGCTTCCACCACGTGTCCCCGCTGTCCCATCCAGGCATGCGCGAGCGCACAGTGCTGATGGACGGTCTCTCGAAGTCGTACGCGATGACCGGCTGGCGGCTCGGCTACGCCGTGGCGCCCAAAGCGTTGGCCGCCAAGCTGGACACGCTGATGATCAACTCTTCGTCATGCGCCGCAGGTTTCACCCAGATGGCGGCGATCGAGGCGCTCAGCGCGCCGGAGTCCGAGCATGCAGTGGCCCGCATGGTCAAGGTGTTCGAGCACCGGCGAAACCTGGTGGTGGACCGCATCAATACCATCCCCGGCATGCGGTGCGCCCGCCCGCAGGGCGCCTTCTATGCCTTCCCGAACATCGTGGGGACGGGTTTCGACGAGCACGAGCTGGCCGACCGGCTGCTCGGCGAAGCCGGCGTTGCCGTGCTGCCAGGGACCGCCTTTGGCGAAGCTGGCAAGGGCTTCATCCGCCTCGCGTATACGCAATCGGAAGACGAGCTGAAGCTCGGCCTGGGTCGCATCGAGGAGTTCATCCGCGCCAACCCCCGCTAAGCCGCCGGCTCCTATAGTTTCGTTCTGATGGATGACGGCCTGCTCCGTCTGACCGAGCCGCTGGTCAGGGATGGCGGGCGGTTGCGACCGGCCTCTTGGGAAGAGGCGCTCGAGCGAGCCGCCGCCGGCTTCGCCGCAGCCAGGGACAAGGGACCGAACGCCTTCGGCATGTTCAGCTGCTCCAAGCAGAGCAACGAGATGAACTTCATCGCCCAGAAGTTTTCCCGTGTGGTCATGCACACCAACAACGTGGACAGCTGCAACAGGACTTGACACGCACCAAGCGTCGCCGGTCTGGCGACAGTGTTCGGAGCCGGAGGGGGAACCAGCTCGTACCGCGAGGCTGAGGAGACGAATCTGGTCGTCCTGTGGGGCTCGAACGCTCGCGAGACGCACCCCATCTTCTTCCATCACCTGCTGCGTGGTGTCCACAACGGTGCGCGGCTGGTGGCCGTGGATCCTCGGCGTACCAGCTCGGCGCAGTGGGCTGACGTATGGCTCGGAATCGATGTCGGCAGCGACATCGCGCTGGCCAACGCCATGGCGCGGGTGATCATCCACGCCGGCCTGGCGAATACTGAGTTCATCGCTCGCGCGACCACCGGTTACGAGGACTTCGCACTTTGTGTCGAGGCTTACACGCTCGAACGCGCCGAGCAGGAGACCGGGGTGCCTGCCTCGGCGATCGAGGACGTTGCCCTCGAATACGCTCGGGCCGACCGCGCGATGATCTGCTGGACGCTGGGCATCACCGAGCATCACAACGCCACGGACAACGTGCTCGCGCTGATCAACCTCGCCCTGCTCACAGGAAAGGTCGGTCGCTATGGCTGTGGCCTCAACCCGCTGCGCGGCCAGAACAACGTCCAGGGTGGCGGCGACATGGGCGCCATCCCAGCGCGGCTGCCAGGCTTCCAGGACCTTCAGGACCCCAGCATCCACGCGAAGTTCTCGCGTGCGTGGGGCGGCGCGCAGTTTCCCGAAAAGGCGGGATATCACCTCAGTGAGATGTTCGATGCGATGGAGCACCGCGAGCTGACGACCGCATACATCGTGGGAGAGAACCCAGCGCGCAGCGAGGCGGACCAGACCCGTGCAGTTCGCCTGCTCACCGGTCTGGATCACCTCGTGGTACAGGACATCTTTATGACGCAGACGGCAGAGCTCGCCCACGTCGTCCTGCCCGCCTCCGCGGGCTGGGCGGAGTCGGAGGGGACGGTCACCAACAGCGAGCGCCGTGTGCAGCGCATGCGCCGCGCCCTGGAACCGCCGGCCGGCGCGCGCGACGATGTCGACATTATTTGCGACCTCGCCCGCCGGCTGGGATGCGATTGGGGGAATCCGACCGCGGAACAGGTGTGGGACGAATGCCGCAGCCTGTCGCCGATGCACGCCGGGATGTCATACGCGCGCCTCGACGAGCTCGGGGGCATCCAGTGGCCGTGCCCCGACGAATCGCATCCTGGCACCGCGTTTCTGCACGATCGGCTGTGGAAGGACCCGATTGAAGGTGCACCGGCTACCTTTCACGCCGTGGAGCACGACCCGCCCGTTGACCAACTGACGGAGGAGTTTCCGATCCGGCTCACGACGGGCCGGCGCCTCGACTCGTTCAACACCGGCGTGCAGAGCAATGAATACACCTCACCCCTGCGCAGAAAGGAGGCGCTGTTGATCTCGCCTCTGGACGGGGAGCGACTCGGTATCCAGGATGGTGAGACCGTGCGGGTGAGCTCGCGCCGCGGGTCGGTCGAGGTGCCAGTCCGGTTTGACGAATCGCTGCGATCGGGGCTCGCGTTCCTAACGCTTCATTTCCCAGACCAAGTGGCCACGAACGTGCTCACTATCGATGCGACGGACCCCAAATCGGGCACAGCGGAGTTCAAGGCGAGCGCGATCAGGGTCGACAAGCTGGCTATGAGCACCACGGGTTAGTGGACATCCGGACCACCGGTGGCCCTCCGACCGCCGAGGAGATCGCGGCGGTCGATGGTGTGCTGGGCGACCCCGCGTCGCTCTGGGCGGGAGGCGCTCGAGGACCGGCGGATGACCACATCGCATTCGGCGGCAGCGCCTCGCGAGCTCAGCGCCCGCTGCTGCTGCCGGTGCTGCACGCGATCCAGGACAGGCTCGGCTGGGTCAGCCGAGGCGCGCTTGAGTACGCATGTCGCAGGCTGTCCATCCCGCCGGCGGAGGCGTACGGCGTCGTCACTTTCTACGGACGCTTCGCGGTCGACGAAAGGCCTGCGCTCGCGCTTCACGTCTGCGACGACATCGCCTGCAAATGCGCCGGCGCGGATGACCTGTGCGCGGCGCTCGAGCAGTCCGTGGGACCGGCGGGCAAGACCTGGCACCGCAGTCCGTGCCTCGGCCTTTGCGACCGTGCCCCGGCCGCGTTGGTAGAACGTGCGGGTGCCCAGCATGACGAGCTCCAGGTGGCCCCGATCACAATCGAAGGGGCGCAAGCGATCTTGCGTGGCGACGACTGGCCACGGAACGAGGCTCAGCCGCCGCCGGATCGCCCACGCAAGCTGCTGCGACGAGTCGGCGTCGCCGATCCTGAGAGCGTTGACAGCTACCGTGAGCACGGGGGCTACGCCGCGCTCCGGCGAGCCATGGAGATCGGTCCTGAAGGAGTCATCCGCGAGGTGACAGACGCGAAGCTGCTCGGCCGCGGCGGCGCGGCGTTTCCGACGGGGCGAAAATGGGATTCAGTCGCCAAGGCGCCGGTGCGGCCGCACTACCTGGTATGCAACGCCGACGAGTCAGAACCCGGGACCTTCAAAGACCGAGAGCTCATGGAACGCGACCCCTTCGCCGTGGTCGAGGGGATGACCATCGCCGCCTACGCCACCGGCTGCGAGCAGGGCTACCTCTACGTGCGCGGTGAATACCCGCTCGCGAGGCACCGGATCGAAAACGCGATCCAGCAGGCTCGCGTTCACGGTTTCCTCGGTGAGGACATCGGGGGCAGCGGCGGTCGATTCGAGATCGAGGTTCGTCGCGGGGCAGGCGCGTACATCTGCGGCGAGGAGACGGCGCTCTTCAACTCGATCGAGGGAAAAAGGGGCGAGCCGCGCAACAAGCCCCCGTTCCCAGCTCAGGTCGGGCTGTTCGGCAAGCCGACCCTGGTCAACAACGTCGAGACGCTGGTCAACGTGCTGGACATCGTCGTCGAAGGGGGGGCGGCGTTTGCGGCGACTGGCACGCAGGACTCCACGGGCACGCGTCTTTTCTGCCTCTCGGGGCATGTCCGCGAGCCCGGTCTTTACGAAGTCCCGATGGGCACCACGCTGCGGGCGCTGATCGCCCTCGCCGGTGGGCTGCGCGACGGGAGGAGTCTGCAGGCCGTGCTCCTCGGTGGCGCGGCCGGTTCGTTCGTTACCGAGCAGCAGCTCGACGTCGCGCTGAGCTTCGAAGGCACGCGTGCCATCGGGGCGACCCTCGGCTCCGGCGCCGTCATCGTGCTCGACGACACAGCCGACGTGAAGCAAGTCCTGCTTCGCATCGCGAGGTTCTTTCGCGACGAGTCGTGCGGACAGTGCGTTCCATGCCGAGTCGGCACGGTGCGGCAGGAAGAGGTCCTCCACCGATTATTTGGCGCCCGCAATGGAGACGCTCAGCATTCCGACGTCACCCTGCTCAGCGATATCGCCCAGGCCATGCGCGACGCGTCGATCTGCGGGCTGGGTCAGACCGCCGCCAACGCGATCTCGTCGGCGGTGACGCAGCTCAAGGTGGTGCGTTAAGTGATGGCTGAGACGGTGTTCGTCGGCCTGCCGAGGCGGTTCGTCAAGGTCGACATCGACGGCCGGGAACTGGAGGTGCTCGAGGGCATGACCATCCTCGACGCGTGCCGGCAGCTGCGCATAGACACCCCGACGCTATGCCAGCTGGAGACCCTGACGCCGGTTAATGTGTGCCGGGTTTGCGTGGTCGAGGTGGAGGGTGCGCGCGTGCTCGTCCCAGCCTGCTCGCGCAAGGTCGAGGCGGGCATGAAGATCCGAACCGACTCGGAACGGGTTCGTCACAGCCGCCGCCTGGTCCTGGAGCTCCTCGCCTCTTCGGTCGACATGTCCCTTTGCTCGCCTGAGGTACACGGATGGATGGCGCGCTACGGTGCGACTCCGCAGCGTTTTGGCGAGAACGTCGCCACCGTCGGCCAGCCGGTGAAGATCGACAACGACCTCTACGTTCGTGACTACTCGCGCTGCATCCTCTGTTACAAGTGCGTCGAAGCGTGTGGTGTGGACGCGCAGAACACATTCGCCATCGGCGTGGCGGGCCGCGGTTTCGACTCGCATATCTCGACGGAGTTCACGGTGCCGCTGCCCGAATCGGCCTGCGTTTACTGCGGCAACTGCATCGGTGTGTGTCCGACCGGCGCGCTCATGTTCAAAAGCGAGCACGACATGCGCGAGGCCGGCACATGGGACGAATCGCGGCAGACTGTCACCGAGACGGTGTGCCCGTACTGCGGGGTGGGGTGCATGCTCGAGCTGCACGTGCAGGACAACTCCATCGTCAAGGTGACTTCGCCCCTCGACCACAGCGTCACCGCCGGGCACCTGTGCGTGAAGGGACGCTTCGGGTTTCAGTTCGTCCAGAGGCGTAAACGGGCTGAATAGGAAAAGGCCGGGCGAGTAGCCCGGCCTTTCAGTCTGATCCGGGTGGGTTAGTGCTTGGCTTTGACAGTGAACGTCGAAGTGGCCGGGTGCATGTCGCTATCGGTGTGCGTCGCGACCGGGGTAACGACACATTTCACCTCGCCGGCGTCCTCAAGCTTGTCGGCAGCCTTCTCGGCCGCGTCTTCCGCGGGGCTCTCAGTCCCGTTGGTCTTCTCAGCGATGTCCTCGGTCTTGTCGGCAGCTTTCTCGGCTGTGTCTTCGGCCTGGTCGGCGACCACGCATGCGTTAGGGGCTGCCTGAGCGGCCAACGCGGCCTGCTTGGCGGCCAGCGCGGCCTGCTTCGCGGCCAGCTCAGCGGCCTCCTGTGCTGCGATCTTGGCGGCCAGCGCGGCTGCCTCGATGGCGTCCTGGGCCTGCTCATTCGTGACGGCGTTTGGAGCAGGGTCCATGGTGAACGTCGGGAAGCTGGCGGCGATCTCCGCCTGGACTATGTTCCCGACCAGCGAGTGACCGGTCGTGGTCGGAGTCGTGTGGGCGAATACAGACGTGATCGCCAGGATGGCGCCCACAGCGGCAGCCGCCGTGGCCACCCCGATCTTGAACAGGTTGCTTCTTGGCACGCTTGCCTCCTTGGTTGACGGACTGGAATGCCTATTAACGCCTCGCCGGACGAAAGTCGGAAGGAGGCTAGTGGCCTGGGCTGGGCGACGGGCTCGGAGAGGGCCTGGGCGACGGGCTCGGTGAGCTCGAGCCGGGGTGATCCTCCGGAGGCTGGGGGGAAGCGGTGGGTTCGGGCCGAGGCGACTGCTCAGGGTGTTCTGATGGCCTCGGACTGGGCGACGCTTCGTGCTCAGGCTGGTGCGTGGGCGCGGCGGCATGAGCACTCTGCGGAGTCCCCTGCGACCGCTCTGGGCTTGGTTCGGCGCTCGGACTCGCGACCGGCGGGTGACCGACCGATTCGATGGTCGAGGCGGCGCGTTGCGTCCAGACGGCCGGATTCGGGCTTCCGGTCGCGGCCGTGGCGCTCAGCGCCAGCAGAACGATGGCGGCCGTCGCGAGCAGGGCCGGTGCGACGCGCCATGCCACGACGCGGCCCGTCGAGACTGATGCGTAGCGCGGACGGGAGGCTGGCGGCGTGACCCGGTCGAGGACGGCCTTCAGCCGCCATTCGAAACGTCGGTCCATTGGATCGTGATCAGTGTTCGGCATGCTTACTCGCGTCCTGCTCAGAAGACAACGCATCACCGCTATCAAGTGAGAAGTCCGGTGCTCTCGATTCTTCGAGCAGCGCGCGCAATCGCCCGGCAGCCTGGCTCAAGCGAGTGCCGACCGTCCGCTCGGAGACGCCCAACGCGGCAGCGATTTCCCTGTTGTTGTAGCCATGGTAGTGACGAAGGACGATGGCGGCAGCGAGCTTCGGCGGTATCGAGCGCAGTGCCTTCAGCAGGTCGGGCTGGGTCGCCAGGTGCGCGGGGTCTTTCGACGCGGCAGGCTTGCCGAAGCGTCGGAGAAGCTCTGGCACCGATCGCAGCTGCGCCCGACGACGGTACGAGATCGCCCCGTTGACGGCGATGCGATGAATCCAGGCCTCCGCGGGGGCGTCCGGACGCCAGCGCTTCCAGGCCTTGAAGGCCTTGACGAAGGCATCCTGGGCGCAGTCCTCAGCTTCAGCGGCGTCGCCAAGGATCGCCGCGAGGGTCCTGTAGACGCGTGGATACGCGCTGCGATAGAGGCGGTCGAAATCCTCTCGCGAGCCTGGCTGATAGGACTCCGGTCTCTCTTCAGGCACGGCCAACACTTTTGGTATAACGGCAAAGAGTACCGAGCCCGGCGCCCCCGCGTTTGGAGGTGGCCTACAGTTTTGGGATGCCCATCGTCTGGACCGACGACCCCGCGGCCAACCGTCTACTTGAGACCGATCCGCTCGCGCTGCTGATCGGGATGGTGCTCGACCAGCAGGTCAAGATGGAGAAGGCGTTCGGCGGCCCGCTCGAGCTCAAGCGGCGGCTCGGCCACCTCGACGTAAGGAAGATCGCCTCCATGGACCCGGACAAGATCGCCGCCGTGTTCCGCGAGAGACCGGCGCTGCACCGGTTCCCAGGCAGCATGGCCAAGCGCACCCAGGCGCTGTGCCAGGTGATCGTCGGGGACTACGGGGGCGATGCAGGCTCGGTTTGGATGGAAGCGCGAGACGGCGATGACCTCGCGGCCCGGATCAAGAAGCTGCCGGGCTTTGGAGACATGAAGGTCAAGATCCTGGTTGCGGTCCTGGCCAAGAAGTTCGGGGTCAAGCCGCGCGGTTGGGAGAAGCACGCCGCAACATGGCACACGGTCGCAGACGTCGACTCGGTCGAATCGATGGCGCATGCCCGGGAGATCAAGCGCGACATGAAGGCGGCCAAGAAGAAGTAGGCGGCTAGTAGCTGCCCGGCGGCTCCGGGTCGCCCGGCGGCGGGCCGACGACGCCCGAGCTGCAGCCGCCCGCGTTGCAGTCTGTCTGCCAGCCCAGGATCTGCTTGGCAACCCTGCCGTTCTCGTCCCTAGCGCGGGCGGTCGCCACCTGCACCTCGTGGGCCAGGTCTTCCTTGGTGGCGGCAAAGAACCAGTCGCTGGGTTTCGTGGATGTTTTCCCGATCCGGAACACTCTGAAGCTTCTGCTCGTCACAACCCACTGGCCCGCAGTGCACGCACATGTGATGCTGCATACGACCCGGTACCTCACCACGGGCCAAGCGACCATCCACTGCCCGTCTGCAACGTTGTCGAGCTTTTCGATGAGACCCCGCAGCGCGTCCGGTACCAGGCCCATCATCTGGTCGCTGTATGACGGGACGCTCAAGCCGGCGCCGGACTGCAGCTGTCCCGCGATCGAGCCAACGGGATCGGCAACCGCGCCGATCAGCGCCTGGCCGATCCCCACCCACTCCTTGGCGGTGTCGAACGTGTTGAGAAGGTTCTTGATGTCGCCCCCCTCACCAGTCGCCATCTTCGCCTGGGTCAGCTTGGCCTGGCTGAGCTGGTGCTCGCTGACGATCTGGTTGATCGTGATGCTGGTTCTTGGCGACTCCTGCCCTTCGCAGGGGTCCTTTGGCGGCGGCGTCACGGCGACCGGCGGCTTGGGCGGCTCGGTCGGGGGCGGGGGAGGCGGAGGCGTTCCGCCAGACGTGGTGCCCGGCGTGGACGTCGTCGTCCCCGGTGCCGTGGGTCCGGCGCCCTGGCAGCGGGCGAGCGACTCTTCGGCCCGCTGGAGAGCACGGCGGGCCGAGTCAAGGGCCAGGCTGGCGTTGTCCCACGCGGCCACTCCGCCGGCGCTGTCGAATGACTTCTGCGCAGCATCGGCCTTGGCCTGAGCCGGGCCCAGCTGCGCCTGCGCCTCCTGGTGGGCTTTCCGCTGCGCCGAGCTCTTGTAGGTGAGGACATGCTTGCCGCCCCCCGGCTGCTCGCCCTGGTCGATCGCCCCAGCTCGCGCTGCAGCCTCGGCCTCTTGGGCGGCCTTGAGCTCGTTCGCGGCCTGCTGGGCCGCTTGTCGAAGGTCGGCGATCGGCTTGAAAGCCTTCTCGGCCGCGGCCACCGCATCGATCGCCGCCTTCACGGCGGCCTCCTGCTTGGAGCAATCCGTCGCCTTCGTACGCGTGGCCGCGTAGATTCCGATTCCGGCGGCGCCGGCCAGGACGACGACGCCGCCGGCGATGAGCGTGCCGTTCGGTCCGCCGCCGCCGCCGCCGCCTGGAGCCGGGGTCGAGGCGCCGGGGGAGCCTTGCGAGACGGCGACGCATGTGCCGGGCGGGCCGAACAACGGCGCCGTAGGAGGCCCGCCTGCTGAACCGTTCGGGTAAGTGGCCGTGCAGCGCCAGTCCTTGCTGAAAGCTTCGATCGTGATCGTCGCAGGGTGGAAGTTCTCGTCAGGGCAGTTGCCTCCGAGCGACAGGTCCGGATGGGACCAGGTCGCCTCGGGGCCGCTCTGAGTAAACGTTCCGCACGGGTTGGCCTGCTGCTTGGTCCAGTCAAACTCGAACGACTGAGGGTCGGCACCTGTGATCGTGACGCTGTAGGTGGTCGTCGGGCGCTCGAACACCGCCTGGATCGAGGACATCGAGGGCGGGGCGGCGCTTGCCACGATCGCTGCCGCCGCGATCCACCAGGCGGCGAGCGCAACGATGGCGAGCAGGCGTGTGAGCAAGACGGCGAATTGTAGCGCCGGCGATCTCTGCTAACCTTGCCGCTCCGGCGCGGCCGCAGTGAGTCGCGCGGATAGATCAGGGTCGGGTTAGAGGAGACGAGCGCGCTTGAGAGAATGCATGCCCACCCGGGATGAAGCCCGGGCACTGGCCAAAGACCATTCACTGATCCCGGTGTACCGGGAAGTGCTTGCCGACATGCTGACACCGGTCCGCGCCTACACGGCGCTATGCCCGCCGGGGACTCCAGGTTTCCTGCTCGAGAGCGTGGAGGGAGGTGAGCGACTGGCCCGCTATTCCTTCATCGGCTTCGAGCCGAAGTCGCTCGAGCTCTCAAGTGACGATCCGCTGGCTGCGCTGAGGAAGGTCGCAGACGAAGTGACCGCGCCGGTCAAAGGCGTCCCGCGATTCCATGGCGGGGCAGTCGGATACCTCGGCTACGAGACAGCGCGACATTTCGAGCGGCTGCCGGTCGCGGCGGGCGCCCCGCCACCGATGCCCGAGGCCGCCTTCCTGCGCGCTGACGACCTCGCGGTTTTCGACCACGTGACGCGGAGGCTCAAGCTCCTGACCACTCACCGGCCCGACCGCGAAGATTACGACGCGGCTGTGGACCGCATCGACCAGATGGAGCGACGTCTCTCCTCGGACCAGGTGGCGACCATCGCGCGCGCGGCCGACGGGACGCGGTGGGAATCCAATGTCACGCAAGGCCAGTATCACGCCATGGTCGACGCGGCCCGGGAGTACATCCACGCCGGCGACGCCTTCCAGATTGTTGTGTCGCAGCGCTTCCGCAAGCCACTCGAGGCGAGCCCGTTCGACGTCTACCGCTGCCTGCGTGCGATCAACCCGTCGCCCTACATGTTCTTTCTTTCCTTGGGGGGCGATCGCCACGTCGTCGGCACCTCACCCGAGAAGCTCGTCCAGGTCGAGGGCAGGCGGGTCGAAACGCGGCCGCTCGCGGGAACGCGCAGGCGCGGCGCCGACCCTGCCGAAGATGCAAGGCTCGAGAAGGAGCTGCTCAGCGACCTGAAGGAGCGCGCCGAGCACGTGATGCTGGTCGACCTCGGGCGCAACGACGTGGGCCGTGTCGCCAGCCCCGGCACGGTGAACGTGGAGCGCTTGATGGAGGTCGAGCGCTACTCGCATGTGATGCACATCTCGTCGACCGTCACCGGACAGCTTCGTGACGGCTGCACGTCGCTCGACGCGCTGCGGGCGGCGTTCCCGGCCGGAACGGTCTCCGGTGCGCCGAAGATTCGCGCTATGGAGGTCATCGCGGAGCTCGAGCCAGACCAACGTGGCGTGTACGCAGGCGCGCTGGGCTACGTAGGCTTCGGCGGCAACCTCGACATGGCGATCACCCTCCGAACGGTGGTGGTCGCCGACGGAGTTGCGTACGTTCAGGCGGGCGCTGGCATCGTTGCCGACTCGCGTCCCGAGCGTGAATTCGAAGAGACGCTGGAGAAGGCCGGCGCGATGTTCAAAGCCATCGAGATGGCGGAGGGCATGTAGATGACGCTCGCCCTCGTCGACAACTACGACTCATTCACATACAACCTGGTGCAGTACCTCGCCGAGCTTGGCGACGAGCCGCGCGTGTTTCGCAACGACGAGGTGACAGTGAAGGAGCTCGGGACATATGACGGCATCGTCATCTCTCCAGGTCCGGGAACACCCGATGATGCGGGCGTTTCGACCGAAGCCATCCGCGAGCTGAGCGGAAAGGTGCCCATCCTCGGCGTATGCCTGGGGCACCAGTGCCTGGGGCAGGCGTTCGGCGCCCGCGTGGTGCGCAATGAGCCGGCGCACGGCAAGACCTCGTGGATCAGGCATGACAACTCGGGAGTGCTCGCCGGGGTGACCGATCCGTTCGAGGCGACGCGCTACCACTCGCTGATCGTCGAGCGCGATTCCGTACCGGAGGAGCTCGTCGTGACCGCCTGGACGCCGGACGGCACGGTGATGGGCCTGCGCCACGTCAGGCACCCGACCTATGGAGTGCAGTTCCACCCCGAGTCGGTGCTGACCAAGGAAGGAAAGAAGATCCTCGCCAACTTCGTGCGCCGCGCCGCAAGGAGTAACAGTTGATCACGTCGATTGCCAAGCTGGGCCCCCCCACCCGTTTCCTCCCCGGCGAGCGGGGAGGGGGCACGGAGTCAGTGGGATGATTGAGGCGATTGCCAAGCTGGTGAGGCGCGAGGGCTTAAGCGAGGACGAGGCGGCGTCGGCCTTCGAGGTCATCATGCGGGGCGACGCAACCCCGGCCCAGATCGCCGGGTTCGTCGTGGCCTTGCGCATGAAGGGCGAAACTGCGGACGAGATCACGGGCTTCGCGCGCACTGTTCGCGCGATGGCGACACCGATCGAGGTTGAAGGCCCGCTCCTCGACACCTGCGGGACCGGCGGCGATGGCAGGGCGACCTTCAACATCTCGACCCTTGCCGCCATCGTGGCAGCTGCGAGCGGCACAAGGGTCGCCAAGCATGGCAACCGCGCCGCCTCCTCGATGTGCGGGTCCGCCGACGTGCTCGAGCAGCTGGGAGTGAAAATCGACCTCGACCCCGAAGGCGTTGCGCGATGCATCGGGGAGGCCGGTATCGGGTTCCTGTTCGCGCCCATCTTCCATCCATCTTTTCGGTTCGCCGCTGCGCCAAGACGCGAGCTCGCTTTGCGCACGGTCTTCAACGTGCTCGGCCCGCTTTGCAACCCTGCGGGAGCGAAGTACCAGGCGCTCGGTGTGGCTGACGGCTCGATGGCGGGCACGATGGCCGAGGTCCTGGTGCGTCTCGGCGTCGAGCGTGCGATCGTCTTTCACGCCGGCGACGGCATGGACGAGCTTTCCGTTAGCTCACCGTCTTTGGTGATCGAGATTGATGGAACTCGCAAAGAATATGAGCTGGATCCCGCTGAGCTTGGCCTGGCCAAGGCTCCCTTGGAGTCGATGCGGGGCGGCGGACCGGAGGAGAACGCGCGAATCGCGCGCGAAGTCCTTCAAGGAGCGAAAGGTCCGCGCCGAGACGTGGTGCTGCTGAACGCAGCCGCCGCCCTGCGGGCAGCGGGATCGGCCGGCAGCTGGAAGGAGGGCCTGGGCATCGCCGCCGACGCGATCGACTCGGGCCGCGCGGGCGACGTCCTTGGGCGGTGGGCGAAAATCTCCCAGGCGTGACCAGCGAGACCCGGCCTCGTGACGAGGATCTGCTCAGTCGGCTGGTGATCGAGGCGAGGCAGGACCTTCAGCGCCGCCGTGCCCTGATCGCGCAGGACCAGTTCGAGCGCTCGGTGGCCCTGTACACGCCGAAGGACTTCGCCGGCGCGCTGCGGGGTCCCGGCCTGTCGGTGATCGCCGAGATGAAGCAGCGCACCCCGACGATGGGCGTGCTGGTCGAGGACTACCGGCCCGCGGACCTCGCTCACGCCTACACGGATGGCGGAGCCGCGGCGATCTCGGTGCTCACGCACATGGCAGGTTTTGGTGGTCGGCCGGAGCACGTTATGGCGGCGCGCGCCGCGACGAGCCTGCCGATCCTGCGCAAGGACTTCGTCACCGACCCCTACGAGATCGGTGAGGCAAGGGCCTCCGGCGCCGACGCCGTCCTGCTGATCGTTGCCGCTCTGGACAAGCCGCACCTGGCCGAGCTCCTCGCCGTCGCGCGGAGCCGGGGGATCGCCGCGCTCGTCGAAGTCCACGATGAGTCCGAGACAAGCATTGCGCTCGAGGTTGGCGCTGAGCTGATCGGCATCAACCACCGCGACCTGCGCACGTTTGCCGTCGACCTCGCCCTGACCGAGCGGCTGCGCAAGCTGATTCCGCCCAGCGTCGTCGTGGTGTCTGAAAGCGGCATCCACGATGCGGACGACGCGCGCCGGGTGTATGAGGCGGGCGCGAATGCCGTCCTGGTCGGGGAGGTGCTGATGCGGGCGGAAGAACCGGCGCAGCGGATCAGGGAGTTGACCGCATGGTCCAGGTGAAGATCTGCGGCATCTGTGACTCGGCGGGTGCGTCGGCGGCCGTCGAGGCGGGCGCCGACCTGCTCGGCTTCCACTTCTGCCCGTCCCAACGGCGTGTTTCGCCCGAGCAGGCGAAGGCGATCCTGGACCGTCTCGACCTTCGGCCCACGATCGTCGGGGTCTTCATCGACCAGGATCAGGACGAGGTCCGCCAGATCGCGGAGTTCGTCGGCCTGGACCTCTTGCAGCTGCACGGCTCGGAATCGATTGGCTTCGATGCGGGCAGGCCGGTGATGAAAGTGCTGAAAGTCAAAGATGGTGAGATCCCAGACGCGGCCGGTTGGCCTGACCCCGTGATGCTCGACTCCTGGTCGGCCGACCAGCGTGGAGGCACAGGTCTCACGTGGGACTGGGATCGCGCGCGCCCGCTGCTTACCACGCGCAAGGTGTTCATCGCCGGTGGTCTTGAACCGGGTAACGTGGGCAAGGTCGTGAGCGTCTTCAAGCCCTATGGCGTCGACGTTTCGAGCGGTGTCGAGGCGTGGGTTCGCGTCAAGGACCCCGAAAAGGTTCGTGCGTTCGTGCGCGCCGTGCGGCTGACCGAGGCGGGGACGTGACGGCGCGCGCCGCCCCGACCCACCCCGTCGACGGGCGCTTCGGCGCCTACGGCGGCCAGTACGTGCCCGAAACGCTTATGGGCGCCCTGGAGGAGTTGGAGAAGGTCTGGCACGAAGCCAAAGCGGACCCACAGTTTCAGCTGGAGCTCGCGGGTCACCGCCATGCCTTTGTCGGCCGTCCGACCCCGCTGTACGCAGCCACGCGCCTCAGCGAGCACTTCGGTGGCGCGCAGATCCATCTCAAGCGCGAGGACCTGTGTCACACGGGCGCGCACAAGCTGAACAACGCCGTCGGCCAGGCGCTGCTGGCTTTGCGGATGGGCAAGAAGCGTGTCATCGCAGAGACCGGGGCGGGTCAGCATGGGGTGGCCGCTGCGACCGTGTCCGCGAGGTTCGGCCTCGAATGCACCGTCTACATGGGTACCGAGGACATGCGCCGGCAATCAATGAACGTGCGCCGGATGAAGCTCCTCGGGGCCGAGGTCGTCGAGGTCACGAGTGGGACGAAGACCCTGAAGGACGCGACATCTGAGGCGATCCGTGACTGGGTGACGAACGTGCGCACCACCTACTACATCATCGGCTCGGTGGTCGGTCCCCATCCCTACCCGGAGATGGTGCGCGACCTCCAGCGAGTGATCGGCGACGAAGCCCGCGATCAGTACATGTCGGTCGACGGCAAGCTGCCCGACGTTGTGGTCGCGTGCGTCGGCGGAGGGTCCAATGCGATCGGCATATTCACCGCGTTCCTCGAGGACAGGGAAGTGGCGCTGGTCGGCGTCGAAGCTGCGGGCAAGGGCGTGAAGAGCGGCCAGCACGCGGCTTCGCTGGTCGGGGGCCGGCCGGGCGTTTTGCACGGTAGCTACTCCTACCTTCTCCAGGACGGTGACGGGCAGGTGCAGCCGACGCACTCCATCTCGGCCGGGCTCGACTATCCGGGAGTGGGGCCGGAGCACGCCTTTCTTCACGACACCAAGCGGGTCGAATACATCGCAGTGACCGACAAGGACGCGCTCGCCGCGTTCAAGCTCTGCACGCGGCTCGAGGGCATCATGCCGGCGCTCGAACCGGCGCACGCGCTGCATCACGCGGGGGTGCTGGCTCGCGACATGGGACCGGGCGGGCGGATCCTTGTCTGCCTATCGGGCCGGGGAGACAAGGACATGGACTCAGTCGATGGTGGCTGAAACCATGAGCCGACTCGAGTCGTCGCTGCACGCGACAGGCGATCTGAAGCTGGTCGCGTATGTGATGGCCGGCCATCCGAATAGGAAGAAATCGATCGAGGTGGGGAAGAGGCTCGCGGTCTCTGGCATCGCCGCGCTCGAGATCGGAATCCCGTTCTCGGACCCGCTCGCCGACGGCCCTGTCATCCAGCGCGCGGGACAGGTCGCGCTCGAGCACGGGATGAACGTCGGTGCGGCGCTCGAGGTCGCCGCCGCGATCGCGGCCGAGGGCGTCCCGGTCGTCCTGATGACCTACATCAACCCGATCCTGGCTTACGACCCCAGGCGCTTTGCGGCCGAGGCCGCACAGTCCGGCGTGGCGGGCGTAATCGTCCCGGATCTCCCGATCGAGGAGTCGGAGCCGGTGGCCGGCTGGCTGCGCGCGGCGTCGCTCGACACCGTATTCATGGTCGCCCCGACCACTTCTGAGGATCGGATTGCGTCGATCTGCGAGCACTCGAGCGGATTCGTCTACTGCGTGACCGTGACCGGTATCACCGGCGCAAGAAAGGAATTGCCGGCGGGAATGAAAGAGCTGTTCGGGCATGTGCGGCGCCATACACAGTTACCGGTCGCAGCCGGCTTTGGGATCTCCCGGCCGGACCATATGAAGGCTCTGCGCGGCATCGCGGACGCGGCCGTGGTCGGCAGCGCGATCGTGAACGAGATCGATCGGGGAGGAGATCCGGTCGTTTTGATCAAGGAGCTGTTGAAGGCTTGCCGGTGAGAGGGATCAGGGGAGCGACGACGGCGGAAGTCAACACAGCGGAGTCCATCACTGAGGCCACCGAAGAGCTGCTGCGCGAGCTGGTTCACCTCAATGACCTCGATCCCGCCGAGATCTGCTTCGGCTACTTCACCACCACGCACGACCTGACGGCGGAGTACCCGGCCTTCGCTGCGCGCAAGCTGGGCTGGCTCGATGTGCCGCTCCTGTGCGGCTATGACATGAAGGTGGAGCTGCCGAACCCGCGCGCGGTGGCGATGTGCGTCCGCGTCCTGCTCCTGTACAACACGCCGCGACCGCAAAAGTCGATGCGCTTCGCTTACTTGCGTGGCGCGCAGGCCATCAAGGCCGACCTCGATTACCTGCGAGGATTAGGTTTGACGCCGTGATCATCGTCATGTCGCACGGGGCGACCTCGGCCGAAGTGGACGCCGTGGTCGATCGCGTCCACGAGATCGGGCTCAAGACAGAGCTGTCCCGGGGCGAGGAGCGAACGCTCGTCGGCGTGATCGGCGGGAATGCCTACGCGTTCAAGGAGGCGTTCTCTCACCTGGGCGGTATCCACGAGATCATCCCGATCACCAAACCATTCAAGCTCGCCAGCCGCGAGTTCCGTCCCATCAACACGGTGGTCGACGTGGGTGGCGTCAAGATCGGCGGGGACGAGGTCGTGATGATGGCGGGTCCGTGCTCGGTGGAGGGCGAGGAGATGCTTCTCGACACTGCCCGCCACGTGGCGAAGCAGGGCGCGCGCGTCCTGCGCGGCGGGGCATTCAAACCGCGCACGTCGCCGTACTCCTTCCAGGGCCTCGGCGAGGCCGCGCTGAAGATGATGGCCACCGCGCGCGAGGAAACCGGGTTGAAGGTAGTGACCGAGGTCGTGTCTCCCAACGACGTCGAGCTCGTCTCGCGTTACGCGGACATCCTGCAGCTGGGGACTCGCAACATGCAGAACTACGCGCTGCTCCAGGAGGCAGGGCGGTCCGGCAAGCCCGTGCTCCTCAAGCGGGGCATGTCCTCAACCATCGAGGAGTGGTTGCTTGCCGCCGAGTACATCCTGTCGCAGGGCAACCGGGACGTGATCCTCTGCGAGCGAGGCATCCGCACGTTCGAGACGGCGACACGCTTCACGCTGGACCTCAACGCCATACCACTCGCTCGAGAGCTGTCGCACCTCCCGGTGATCGTCGATCCTTCGCAGGCTACCGGGCGCTGGTCGCTGGTCCGGCCCATGTCGCTGGCGGCGGTGGCGGCGGGTGCCCACGGCCTGATCGTGGAGGTGCACCCGACACCCAACCAGGCGCTGTCGGACGGCGCCCAGTCGCTCGACTTCGAGAACTTCGATCGACTGATGGCCGACCTGCGGCGCATGTTGGGTTCGATGGCCAAACAGCTCGCCTAACTGAATGACCACAGTCGCGGTGGTTGGACTCGGCCTCATGGGCTCGTCCTTCGCCCTTGCACTCAAAGAGGCGCGTCCCGAGATCGTGATCGTCGGCAGCGATACGGATCCCATGACGCTGCGCAAGGCCCTGGACCGCGGCATCGTCGCCAGCGCGAGCCATGATGCGAGCGTGGTCGACATGGCTGAGGTCGTCGTCATCGGCGCGCCGATACAGGCGTTGCGCGAGGTCTTCGCCGAGCTGGCCGGCGGGACGCCGGGGAAGGTCGTGACCGACATGGCGAGCACGAAGGCCAGCGTGATGGAGTGGGCGTCGGCGGCGGGCATCGACCTGGTTGGTGGCCATCCGATGTGCGGGAAAGAGAGGTCGGGGATCGACGCGGCGGATGCGTCGGTGTTCAAGGACGCGCCGTGGATCCTGACGCGAACGGACCCATTGCTCATCGAGCTCGTCCAGGCCGTGGGCGCCCATCCCATCGTGATGGACGCGGAGACCCACGATCGCCTCGTCGCGGGTGTCAGTCACGCCGCGTTTCTGCTCTCGGTGGGCTACGTCCTTGCACTCTCGCGGAGGTCCGACTGGCCAGAGGCGTCGCGACTGGCGGCCGGCGGTTTCCGTGACATGAGCCGGCTTGCGGCCGGGGACCCCGAGCTCTACGCCGGAGTGACACACACGAACCGGGCAAACCTCATTGAGCAGCTCGACGCCGTCACCGCTGAGCTGGCGCGGCTGCGCCGCCACGTGGAGGCTGACGATGGGCGTCTCGTCGAGCTCTTCGAGGAAGCTCAAGCCGTCCGCGAGCGGTGGGCGAAGAACCGCTGAGTCAAGACGTGGATGCCGACGTGGTTTGGTTAAGCAGCACCAGCCCGGCGCAAGCTGGAGATCGTGGCCGACTACGTGGACGATCCGGTGAGCGTCGACGGGATGTGCGCCTGATTCGGGCATCATTGGGAGCGTGATCGCGACCGTTCGGAGCACGCGAAAGCTCGCCGGTGAGATCCATGTCCCGGGCGACAAATCCATCTCGCATCGCGCTCTCATCCTGGGGTCGGTCGCTTCCGGTCGCAGCCGCCTGCGCGGACTCTCGCCGGGCGCCGATGTCCAATCAACGATCCGATGCGTCCAGGAGCTCGGGGCGGTGATCGACGGGTCATTGCTCGAGGGGTGCGGCCTGCACGGCCTGCGCCGCGCGGCGGGCTCGCTCGACTGCGGCAACTCCGGCACCACCATGCGTCTGCTCGCAGGCCTGCTCGCGGCGCAGGAGTTCGAGAGCGAGCTCACCGGTGACCAATCGCTATCGCGCCGGCCGATGGACCGCGTAGTCGCTCCGCTCCGCGAAATGGGTGCTCGCGCGAGCTGGCCTCCCCTTCGTGTCGGAGGCCAAACGCCTCTGCAAGGCGTCAGCCACACCATGCCGGTGCCGAGCGCTCAGGTGAAGTCAGCCATCCTCATTGCCGGCCTGTTCGCCGGTGGGCCGACGTCGGTCGTCGAAACGGTGAAGACGCGGGACCATACGGAGCTGATGCTGCTCGCGATGGGCGCCGCCGTCGAAATTGACGGTCTGCGCGTGCAGGTCGACCCGGCAAGCCGCCTCGAGCCGCTCGACCTGGACGTTCCAGGCGATGTCAGCGCCGCTGCGTTCTGGCTCGTCGCTGCGGGACTCGTGCCGGGAGCGCGGATCCGGCTGCAAGGGACCGGGGTCAACTCAACGCGAACGGCGTTCGTCGATGTTCTGCGCGGCTGCGGATTCGAGATTGCTCTTTCCAACCGGAGCACCGCCGGCGAAGAAGCCGTCGCCGACATCGATGCGCGAACGGCTCGTGCCTTGAGGGCGGTCCAGGTGAGCGGGGGCATGGCCGCCGAGATGATCGACGAGCTGCCGGTGCTGGCGGTGGCTGCGACGCAGATGCCGGGTCGGAGCGTCATCGCGGGGGCAGGCGAGCTTCGAGTGAAGGAGTCGAATCGCATCGCCGCGATGGAGGAGGGTTTGGCCGCGATGGGCGCAGACATCACTGCCGTCGAAGATGGATGGGTGATCAACGGGCCGCGCGATCTCGAGGGCGCGCGCGTGAGCGCGCATGGCGACCACCGCGTGGCGATGGCGCTCGCGGTGGCGGGGCTGATTGCGGACGGAAGAACAGAGATTGACGGAGCCGAGTGTGTCGAGATCTCGTACCCGGACTTTTTCGACCACCTCGAGTACCTTTGCTGAAGGTCCGCAACGAGATCGACATCGAGCCGATCACCTTCGAGCTCTACGAGCTCGAGGTCACGGCACCGCGCGAGGATTTCGAGCTCGAGGTCGCCCGAACGATCCAGGTCGCGAAATCTGGCGAGGTCGGCGCGGTCGACCGTGCTCGCGCGCTGTATCGGCGATTCGGACTCGACCCGACCCGGGTGCGGCCGTCCTCCGAAGCCCTTTTGCGACGGCTCAAGAAGGGCGAGCCGCTGCCCCGCATAAACTCGCTTGTCGATGTCGCCAACGCCCTGTCGGTGCAGCTGCAGGTACCGGTCGGGCTCTACGACCTCGACAAGGTGCAGGGCGAAGAGCTCGTGATCAGGCTCGGCGCCGAAGGCGAGGGATACACCGGCATCGGGAAGGAGCACGTAAACGTTGCGGGCCGGATCTGCGTCGCCGACGCGGACGGACCCTGCGGCAACCCGAGCTCCGACTCGGCCCGGACGATGATCACCACCGAGACCGAGCGCGCGGCCTGGGTCTACTTCCTGCCCGTTCGAGACGACGACATCGACCGGACCGCGGAGCTGATCGCGGTGTTCGGCCGCGGTCTGATCCGTATGGTGTGAATGCCGTGACGACGTCCGAACAGGTTCTGTGCGTCAAGCGGGAAGACATCTTTCCCGACGGCGCATGGCATGGGTTCGTGTTCAAGGACCTGGAACGTCACCAGGCGGTGATTCGCGAGCGCCACTTCTTCATGTCGCGCGCTGCGGTGGAGAACGACCCCGCCTACCAGCAGATCATCCCTTACGTCGTGTTCCGACACGACGCCCGCTACTTCCTCACACACCGGCTCCGGGCTTCTTCGGAGAAACGCCTTCGCAAGCAGTACTCGCTCGGCATAGGCGGCCACATCAACCCGGGCGATCTTGAGGCGGGCGATCCGATCCTCGACGGCCTGAAGCGAGAATGGGGTGAGGAGGTCATCTACGACGGCCGCTTCGAGGCCGAGCTGATCGGGCTCTTGAACGACGATTCTTCGCCCGTTTCCAAGGTGCACCTCGGGGTGGTCTTCCTTGTCGTCGGTAACTCGCCCAACATCGCCATTCGGGAGACCGAAAAGCTCGCGGGCGAGCTGCTGACGCTCGACGAGATGCGCATCTACTACCTCGGCATGGAATCGTGGTCGCAGATGGTCTACGACCGGCTGACGGGGCTTACCTCGTGAAACCTTGCTGCAAGCTCGAGTCCCCCCACCCCGCCTTCGGCGGACCTCCCCGGCGAGCGGGGAGGTGAGATACGTCCAAGCGGGCGGCGTGCGTGTGTCTGCGATCGGACTCGGCACCTGGCAGTTCGGTTCGTCCGAGTGGGGTTACGGGGCCGAATACAACCAGAGCGAGGCGGGTGCCATCGTTCGGCGCGCGCTCGATCTGGGCGTGAACCTGATCGACACCGCCGAGTTCTATGGATTCGGCCGCTCGGAACGCATTCTCGGTGAAGCCATCCGCGGCCGTCGCGAGAGCGTCTTCCTCGCCACCAAGATCTTTCCGATCGGCCTGCCCTTCATGGTGGGGCGCCGCGCTCGCGGAAGCGCGCGACGGCTCGGCGTCGACCGGATCGACCTCTACCAGCAGCACTGGCCGAGCCCTCTCTTTCCGGCCCGCGCCACGATGCCGCGTATGAGACGCCTGGTCGAAGAAGGCCTGGTCGGACACGTGGGGGTCAGCAATCACTCGTTGCATGGCTGGCAGGAGGCCGAGCGGGCGCTGGGCGGTCCGGTGCTCTCCAACCAGGTTCTCTTCAGCCTGGCTCACCGCGATCCGGAGCGCGATCTGGTGCCGTGGGCCCAAAAGACTGGCCGGATCGTCATCGCCTACAGCCCCCTCGGGCAGGGAGCGCTGTCGGGGAAGTACCAGGACTCCGCGCCGAAGAACTTCAGGCGCATGAGGAGCAACTTCAATGCGGCGGGACGGGCTCGTTTTGCGCCGCTCGTCGCCGCGCTCCGTGAAATCGGTGGCCGGCACGGTGCGACACCGGCGCAGGTCGCCCTCGCGTGGCTGATCCGGAAACCAAACGTGGTGGCGATCCCCGGCGCGTCGAGCGTGCGCCAGCTGGAGGAGAATGCCGCGGCGAGTGAAATCGAGCTTTCCGAGGACGACTCGAATCGGCTTGATGGCTTCAAGGGATGAAACTCAAGACGGTCGAGCTGCGCCGCATCCGCCTGTCGCTGGTGGCGCCCTTCGAAACCTCCTTCGGTGTGCAGACAGAGCGCGATGTGCTGCTGTTGAAGGCGATCACCGCGGACGGTGTCGGGTGGGGTGAATGCGTAGCCGGCGAGGAACCGACTTACTCAAACGAATATGTGGATGGCGCGCAGCACGTCCTGATCCATCACCTGCTGCCTCGGCTGCTCGATCAGTCAGAGATCGAAGCAGAGGACGTGGGCCGGCTGCTGCGCCCTGTGCACGGACATCACATGGCGAAGGCCGCGATCGAGATGGCGATCCTCGACGCGCAGCTTCGAGCGCATGGCGAATCGTTCGCGACGTACTTCGGCGCGGTGCGCTCCGCCGTCGACTGCGGCGTCTCGGTCGGTATCCATCGATCGATTCCAGAGCTGCTGAAAACCGTCGGCGACTATCTCGACCAGGGTTACCGGCGGATCAAGTTGAAGATCAAGCCGGGCTGGGATGTCGAGCCGGTGCGGGCGGTGCGTGAGCGTTTCGGCGACGTTCCATTGCAGGTCGACGCCAACACTGCGTACTCACTCTCCGATGCGGCGCAGCTCGCGCAGCTTGACCCGTTTGACCTGCTGCTCATCGAGCAGCCCCTGCCGGAGGAGCAGGTGCTCGCGCACGCCGAGCTGGCGAAATTGGTGCGCACACCGATCTGCCTCGACGAGTCGATCACCTCGGCGCAGGCGGCCGCCGACGCCATCCAGCTGGGCGCGTGCCGGATCATCAACATCAAGCCGGGCCGGGTGGGCGGCTACCTGGAGGCGCGCAGGATTCACGATCTCTGCGCGGCACACCGGGTACCCGTCTGGATGGGAGGGATGCTCGAAACCGGTATCGGGCGCGCCGGCAATGTCGCCATGGCGGCGATGCAGAACTTCAGCCTACCCGGCGATACCTCTGCCTCGGACCGCTACTACCATCGCGACGTCACTCAGCCTTTCGTCCTTCACGAGGGCCGGTTGAAGGTGCCGGATGGACCTGGGCTAGGAGTCGATGTCGACGTCGAATTTCTCAATGCGATCACGCACTGGAAGCAGACGTTCAGCGCTTCAGCCGGGCGTTAGCTGACGCGGTTTCGTAGCGCGGGCTGCGGCTGACCTGCGAGTAGATCGGTCATCGGAGTGGCTTGAGCGGCCATGCCGAGCCTCGCGACCCCAAGCTGGTCCTCGACGGTCGCGAGCAGCGAGTAGTGGTCGTAGGGCCGCGCGCTGATGTGCACGAGTGGGTTCGGACGAATGACCAGTGTCAGCACCGAGTTGGCGCTGTCCTCGCCCTCGTCCCAGGTGATGACGAGGACCCCGTTGTCCTGCCAGGCGGTGGTGCCCAGGATCATCGGCACCGTCTGGGAGAGCCACGTGTCGGCGAGCGCGCTCGAACAGTCGTGACCGTCATGGCACAGATCTGGAGTGATCCAGGCGAAACGCGGGACGTTGCCGGACATGTCCGTCGCGAACTGGCTGAAAGGGACGACCTGGGACGGACAAGCGCCTCCGTAATAGGCGAACGGGTTGTGCTTCAAGGCGTACGGGTATGGGCTGTGGAAGCAGCCGTTGGTCATGCCCTCCATGTAGGCGCGCCAGTCGATTCCCGCATTGCTCAGCTGCGTGCCGAGCCCGCCAACCGGGAGTGGGTGGAATCCGTCATCGGCGATGCCCCAGGTGGTGCCGGAAGTCAGCGCGAGGTAGTTGGGGAGGCTCGGGTGCGAGACGCCGTGGTAATCCGTGGCGATGCCGTACTGCGCGGCGAGCTGGGCCACGTAGGGGCTGGCGATCGCCTGGCTGTAGCTGCGGTTCTCCATCACGATCAGGAAGACGTGGGAAGGGCTCGGGGGAGACGAGGGTGATGGGGTTGGGCTGGTCGCAGCGGGGTTAGGGGTTGGGCTGGTCTTGACGGGCGCGTGCGCTGCGGCCCTGGGTGCGCAGGCGGCGAGGAGACACGCAGATATGACGAGAGCGATCAATCGCATCCCTTAAGAGCCTACGATCCGGGTTTCCAAATTGATGCTGGAGGGCGACCCATGGGAGCTCACGGTCCTACCCGCGCGTGGCGGGAGGATCACCTCACTGCGCCTTGGCGGCGAAGAGCTGCTTGAGCAGGGCATCGGCGTCGACGATCCAATTGCCGACGGATTCGTGGAGGGCGGCGCATCGGGCTGGGACGAGATGGTGCCTAACGTGGACGCGACTGACTCGCTGCCCGACCACGGAGAGGCGTGGCGAGTGCCGTGGTCGGTGGGTGCGAAGGCCCATGGGTCGGTTTCCATGCGGTGCACCGGGCGGGCGTTGCCGTGGGAGCTGGAGCGGCGGATTGAGCTGGGCGCGGGCGGCATCCGCGTCTCGTACGTCTATACGAATCGCGGTGCCGACCCGCATTACGCGTACTGGTGCGCGCATCCGCTGTTCAGGTTTGAGAGCGGAATGGGAATCGGGGTGCCGGACGGGGAGCGGCTGGCGCAGCTCGCGCCGGGGACGAGCACCAAGGTCTTCCTTCCGAAGGGGTCGATCGACCGGGCGCGCTTGGCATGGAGCTCTGGCGCCGCGATCGAGATGGCGTGGGACGCGACCTTGACGCCGTACGTCGGGGTTTGGGTTTGCAATGGGGACCTGGGCGGGTACCGGCAGGTGGCGATCGAGCCGGCGACGGGTGGCGGTGGCGGGCCGGACCAGGGGGCGCCGCCGCCGCTTCTGGAGCCGGGTGAACAGTTCCAGTGGTGGCTCGAAGTTCGGGACGCGAGATGACTGGGAAGAGGGTGTGGGGGTGGGGGGCTTGGAGGCGATTAGGACGGACTAGGAAGAGCTGGGAAGAGGGTGTGTGGGCGGTGCCTGGTGGCGATAAAGAACGCATCGTGTTCCCGCGCGTCTGGAAGGGCTGCGAAAAGGGTGTAGGTGCGGTGCCTGGAGGCGATTAGAACGCATCGTGTTCCAGCGTGTCTGGAAGGGCTGGGAAGAGGGTGTGTGGGCCGGGGTCTGGGAGACGAAATTGACAGGCTGAAGTATTGACATAGCGAACATCTGTTTGTACTATTAGCTCATGCTCGCGACGCAAGACGTTCGTCCATCAACCGGCGCGGAGCTGGGCAGGGAGCTTGTCCGTCTGGGCCAGGAGAGAGATCTGATCGACCTGCGCTTCTCTTTGGTCGCATCTGAGTTTGCGAAGACCGACGAGTACGACCAGCAGGGCTATGTCAGCCCAATCGACTGGATCCGCTTCAACTGCCACATGACGAGCAATGCCGCCGCCGACCGGGTCGCGGTCGGGGAGCGGATTGGCGAGTTGCCCGGGAGCATGGACTTGATGGTGAGCGGTCGGATCGGGTTCGCCCATATGACGGTGATGGCCAGGACGGCGAACGCTCTCGGCGATCGCTTCGACGAATCCCGACTGCTCGACAAGGCGGAAGAGAACTCACCGGGCAAGTTCCACCACATCTGCCGGCACTACCGTCACGCCGCGGATCGGCAAGGCTTTGAAGCAGAGCAGGCAGAGCAGGTCGAAAACCGGCGGCTCTCGCTGAGCACCTGGGAAGACGGCTCGCTGCTGCTCAGTGGAGTGCTCGACCCGGTCGGCGGGGCTGCGCTGCGCACCGCGCTGGAGCCGCTGGCGCGAAAGTCAGGCGCCCATGACGACCGGGATCGGGAGCACCGGCTGGCTGATGCCCTGGTCGAGCTCGCTTCCGGCGGTGAGCAGAAAGCCCAGATCCAGGTCACGAGCTCGATC
>DATBZP010000017.1:0-8668 GCA_036513135.1 Candidatus Dormiibacterota bacterium | reverse complement strand
CAAGATCGCTCGATCGGAGCCAGAGGCACCGGGTCGGCCAGGGCTAACCCGACCTCGCCAACGGGTCAACCACCGCGCCATGCTGTTCGAGATGGCTGGGCGCCGACGTTGGCCGGATCTGCGGCCGCGCGATGGTGCCCTTGACGCACCCGACCATGACCACCCTTGATGACCGGGCGGGCCCTGGAGTCGCCACGGTCGGGGACGGACAGCCCGCCCCCAACGTACGTGGCGAGCGGGTTCAGGTGGAGGCGATTCCCTCCTGGCTGGGGCCTCGGGCACCGCCACGGTCTGGATCAGCGACAGCGTCCCATCCCAATGGACGGCGTACGCGTTCACCGACGAGCCCAGACCCACCTGTACGTAGAGGAATCGACCTCCGCCGGCCGTGGTCTCGTCGATCGCACCGCTGACGCCCGACGCGGCAGTCGCATTCACCAAGGTGACCGTGCCGCTGTCACTCACGTGGTACACACTGACGTCGTTGCTGCCGGTGTTGGCGACGTAGGCAAAGTCACGTGCCGTCGCGATCCAGCACGAGGCTGCCTGGCCGTTGGCGACGGGCGCGCCGTCAGGCGTGACCGCGCCGTCGTGGTGAACATCACTCTGTGCCAGGTTCCCCGCCGCATTGACCAGTTCGAGCTGGTTAGACGGCGAGAAGGTGAAGGCGAAGGGAACGCTGCCGTCGGGGGTCTGCACCAGCGAACCCGCCAGGCGGTCGTCGCCCCGAACGGCGAACACGTCGATGAAGTTGTTGGTCTTGCCGGTGACGATGAGCTGCCGCCCCGTCGGCGTGAAGCCCACCTGAGCCGGGGATGCGAGGAACTGCGGGGGATTGGTCTCGTTGAGCCCCAGTGTCCTGATGTCATCCCGCAGAGGGTGCAGCCTACCGTCGGCAATCCGAAAGCCGCTCACGTTCGCGGCCGACCCAGCATTGAGGACGTAGACGGCGTCACCGTGGACGGCAAGGCTCACCGGGAACGCGCCGCCAGACGGGAGCGTCTGACGAAGATCGAGGCTCTCGCCGTGCACGCCGAACACGGAGATCGAGTTGCTCCCCGCGTTGACGGCAAGCAACAGGGAGCTGTGCGCGTCATAGACAAGCGAGCCTTGGGACGCCAGAGGATCTGAGTTCGACCCGGCCGCCCTGCCACCGTTGCCGCCGGTCGCATGTGTGGCCTCCCAGGTCAGCGTGCCGTCGGCGTGGCGGTCATAGACGGCAATCGCGTTTCCGGTAGGACCGTTGGTCTGCACGAACACCGACGAGCCGGGGTCGCCAGCGCTGTCAGTCGAGGCATGGGCCACGACGGCCGACGCCAGTGGAAGCGAGGCAGCGGCTGCCAGGAGCACGCCGCGCACATAGTGTGAACGCTGCACTGAGGTTCCTCCGCGTGTGGTTGAAGCGCGACGGAGGCTGCGCGGTGCGCATGACGCCTTGATGACGCGATGTCATCGGTTCGACATAATCCGACCGCTCAGGCGGGCAGCGAGAACCAGAATCGCGTCGCCCCTGCGTGGGACTCGGCGCCCACCTCGCCGCCGTCCGCCTCGACCAACTGCCTGACGATGGCCAGTCCGATCCCGGCACCGCCGCGCGTACTGTCACGCGACTTCTCGACGCGGTAGAAGCGCTCGAACACGCGGGGCAGGTCGGCGGGCGGGATGCCATCGCCGGAATTCGTGACACAGACGAGGGCACCGCCCCGCGCGGCCTCCGCGCTGAGGCAGACGTGACCGTCGTTGGGCGTGTACCGCGCCGCGTTCTGCAGCAGGTTGGAGAGGACCTGCGCCAGGTGATCAGGGTGCCCGCGGGCACGCAGCCCGGGTTGGATGCAGGTCTCGAAAGAGATGGCCTTGGTATCGAACGCCGGCCGGGCGAGGTCAGCGGCGGCGCGCAAGCCCTGGGCCAGGTCGACATCGACAGCGGCCGCCGTGCCGCCGCCGTCACCGACCGTCAATGAGTCCAGCGATCGAGCCAGCCGAACCAGTCGGTCCACTTCCTCATATAACGACGTGAACTGCTCGCGAGATGGGGGGATGACGCCGTCGCGCAAGCCCTCCAGATAGCCCTGCAGGTTGGTGAGAGGGGTTCTCAGCTCATGTGCCGCATTGACGATGAAGTCACGCCGCAGGCGCTCCTGATCGGCGAGGCTCAACGCCATTCGATTGAACGATTCGGAGAGGGATCTGACCTCCGCCGGGCCGGATCGTGGAACCCGCGCACCGTAGTCGCCGGCGGCGATGCGTCGCGCGGCATGTGTCATGTCGTCGAGTGGGCGAGTCAGGTGAACGGCAACGATCACCGAGAGCACGGCGCTGACGATCACGGCCACGCCAACCGCGATCCCAAAGATCTCCGCAACGCCTCGGTCGAACATCGTTTGCGCTTCGGAAGCCGACGCGCCCGACTGGATCATCAATCCGTCGAACGAGGATCGCGCAACGATCAGAACGCCGACCGCCAGCACCCCGATAGCCAACACTGCGACTGCCAACGTGCTCAGGCTCATCCGAGTGGCGAGGCGCGCCAGCGGTCGCGATCGCCGTGCGGAGCGGACTACGCGCATTTCGCGCGGTAACCAGCACCCCGCACAGTGACGATGTAGCGAGGATTGGTAGCGGGTTCGGTCAGCTTTTCGCGCAGGCGGCCGATGTGCACGTCGACCGTCCGCTCCAATACGTCGCCTTGCGAGTGACCGTACAGCACATCGAGCAACGCCTGTCGTGTGAGCACACGCCCGCGTGCCGACACCAGCGCCGCCAGCAGCCGAAACTCAGCTGCCGTCAACGCCAGCAGTTGCGTGCCGCGCCGGACCTCCACGCGATCGAGGTCGATCTCGAGGTCAGCCAGGTTGAGGGCCCTCAGTGCGGTCGCGGCGGTGGGCGTCGACCGGCGCAGAACCGCTTTGACCCGAACCACCAACTCCGCCGGCGAGAATGGCTTCGCAAGATAGTCGTCGGCGCCCTCGCTGATCCCGTACACACGGTCGGCGGCGGACCCACGCGCGGACAGCATCACGACAGGGATGCCGGATCGCTCACGCAGCCCCCTCATCACCGCAATTCCGTCCAGCTCCGGGAGCATCAGGTCGAGGACGACCAGCCGCGGCGGCTCGGTTTCGATCTGGGCCAGGGCGGCCTTCCCATCGGCAGCGGTGGTGACCCGAAATCCCTCGCGCTCGAGGTACACCCGGACGAGGGAGACGATCTTGGGGTCGTCGTCGACTACCAGGATCGGCGCGTTCATCACAACCTCGATCACGGGATGGCAAGGCTACCGCTGGATTGTGACAGTGGCATGACGCCTGACAGCCGCGCGCCGGCACGGCATGGCATGGCACCGACGGTGTGATGTCGTGCCCCATGAGAGTCCTGAGGGGACCCCCGGCGTGGCCGAGGGAAGTCACAAGGTGCTAGGCGACTAGAAGCGCATCAAAGCGCGTCATAGGCGGCTGACTATTGCCACACGCGCCGCGAGCTTGTCGAGCGCCATCGTCCATCCCACAGCACCCGGTGAATCGCTGGGAATCCCGGCATGGGTCATCACCATCTTTGTGACGCCGTCCAGCTGCTTGAGCTCTACTCGGACCTCGGTTGTGGTGGGATGCCCGTCGCCAATACCCATCTCCGCATGGGACAGCACGTTGCCGTTCTGGTCGGACAGGAACTCGGTATACACGAGGAGTTGGTTTGCGACGACCTGGAGGTATTCACCGGCGAACCACATCGACCGACGGCCCGCCGGCGTCTGGACCTCCATGCAAACCAGGCGGCTTCCCCCGACGCGGACGTCCATCTTGGCGACCGGGATGGTGGCACCGGTCGGCCCGAACCACTCCTTCAAGTGCTCTGGTTCCGTCCACATCTGCCAGATGAGGTCGGCTGGCGCATCGAAGCTACGCTCGATCACCACCGCGTCCCGGGAACGATTGCCGTCAGCCATCCTGCTTGCGAGCCTCCTGTTGCCGTCCGAGTTCAGTGAGGTACTCGTTCATTCGGTCGAATCGTGATTCCCAGATGGGCCGGTATTGCTCAGTCCAGTTCAAGACTTCCTGGAGCGGCGCGGCGTCGATAGCGCACGGCCGGTACTGGGCGCGGTGACCCCGCACCACTAACCCGGCTCTTGCCAGCACTTTGATGTGCTTCGAGACAGCCGGAAGCGTCAGATCGAACGGTTTGGCGAGCTCGTTAACGGTCGCCTCGCCTTGCGCCAAGCGGGCCAGGATAGCTCGCCGCGTTGAGTTCGCCAGCACGGCAAAGGTCTCGCTCAGGCGGTCCTCAGCGATCGACGCCATCATCGGCTTTCCATAGTTTCCATAGCAGCTAATTTACCACAAGGGAAACCATGTGGGACGAGACGAGTTGAGGCCACATGACGCGATTGGCCCGCCACGCGGGTTCGGAACCCTCCAGGTGCTAAGGCCGGCGAAGCAGGCGGCTACGCAGACTCGGCTCGCGCCGTGGAGGAGGGAGCTGAGCTGGGCCCGCGTGGTCGATCACGGCTTCGCCGTGGTGGAGCGGTGCCGCCTCGCGGTCCCGCCTGACTTGAACACGCTCGGGCGGCCCGAGTATCATTCAACGATATGATTGAATATCGCCCTGGCCTGGATCGAACGTACGGGGCTCTCGCTCACCCCGTCCGCCGTGGGCTGCTCGAGCTCCTTCGCGCGGGCCAGGTACGGGTCACGGACCTCGCCGAGCCCTTCGATATATCGCTCGCCGCAGCCTCCAAGCACCTCCAGGTCCTCGAAATAGCCGGACTCGTCAGCCGCACGGTCGTCGGCCGTGATCACCTGATGGCCCTGGAGTCTCAGCCCCTGATCCAGGCGCGCGACTGGATCGACAGCTATCGCTCCTTCTGGGAATCCCGGATCGACGCACTGGAAGCGCAACTTCGCCGAAACGCACAGTTGTGAGCGACCTCGCACGAATCTCTGACCAACCGTCGGTGAGGGTCAACCGTCTCCTTTCTGCCCCGATCGACGAGGTCTATGCCGCGTGGACGGATCCAGCATTCATGTGCCGCTGGTTCTCACCGACGGGTAGGGCAGAGGTCGAAGTCGATGTGAGAGTCGGTGGCTCACTACGCGTCGTGATGCTCGGCGACGGAATGCGGATCGATCACACGGGCGAATACCTGGTCGTCGAGCCGCCCCGGCGCCTGATCTTCACATGGAATTCACCCTACACCGGGAGTGAGTCCAGCATCGTCACCGTGGTGCTCACGCCGCAAGGAGAGCGCACTCATCTGGCGCTTTCCCACGACCGACTCCCCCAGGAGACGACCGAATCTCACGAAGGCGGATGGACGTCGATCGTCGCGCACCTGGCCGCGGCGTTGGGTGGGTCGATGTCGCCACACCAGGAGGACCTCACACCGAATGGCTGTTGACGTGACCACAGAAATCAACATCGACCGTCCGCGCGCCGAAGTGGCCGCATACGTCACCGATCCCGACAACGCAACGGCGTGGTACGAGAACATCAAGGCTGTCGAGTGGAAATCGCCGAAGCCCGTCGCCGTTGGCTCGCGGATGGCATTTGTCGCTCAGTTCCTCGGACGGCGCCTCAGCTACACGTACGAAATGAACCAACTCGTCCCGAGCGAACGGCTCGTGATGAGTACCGCCGAGGGGCCCTTTCCCATGGAGACGACCTACACGTGGGACGACACCTCTAGCGGAGGGACGAGAATGACGCTGCGCAACCGGGGAGAACCAGCGGGATTCGCACGAGTCGCAGCCCCCGTGATGGCGGTCGCCATGCGCCGGGCCAACCGCAAGGATCTCCGTCGGCTCAAGGCCATTCTCGAGGCCGGATACTCCTGAGCCAAACGTCACCGCGCCCGCCGATGTATTGAGATCGGCTAATAAGCGCACTTTGCCGAAAGTAGTGTCTTTGCGATCCTTAGCAGGGTGTTGATTTTCGAAGTCTAAGGATGCCCTCGACAGGGTGACTCGGGTATGCGACTCTTGGGCAAGCCGTTCAGCTTGCGGAGATTCAGCATGCGTGGCACCACTTCCCGCCAGGCGACGATGCTGTCGACCCTGACCACGGACAGCCTGATCCCGGTGGACCACCCGATCCGGCGGATCAAGCCGGTGGTGGAGGCAGAGCTGACGGAGCTGGCGCCGGAGTTCGACGCGATGTACGCGCGCACCGGCCGGCAGAGCGTGCCCCCGGAGCATCTGCTCAAGGCGACGGTACTGATGGCCCTGTACTCGATCCGCAGTGGTCATCGTCATCCTCACGACGGTCGGTCAACAGGTGAACAACGTGTTCTCCAACATCAGCCACGGTCTCAGCAACTAGGAATCATCAGCCCCATTTCCTCCGATGCGGCGGCGCCACCGGCTCGCTTTCTCTCTTCCCGAACACGGCGCGCCGTCGTTGTGCATCCACTTCCGCAGGAGCAGCCGTCCGCCATCGACGGTCGCTGCCGGAGCGCTGCACCACATTGCCGAAGCGACCGAGCAGATGCGGGCGAGAGTCAGCGCCGCCTGCCTGCGATACAGACTGTCTTGTTCGAATCAGTGAAGGTCGAGCCTGCGGAACCCGGCAACCGCGGTCAGCGTCAAGAGTGCCCCGACGGACATCAGCACCCCAACGGACGCGAGGCTGAGACCGTTGGCAAGCTGCTGGTTGCCGACTGACCAGTAGAAGAGCGAAGCGTACCGAGCCGGGCGAATCCATCCGATCACCGGCGCAAGTGAGCTCACCAGATACGACGTGGCAGCCAGCGCGGAGGTGACCCCGAGTGCGGTCCCGCGGCTGCCGGTGATCGACCCGACGGCGACAGCGCACAGCCCGAAGTCGACACCGAGGAGCGCGACACCAAGACTCAATCCGGCGAGATGCGTGATGGGGAAGAAGAGATCGAACTGTCTTCCGATGAGGACGCACCCCATGGTTGCGATTGCCAGCAGGAGCGCCTGCACTGTCAACGCTGCGACCTTTTGCAGCACCATGGAGCGTCGCGATACGGGGAGGATCGTCGCAAGCGACAGGGTGCCGTCTTCGTCCTGCCCCGCAATGCAGGACGCACCGTAGCCCACGGTGATGAGCAGCATGATGAGCGGGAGGAAGTTCTCGTAGATGTTGGCGTCGAGCCATCCGCTCGGTGATGTCAGTGACCCCGTCGCTCCGAAGAGTGCCGCGAATGCCGACCCGTTCTTCGTGAGTTGATCGAGGCTCGTGGCGCCCTTGAACTGCGGGTACAGCGCCACGATGGCCAACGCGTACAGCGTCATGCCCACCACGTAGCTGAGGAGGGCTCGCCGGCGCAAGCGGAGGTCAATTGCGGCGATGTCAGCGCGCATCGACGGGCTCCTCCGCGGATTGGTCTCGGTAGTAGGTGAGGAAGAGTTCGTCGAGGTCGGCTGGGTGGGCGACCACGTCGAGCGGATCGAGCTCGGCAGCTACTCGAAGTACGGGGGCAACAGCACCGCGGAGCGCCAACGTGATGCGTTTCCCATTGGCGGCAACGACTCGAACGCCCTCGATCGATGCGAAGGGCTTCGGATCGACGTTCCTTGGGAAGGAGAACTCGATCGTCCGCGGTGCCCGCCGCCGCAGCGCCTCGACCGTGTCGGTGACGACGAGGAGCCCGTCCTTGATAATCGCGACGCGGGTCGCGACTCGCTGCACTTCGTCGAGTTCGTGGGAAGAGAGGAAGACGGTCGCCCCGGCGCTCACCAGTTCACGCATCAGACGTTCGAACTCGTCCTGCATCAGGGGGTCAAGTCCCGATGTCGGCTCGTCGAGGATGACCAGCTGAGGTCGATGCATGACGGCGAGCAGGATGCCGACCTTCTGCCGATTGCCCTTGGACAACGTGCGAGTGGGCCGCTCGAGGTCGACCTGAAACCGGGCCACGAGTTCATGGAGGAAGGTTCTGTCCCGCATACCGCGGGCCGTGGCAGCGAAGTCGACGTGCTGCCGCCCGGTCAAGCGAGGGTGCAGTGCGAGTTCCCCTGGAAGATATCCGACGCGTCGATGAATCTCGACAGAGTCGGCGATAGGGTCGAGTCCGAAGACCTTCGCGGTGCCCGACGTCGGGTGTGAGAGGCCGGTCAGGAGACGGATCGTTGTTGACTTGCCGGACCCGTTCGGGCCAAGGAACCCGAAGATCTCTCCCTCCGTAACCATGAAGTCGACGCCGACGATGCCACGGTGTGACCCAAAGGTCTTGGTCAGCTTGTCTGCGCTCACCACAACTGTCATCACGCGGCCCCCCGAGGTGGATCCGTTTCAGTGCTGGAAACCGCCCCGATCGTCAGCACCCCGCGCGAATAGACGTCAAGCACTTGAGCGGTCCACCTCTCGATCCCCGAGCGAGCGAGAGGATCAATGCCGAGGACCTCGTGCACCTGGTCACGAAGCAGCACAACCGCAAGGTCATTGACCAACAGGAAGGCGGCTCTGACCTCGGCGTCGGACGAAGGGCGCACCAGCCCTGCCGCTTCCAGGGTTGCAAAGCCCGAGAGCACCGCCTCGAAAAGGCTCCGAAAGAGCGTCTCCGCAGGCTCGCCGCCGTCGATGAGGAGGCGTCGCAAGTAGGCGGGGAGCAGCGGGACTCGTTCGAGCTCGCTGGAGAGCACTGCCGCCAGCGACGCGCTCGGCCCCCCGCCGGAAGCGGCCGTGAGCTCGGTGACGAAGGCGTTGACGA
>DATBZP010000016.1:0-2519 GCA_036513135.1 Candidatus Dormiibacterota bacterium | reverse complement strand
GCTCAGCTCCTGGAGAAGATCCCCATGCACCGAATGGGACAACCTGGCGAAATAGCACGAGTCGTGAGGTTCCTCGCCCAGGACGCCTCCAGCTACATCACCGGCCAGATCTGGGGCGTCAACGGCGGAATCGACATGTGATGCGAGTCGACGCCCAGCACACCTCATCTCTTGTTCCGTCCCCGTCTCCAGACGAGGCTCGGAGCGTTGCTCTAGTTGCAGCACCAATTATGGAAGGAATGACCCATGCCCGCTGATACCGGCTATAAGGAAGCTCGAGCGATTTCGGAGGCGGCTCGGGAGAAGGATTGGGAGCTGCCGAGCTTTGGTAAGGGCCTGTATTTGGGGAATTTTCAGCCTGAGTTGATCTCTCCGCAGCCGGCTATGCCGCCCGCTGATGTTGAGAAGGGTGAACGGTTTTTGGCGACTCTCGGGGCGTTTTTGCGGGATGAGGTTGATCCGCAGGCGATTGAGCGTGACGGGAAGATCTCTGATGAGGTGATCGAGGGATTTAAGGCGATCGGCGCTTTGGGCATGAAGGTGCCCGAGAAGTACGGCGGTCTGGGCTTGTCGCAGGTGTATTACAACCGCGCGATGATGCTGGCGGGGACGTGGCATTCCAGCGTGTCGACGCTCTTGTCGGCGCACCAGTCGATCGGGCTGGCCCAGCCGTTGTTGCTGTTCGGCTCGGAGGAGCAGAAGCGCGAGTGGTTGCCGAAGGTCGCTACCACGCATCTTTCGGCGTTTGCGTTGACCGAGCCTGGCGTGGGCTCTGACCCGGCGAGGGTGTCGACTACCGCGACCCCCACCGCGGACGGTTCGGGTTACGTGCTTAACGGCCGCAAGTTGTGGACGACCAACGGGACGGTGGCGGATGTCCTTGTCGTGCTGGCGAAGGTGCCGCGCAGCGAGGGTCGCAAGGGCGGGATCACCGCCTTCATCGTGCCGAGCGAGACCGATGGCATGGTCGTTGAGCATCGCATCGAGTTCATGGGCCTGCACGGGATTGAGAACTCTCAGACGCGGTACACCAACGCCTTCGTGCCGGCGGAGAACGTGATCGGCCGCGAGGGCCTCGGGCTGAAGATCGCCTTGGCCACGTTGAACACCGGCCGTTTGGCGTTGCCGGCAATCTGCGCCGGTGTCAGCAAGTGGGCGACGAAGGTCGCGCGTGAGTTCGCCAGCGAGCGTGTCCAATGGGGCAAGCCGATCGGTGAGCACGATGAGGTGGCGCAGCGCATCGCGTTTATCGCCGCGACCGCCTTCGGTCTGGAGGCGATGCTCGACGTGGCCAGCCGGCTGGCCGATGAGAAGCGCAACGACGTGCGGATCGAGGCCGCCCTGGCCAAGCTCTACGGCTCCGAGATGGGCTGGCGGGTCATCGACGCGCTGATGCAGGTGTGTGGCGGCCGTGGCTATGAGACCGCCGCGTCGTTGCAGGCCCGCGGGCTGCGCGGCGTGCCGGTGGAGCAGGTCATGCGCGACATGCGCGTCAATCGGATCTTCGAAGGCTCGACCGAGATCATGCATCTGATCATCGCCCGCGAGGCGATGGACCAGCACCTGCATGTGGCCGGCGACCTGTTGGAGTCTGACCTCTCGGTTGACAAGAAGGCAAAGGCGCTCGGCAAGGCCGGCGCCTTCTACGCCACGTGGTATCCCAAATTGGCTGTGGGTCGCGGCCAGGCGCCGCAGTCATATGGCGATTTCGGCGAGCTGGCTGGGCAGATGCGGTTCGTCGAGCGCGCCAGCCGCAAGCTCGCTCGCTCCACGTTTTACGGCATGGCACGTTGGCAGGCGGGCACCGAGGCTCACGGAGCCTTCCTGGGACGGATCGTGGACATCGGCGCCGAGCTGTTCGCTATTTCCGCGGCGGTCGTCTACGCCCAGACAGCGATGCGAGAGCACCCCGAGCGGGCGGCCGAGACCCGGGAGCTGGCCGAGGCGTTCTGCGGCCAAGCCCAGCTACGCACCGAACGTCTGTTCCACGAGCTGTGGAGCAACGCCGACGAAGCCAACCACCGCCTCGCGCTGGATGTCCTCAAGGGCCGCCACACCTGGCTAGAGGAAGGCATCATCGACCCGTCCTTCGGCGACGGCCCGATGGTCCCCACCGCCGAAACCGACCTCGGCAAACCAGCGGCGGCGCCTATGGCCGCCTCCGGCGCCTGACGTGTCCGAGGAAATCACAACAATAGGCGTAGTCGGTGGTGGGTTCATGGGTGCAGGCATCGCCGAAACGGCCGCTTTCGCCGGGGTCGAGGTCGTTGTGCGCGAACTGCCGGAGTATCTTGACGCGACCCATGAGCGTCTGGAGACGTCCCTGGACCGAGCGGTCAAGCGGGGCAAGCGCGACACTGTAGATCGGGACGCAGCGCTCGCCCGAATCACGCTGACCAGCGAACTGGAGGACGTCGCCGACGCTGAGCTCGTGATCGAGGCTGTGCCCGAAAACGTGGAACTCAAGACCTCGATCATAAAGGCGCTCGGCGGCATTGTCGCTGACGACGCCCTAATTG
>DATBZP010000015.1:0-2481 GCA_036513135.1 Candidatus Dormiibacterota bacterium | reverse complement strand
ATCATCTTCAAAGTCTCCTCAGGTGAACCTGTGCCGTCTGCTTCGACCAACAGCACCCCGAGGTTCCGCTGATAGCGATGAGCCCGCGCCAGCTCGTCCTCGAGGACTGGACGCACGAAACGATCGTTGAAGAGACCCGTGGTCCGGTCGACGATGTGCAGAGGCTCGGCCTGAGGGTCGTCGGCACGCACGCCGCACGATGGGCAGAAGACAGCGCCGTGAGGTAATGGGGACCCGCAAGCCAGGCACGTCTGTGCTTCTGGCCGCCGGCGCAGGAAGTCGCCAATCGGCATCGCGCTAAAGCCTATCAGCCGAGTGGCGGCGGCTAAGGAGCCACCGCGTCGCTTAACCGACCGCGGCCTCCACCGATGTCATCCAGCTGTCTGCCCAACTCGCAACCGCGGCGAGCACGGGCTCGAGCGCTCTGCCTCGGGAGGTGAGTCGATAGCTGACCCTGACCGGTGGACCCGGGTCGACGAGACGCTCGACAAGGCCTTCAGTCTCGAGCTCGCGCAACCGCTCAGTGAGCACGCGGTCACTAATGCCGGGGATACCGGCAAGAAGCTGATTGAATCGAGCAGGCGCCGGGATCAAGGCTTTCACGACCGCCCCGGTCCAGCGCTTACCGATCAGCTCAATGGCGCGCTGAAATGGCGCGCTGTAGTCGAGGCCCCCACCGACCATGGGGAGTGATTCTAGGCGCTATCGGTAGGTGCGGAAGCAAGCCTCTTCGTTTATTTCTCGAAATTTCTTTACCCACTCTCGACCACGTCTGGTGTGGCCTCGTGGGCCGGACCGCCGACGACTCGAGCATGGTCGGTGCGCAGCGTAGACTCGCGCTGCCGTTCATGGATGTAGCTGACCGAGTCGTAGTGGTGACAGGCGGAGCTCGCGGCATCGGTCGAGCTCTCGCCCGCAAATTTGCCGCCGCCGGCGCCGAGATCGTCGTCGTGGCGGACATCGACGCCGACGATGCATGGACAGTGGCCCGCGAGATCGGTGGCATGGCCATTCGCTGCGACGTTTCGAATGAGACCGATGTCGCACAGCTAGTGGAAAAGATTCACATCGCTAAAGGACGCATCGACATCCTGTGCTCAAACGCAGGCATTGCGGTCGGCGGCGGTCCTGAGGTTCCCAACTCGGAGTGGCAGCGCATCTGGGACGTGAATGTGATGGCCCACGTGTACATGGCTCGTCATGCGCTGCCGGCGATGCTTGCGCGCAAGGAGGGCTACATCGTCGGCACGGTGTCGGCCGCGGGCCTGCTCAATCACATGTTCGCGGCTCCATATGGAGTGACCAAGGCGGCCGCGTTGTCATTCTTCGAATGGCTCTCGATCGCCCATGGAGACGAGGGAATCCGGGTTTCGTGTCTGTGCCCGCTCGGTGTCAAGACCGACATGCTGGCGATGGAGCGCCGCAGGGGCCTCGACTTTCTCACGGCGACTGCACTCGAGCCCGACCAGGTTGCCGAGTCGGTCCTGCAGGGCATCCGCGACGAGAGCTTCCTCATCCTGCCTCACCCGGAGGTCGAAGAATTTTTCGGCCGTCGAGCGTCCGATTACGACAGGTGGCTGAGGGGCATGCGGCGCCTGCGCGCGACCATCGTCGCCGCCAACCAGTAGGGTGCGATGGCTGGCGCTCGTGATCGGGGCCGTGCTGATCGTCATCGCCTTCGTGGCCTCCGGCCGTGTTGCGGACACACAACAGGGAATGGTGTCCGAGGTGATCACCCTGTTCGCGGGGCTGGGGGGCGTCAGCCTGGTGCTCTATGCATGGGTATCGGGGGCGAGGCCCCGCCCTGCCGGCGTTCCAACGCCTGGCGTCAAGGCGACGGTGCAGATCCGATCGGCGACCGAGCTGCTGGCTGGGGCGGTCGGTCTGGTCATCGCAGTGGCGCTGATCGCAGGTGTGGCGCTGAGCGCCGGCGGCCTGTGGGTGATCGTGGCTTTGGTTCTGTTGCTGCCGATGACCCTCGGCTCGGCTTACCTCTGCGTGCGTTTCTTTCGCGCGCCGAAGCGTGAGTGGAAGATCGACCTGCGACAGCTCACGCGCCTGCGCTAGGTCCGCTTCTCCAGGTTCCTGACGAGGAGCGCGATCCCAAGCGCGATCAGGGCCGCCGGCAATATCACGTTCCAGGTGATGCCGCTGTTGGCGGCGAGGAAAGCGATGCCGAGCACGACCAGGATTGCGCCGAAGATGAAGGTCGGCGTCTGAGTGACCGGTTGAGGGCCGGCGGACTGTGGCGCCTGGCCCTCGGGGGTAACTGGCGTGCTTGGCGCGACCGCCCCGGCGCTCGTGGTTGCCGCAGGCGCCGATGCTGCGGTTGAACCCGCTCCGAATTGGTTTTGCAGGTCAGCCCAGGCGCGCTTGATGTCCGCTCCCATCGACTCGAACGCGTTTTGGGCCGCAGGACGGTAGCCGGCGCGCTCGGGCATCAACACCCACAGCACGATGTACAGCAGCAGTCCGACGCCA
>DATBZP010000014.1:0-2301 GCA_036513135.1 Candidatus Dormiibacterota bacterium | reverse complement strand
CCCCCCACCCGGGCCTGCGGCCCGACCTCCCCGGCGAGCGGGGAGGTGAATTACCTATCTATCCCGGCGAGCGGGGAGGTGGAATGTGAGCTTGGGTCGTCCCCACCCTGACCCTCCCCCTGCGGGGGAGGGAATCTATTCGACCGTCACGCTTTTCGCCAGGTTGCGGGGTTGGTCTACGTCTTGACCCAGCTCCACCGCTACGTGATAGGCGAAGAGCTGCAGCATGACCGTGTTGAGGATCGCCCCCACTGCCTCCTCGACCGCCGGCATCTCGAAGACGTCAGCCGCAACGCCATCCAGCGAATGGTCGCCAGCCGTCACCAGGGCTAGCACGGGAGCGTCGCGTGCGGCGATCTCGTGGACGTTGCTCACCATCTTGTCCCTGGTCGAGCTGGCCGTGCAAATCGCAATCACCGGGAACTCTTTGTGGAGCAATGCGATGGGGCCGTGCTTCAGCTCGCCGCCGGTGGTGCCCTCCGCGTGGACGTACGAGATCTCCTTCAGCTTCAAGGCGCCCTCGAGAGCCACCGGGTAGCTCAGACCGCGGCCGAAGTAAAGGAAGTTGCTGTAGCGGCTGTACCGCTGCGCAATTTTCGCAATGTCCTTCTCGCGGTCCACGAGCTCGCGGACTTGGTCCGGCAGCGCCCTCAGCGCGGCGACCAGCTCGCGCCTCCGCTCGAGCGAGACGCGACCGTTGACGGTCGCAAGCCGCAGGCTGAGCAGGGAGAGGCTGACCATGTGCGCGGCCAGCGTCTTCGTCGACGCGACGCCGATCTCCGGTCCTGAGTGGAGGTAGATGGCGCCGTCGGCGTCACGTGCTGCTGAGCTGGCGAACACGTTCGTGACCGCCACGGTCAGCGCGCCGCGCTCTTTGGCCCGATTCAAGCCGACCAGCGTGTCTGCAGTCTCGCCGGACTGCGTGACGGCGACGGCCAGCGTTTTCGGCCCGAAGGTCGGACGGCGATAACGAAACTCTGAGGCGTCCTGCGCGCGAGCCGGGATGCCCGCCCAATCCTCGATCAAGTACTCGCCCACCATGGCCGCGTGACGCGAAGTGCCCATGCCCAGAAGTAGGACTTCGGAATAGCCCCGCAGCTTCTCGTCGTCGACGTCGAACTCGCGGAACGAGGCGATGCCGTCGTCGGTGAGCCGTCCGCGCATGGCGTTGGCAACCGCCTCCGGCGTTTCGTGAATCTCCTTGAGCATGAAGTGCGGGTAGCCGCCCTTCTGTGCCTGGCTCACGTCCCAGTCAACGTGAACGAACTTCGGCTTGACCGTGATGCCGTCCAGTGTTGAAACCTCAGCGCCGAGCGGCGTGACCGCCGCGACCTCACCCTCGCCGAGGACGAGCACGCGCTTGGTGTACGGGATGATCGCCGTGATGTCGGAGGCGATGTAGAACTCGTGGTCGCCGAGCCCCACGACCAACGGCGCGTTGAGGCGGGCGCCGATCAGGAGCTCAGGGTCGTCGGTGGAGAACATCGCGAGGGCGTACGCGCCGCGGATCCGCTTGAGCGCCGCGCGCACCGCGGCGAGGAAGTCACCCTTGTAGTTGGCCTCGATCAGGTGAGGCACGACCTCGGAGTCGGTCTCCGAGGTGAACTCGTGTCCGGCCGCCTGCAGCTCCGCCCTGAGCTCGGCGAAGTTCTCGATGATCCCGTTGTGGACGACGAAGATCTTGCCGTGGCAATCGGTATGCGGGTGGGCGTTGACGTACGTCGGCTTGCCATGGGTCGCCCAGCGTGTGTGGCCGATCCCGAGATGGCCGATCGGCATGTTGGCCTCGAGCTTTTCGATGAGGGTGTCGACCTTGGCTTCGGACTTGGTCAGGCTCGTGTGGATCGCCTGGCCCGGCTTGGGGAGCTCCAGAACGGCGACCCCGGCCGAGTCGTAGCCACGGTATTCGAGCCGCTTCAGGCTCTCCATCAGGATCGGGGTGGCTTCGCGATCGCCCAGGTAGCCGATGATTCCGCACATTTCTTGACTAGAACTCCTGGAAGGGGGAATGGATTCGACCGGTGCTGGATTAAACGGCGGGCCTAGCCGGCAGGTTACAGGCTCGGCGCCGTTTCTGGGCTCCAACCCCCCACCCGCCGGCTTCGCCGGCGACCTCCCCGGCGAGCGGGGAGGTTACGGGGTATGAGGGAAAACCCGGGAGTTCTTCTCAGGGGGTCAATGCACCACCGCCTTGGATTGGATGACGCTGAGACATCCCAAGGAGGTGCGCGATGGGTGGAACATTGGTCGCGGAGCTGGAGAAGGTCGAGATCTGGCGCCGGCGAAGTAGAGGGGAGTCGC
>DATBZP010000013.1:0-2448 GCA_036513135.1 Candidatus Dormiibacterota bacterium | reverse complement strand
TCCCACGGGCAGCAACGATCACAGCGCTGGCGTGGTCGCCGGCCGGTTCCGAGCTAGGAGCGTGGGTCAGTAACCGGGCTGGCGGGTCCGTCCGGAGCGTTTAAGACGATTCTCCTGCACACGACCAGGAGGATCGGATGGCGGCGGCGGTTGCGCAGGAGCAGCTGGTGGAGGTGGAGGTGGATGAGTCGGTGGTCGCTGGTCGCCGGCCCGCGGGCGAGGAGAAGGCGTTTCGGTCGTATGACCCTGACCAGGTGCTGTTGATGGCGCCGGTGTTGCAGGAGTGGATTCCGGAGGGGGACCTGGCGCATTTCGTGTCTGACTTGGTGGAGTCCGGGACGCTTGATCTTGAGGCGATCTATGACTCTTATGAGGAGGAGCGTGGCTTTCCGCCGTATGACCCGCGGTTGATGGTCAAGCTGCTGGTCTATGGCTACGCGAATGCGGTGATGTCCTCGCGCAAGCTGGAGCGCGCGACCTATAGGGATGTGGCGGTGCGGATGTTGTGCGCCGATCAGCATCCGGATTACCGTTCGATCGCAAGGTTCCGCAAGCGGCATCTGGAGGCGTTGGGCGAGTTGTTCGTGCAGGCGTTGCGGCTGTGCAAGCAGGCGAAGCTCGTCGGGCTTGGGAGCCTGGCGTTGGATGGGACGAAGCTGCGTGCGAATGCCTCGCGGCATAAGGCGATGAGCTACGAGCGGATGGTCAAGAAGGAGACCCAGCTTGAGGCTGAGATCGCTGCGATCCGAGCGAACGTCGCGGCGCTGCTTTCCGAGGCCGAGCAGGTCGACGCGGAGGAGGATGAGCGCTTCGGCCCGGATCGCCGCGGCGATGAGCTGCCCGAGGAGTTGCAGCGTCGCGAGCAGCGTTTGGCGAAGATCAAGGAGGCGAAGGAGGCGCTCGAGGCCGAGGAGCTTCAGCGTCGCGAGCAGCGTTTGGCGAAGATCAAAGAGGCGAAGGAGGCACTTGAGGGAGAGGCGCGCGAGGCGGAGACCGCGCGGCGCGCTGAGCTTGAGGCGCAGGGCAAGCAGCCGCGAGCGCCGCGCGATGGGCGTGACCCATTCGCGCCCAAGCCAACGGCGCAGCGGAACTTCACCGATCCGGAGTCGAAGATCATGAAGACCGCGGACGGGTCCTATCACCAGTGCTACTCAGGCCAGGCGGTCGTGGACTCGCTCGCCCAAGTGATCGTCGTCGCGGAGCTGTCCGATCAGGCCGCCGATCAGCGCCAGCTCGAGCCGGCACTCGAGCAGCTCGATGAGAACCTCGAGGCGATCGGCGCCGAGCTGCCCGACGGCGCGGTGCTAACCGCGGACGCTGGCTACTTCTCCGAGGAGAACGTCACGACCTGCAAGCAGCATCGAGTTGATCCGTACATCGCGACTGGGCGGTTCAAGCACTCAGAGCCTCCGCCGCCGGCACCGCGCGGACCGATCCCCAAGGACGCGACCCCGAAGCAACAGATGGCACGCAAGACGAGAACCAAGAAAGGCCGGGCGATCTATGCCCGGCGCAAGGCGATCGTCGAGCCGGTGTTCGGCCAGATCGGCACCGTCCAAGACGGCCGCCGGGTACTGATCCGCGGCAAACCAGCCGCCCGCGCCCAATGGCGACTGGAGTGCGCGATCCACAACCTGCTCAAGCTGCACCGGGCAGGCGGCCTGGCGATCCTGAACACCAGCTGACAAGCCTCGGAGCCGGCTCCCCAGGGCCAGCAGCCGCCCCGACGGTCAGCCCACCCCGGCGAGCGACCCGCAGACCACTATGAGCGCCGCCCGTCACCACCACCAACAGCACCAATCCTTGCTGCTCACCCGCCCGGCAAGCCAATAGCGACCCACGCTCCTAGCGGACGGTCACGCTCACGCCCGCACCCAACGGCGCCGAGCCCGCTGCCTTCGGCTGAGCCCAGACCTCACGCCGCCCCGCCGCGCTCCCACCTGTCGGCTAAGCGCGGGCACCACGAACTTCTCACTGAAGGAGGCATGTCTGACCAAGGCCGACCCGGGCCTGCGCAATCACGCGCCGCCCGGGACCGAACGCCTGCTCGCGGGACTGACCCCTGAGCAGGCCCAAGCAGTAACCCATGGCACCGGTCCGCTGCTGCTGCTCGCCGGGCCGGGCGCCGGCAAGACCCGCACGCTGACCCACCGCGCCGCGTACCTGCTCGCGAGCGGGCGCGCCCAGCCGTGGGAGATCCTCGCGGTCACTTTCAGCGTCCGCGCCGCCGGCGAGCTCCGGCTCCGCCTCGCCGATCTGCTCGGCGAGACCGTCGCGCGCGGAGTGACCGCAGCAACGTTTCACTCCGTGTGCGCGCGGCTGCTGCGCGAGCACGCCGGCGTGTTCGGGCGCACCGAGCGCTACTCGATCTACGACCAGGCCGACATGCGCCGCGTGATTGGGTGGCTGCTCTCAGACATCCAGCGCGCCGAGATCCAGCGCACGCTC
>DATBZP010000012.1:0-10687 GCA_036513135.1 Candidatus Dormiibacterota bacterium | reverse complement strand
CGCTCGGCCCTCTGGCAGAGCACCTGGCCGATCCCGACGTAGAAGAGGTTCGCATCAACGGCACCCAAGCGTGCTTCGTCTTCAGGGCAGGCCGGCGCCAGGCGATTCCGCCTCCGTTCGACGACGAGGACGCGTTGGTCGAGCTCGTGCAGTGGTACACCGACGGCACTCCCAGCTCCAGGCTCGACCGCGCCAGCCCTACTGTGACGATGACCCTTCCGGAAGGCAGCCGTCTTCATGCTGCGCTCTCGCCCCCGGCCCGACCGATGAGCGTGACGATCCGCAAGCATCCGCCCGCCCGATTTGCCGACCTGACCGCGCTCGCTGCGTCCGGCTTCCTACCTTCCGCCCTGGTTGAGTTTCTCGAGGCCGCGGTCGCCGCTCGATTGAACATGCTCGTCTCCGGCGGCGCGGGCGCTGGAAAGACGACCTTCATGCGCGTCCTCGCGCGCCTGATCGCGCCCAACGAACGGATCGTCACGATCGAAGACCAGGCTGAGCTTCACCTTTGGCGCGAGCTTTCCGACTGCATCGCCCTGGAAGGCCGTTCCTCCAACAGCGAGGGGCGCGGCGCGATCACCATCCAGATGCTCGTCCACGAGGCTCTGCGTATGTCCCCCGACAGGATCATCATCGGCGAGGTCCGCGGCGGCGAGGCGCTGGACCTGCTCGACGCGATGAACACCGGGCATCCGGGTTCGGTCTGCACGCTTCACGCTGACAGTCCGCGGGAAACCCTGCCGCGGCTGGTCCGGCTGGCGCTGCGCAACCCGCAAGCGCCGCGGGCCGAGGCTGTGCTCGCCGAGGTCGTTCACACCGTGGATCTGGTTCTTCACGCGGCGATCGTCAGGAGTGGAGACATGAGGGAGCGGAAACTGCTTTCCCTCGGCTGCGTCGCCGGTCTCGACGAAGGGCGGCCGCTGCTGCAGGAGCTCGTTGCCCTGCGTCCGGACGGCCACTGGCATCGGGTCGGTTCGCCCGCGGCGATGCCCGAACGGGTGTGGTCGAAGCTTGCGCAGGTTTGCGACCCCTCGCGGCTCCTTGACGGCTTCGATGATTGAGTCGGCGGCGGCGTTGAGCGCTGGGCTCGGCGTCGTGGCGGCGATTCTCGCCTTGTGGGTGCCGTCCCCCGATCCGGCTGTCCCGGTCTGGTTGTCGCGCTCAGTCCGAGCGCGGTGGGTGGCGGAGAGCCTTCTCGCGTCCGGCACAGGCTGGAGGTGGCTCGACGGCCGGACCATGGTGGCACTCGAATGCTCGGTGGCCGTTGCCGGCGCCTTGTGCTCCACGGCGCTGACAGGTCTTGTGGTCCTGGCCGTTCCCGCGGCGGCCGGTGGATGGTCGCTGGTTCGGGCTGTGGTGAAGGCTCGCTCTCGGGCGCAGCAGGTCGTGCGGCAGGACGCCGTGCTCGAAGCGACGAGGATGCTCAGGCAGCTCCTGGAAACCGGGGCGACGAGCGTGAACCAGGCGATCGCGGTGCTCGCTGAGCGCGGGCCAGTCCCACTCCGCGCAGAGTTCCGGCTCATCGCGGCCAAATCAATCGGCCGGAGACAGGCCTGGAGAGAGGCGCGGGACCGAATCAGCGAGCCGCTGTTCGATATGCTCGCGGCGGCGGTGCTCATCCAGCGTCCTGGCGGCGGTGAGCTGGTCCCCCTCTTCGCCGACCTCGAGTCATCGGTCACGGCCGCGCAAGAGGTCGAGCGCGAAGCCCGGGCGCTACAGGCGCAGGCTCGCTCGGCATCGAGCATTATCGTCGCGCTGCCGATCGCTTTCCTGCTCGTGCTCTCCACGCTCCACTCGCCATACCTCGACCCGTTCCATCAGCCGCAAGGAGAGCTGTTCTTGCTCGCCATGCTCAGCGTCATGGCCGGCGGCTACGTTTGGATGCGCCGGCTCCTTGAGCTGCCCGGCCTGCAGCGTGTGCGGTTGACCGATGCATGACCCGTTGGTCGTCACAGGTGCCATCGGAGCGGGTTCATTCTTCGGAGCTGCGGTGCTGGTTGCCGCTTACGAGCGACTCGGGCACGACGCCGGCCGGTGGCTGGCCCGTCGACGAGCCGGCCTCGGCGCACTCGTGCACGTTGCCGCCACCCGTCGCCGCCTGGCCCGTGAGATCGAGCGTGCCGGCTGGCGTGAGAGCCCTGAACGGGTGGCCGTCCTGGCAATCGCCGGTGCCATGTGCCTGGCTGTGCTCGGCGCGTCCGTGTCGTTCGCCGTCTCGATCCTTGGCTTCATCGGCGGGTGCGGTGCGTTTGTCCTGACGCTCAACGCCGCGGTCCTTCGGCGCCGCCGCCGACTGTCGGGCGAGCTGGTTCCCCTGCTGGAGCTGTTCACGCTGGAGCTGAGTGGCGGGGGCAGCGCCCTTGCGGCGCTGGGATCCGTTTGCGTGCAGGTCGACAGTGAGCTGGCGATCGCCCTTCGTCGCTTGCTCATCGCGTCACAGGTCGTCGGATCGGCATCGTTCGAGGCGCGGCTGCTTGAGTACGCCGACGAGCTGGAGATTCCTGCACTTGCCAGCCTGGCCACGATCCTCGCGGCGAGCCGCGACTATGGGACCGCCGCGAGCCAGGGCGTCCGGGCGCTCGCCACGGACCTGCGACGAGCGCAGCGCCGTGAGCTGATCGCGCAGAGCCGGCGAGCGCTGAACAACGTGCTGCTGCCGGCGGCGGTCGCGGTTCTCCTGCCGTTTCTCGGGGTCCTCATGTTTCCCGCCGTTTCCGTGCTCCAGAGAAGCTTGCGTTGAAAAGAATGGGCGGAGCAGCGATGGTGGAGTTCGCGTTGGCATGGCCGGTGGCATTGCTGCTCGCGCTCGGCTGCGTCGAGCTCGCCGTGTGGGGCGCCGAGTCATTCGCGGCGCGCTCGGCCGCAGTCGCCGGCGCCCGTGCCGGAACCGTGGCCGGATCCGGTCCCCAGGTCGCGGCCGCGGTGACTATTCGCGTACTGGCGCCCAGCCTGGTCGGCGTTCGAGCCGGCGCCTGGTGTCCAGGTCAGGGTGGTCAGCCGCCGGCGCTCTGGGTGTGTGCGACGGACCTCGGCTCGGCGGTTCAGGTTGATGTCGGCGGTTCGGTGCCCGCCCTGGTCCCGGTCGGACCGGAACCGGGCCTGCCACTGCACGCTCACGCCGTCCTTCAAAAAGAGACCTTCACCAGGTGACGCGTGGCCAGTCGCTTGTCGAGCTTGCGGTTTGCGCGCCGATCGTCATGGTGCTGACCCTCGGCGTCGTAGCCACCGTCCAGGTGGTCGACGCGCGGGCCGGCCTTGAAGCCGCGACACAGGCCGCGGCTGCAGAGGCCGCTCGGGCGCCAGATCGCGCGAGCGCTCAGGCCGAAGCCCAGGCCCGCTTCTCCTCGATGGTCACGGGCTATCCGATGAAGTCAGCGCACCTGACCGTCACCATCGGAGGATTCAGCCGCACCGATCAGGTCCAGGCGACGGCGTCATGCGTGGCCGATCTCTCGTGGGCCGCCCTCGTGCTTCCCACCCGGCTGACTCTCGAATCCAGGGTCATCGTCCCCCTCGAGTCGTGGCGCAGTCGCGTGCCATGACCTTGCGTAAAGATTCAGGGCAGGTGCTCGCGTTCTTCGCACTTTGCCTGCCGGTCGTGCTGTTGCCGGTCGGCGCGTATGCCGTCGACGCCACGATCGTGGCGAGCCGCGAGGCGGGCCTGCAGGCCGCGACGGCGCAGGCGGCAGAGACGGCGGCACAGCAGCTCAACGTCGGCGTGATTCGGTCCAGCGGTGCGCTAACGCTCGATCCTGCGGCGGTCAGTCTCGTCGTGGCCCAGACCCTCGCGACTGAAGAACCGGCCGCGATCGTTGACTCGTCCGCGGTCAACGGTGTCGATGCAACGGTGGTGACGAGCGAGTCCGTGACGCTGCCCTTCAACCTGTTCACTCACACGGTCAGGCTGCGTGCGCGCGCTTCGGCGCGGCTGGTCGCCGGCTACGACAGGCCCAGCAGCCGCCTGCCGTTGCCGAGAAGCACCGTCTGAAGTTGGCGGTAGGGCTCTGTAGCAGAACTGCTACGCTTGCATTGTGGCAGACATTCCCGCGCGGGACCTTCGGAACGACGTGAGCGGCGTCCTGCGCCGCGTCGAGGCTGGCGAAAGGGTCCGCGTGACCGTGAGCGGCAGGCCGGTGGCTGAGTTGGGCCCTCTTCCCGGGAGGCCGCAGACCATTTCCTGGGAGACGTTTCTCGCTGGAGCCGATGACTGGCGCGCTGACCCCGGATTGGCGAAAGACCTGGCAGAGCTCCTTCCAGACACAACCGACGACGAGCCCGTGCGGTGACCGTGGGGCAAGGCCGAGCCGAGCTGGCGATCGCCGACACCTCTTTGTTTATCGCCTTGGAACAGAGGCGAGCTCTGGCGGGAACGCCGCCTCAGCGAATAGCGGTATCGGTGGTCACCATCGGGGAGTTGCGGCTGGGCGTCCTGGCCGCAACGGATGGGCCGGCGCGCGCGCGACGCCTCGAGACTGTCTCGCGCGCTGGAGCCCTTGAGCCGCTACCGATAGATTCCCAGGTGGCTCACGCGTGGGCCACTTTGCGACTTGCCCTTCGTGACCAGGGTCGACGAATGCCGATCAACGATTCGTGGATCGCAGCGACCGCAATCGCTCATCACCTGCCGGTAGTTGCGCAAGACGCTGACTACGACGGCGTTCCGGGTCTCGACGTCATTCGGGTCTGAGCCGGAGTCAGATAGCGTGCGAAGCTGTCGGCTAGCGACTCGAGCGGAAGCCTGTAACGGTCGAGGCGGCTCGGCTTGGAGCTTCCGGCGGGATGGAAGTGCAGTTCGTAATAAGGGCCGTTGATGGAGGCGAGTGCCGGAACCACCTCGCTTGGAATGACGAGACAGGTGTCGTGAAAGCGGTGCTCCGGCACGATCCAGGCAAGCGCCACGACAAAAGTCGTCGGAGCAGCCACGAAGTTGGATCTGTTCACCAGGATCTTGCGATACGCGTGAGGCTCCGGGAGCTGGCCGGTTTTGACCTGGATCCCGAGCGTCGCACCTGTCGTCAGGCGCCGGACCAGAACTTCGTTTGTCTCGTTGTCTGGGAATGGCCGGAACAGGCCGCAGTCATCGAGCATGGCCAGGCGTCGGCAGACCTCCAGCTCACCCCAAAAGCCGATGACTCGGTCTTCGTCGGAAGCCACCTCTGCCAAAAGAGCCTCGGTCGGCGTGGGGTGGCCCGCACCTAGTCGCTCGGCCAGTTTGCCGAACGGCACGAGGTTGTCAGACCATTTGTGGCCTGGGATGGGATGCATGGGCATATCGGCCACCAGCAACACGCGACCACGGTCATCGATCCTGCCGGCCTTCTTCTTGAAGGTCGATGCGTCAGCCACCAACACGAATGGACCGAGGCGGTCGCCATCCAGGTGTACGCCTATGACGAGCTGATCAGGTGTGAACAGGTGGTTCTCGTAGACCGCGATCGGAGCCTCGGCACCGTGGAGGGCCGTCTTGCCTTTGACCTGCAATGCAAGGTAGGCGCCATCTGCGAGCCGGTGAACCACCGCGTCGATGCCACGGTCGAGCATCGGCAGAAAGACGTGCAGGCCGCCGCCCGATTGTGTGATGAGGGGCGCCCAAACAAGGAACTCGGCTGCTTGTCCGATCGAGTCCTGGCTGCCATGAGGCCAGTTGGCGTCGAGGTCGGCCATTGGTGGGGGCTACGAAAGTCCTAGCAGCCGCTTGCCGTTACCCAGCAGTACCTTCTGAAGCACCTCTTCCGGTAGGTCGAGGCCGCTGAGCTCGTCCAGGCACCGCTTCGGATCGATGAACGGATAGTCGCTGCCGAACAGGAACTGGTCCTGCAGCCGGCCCTTCATGTCGCGAATCACCTCGGCGGGGATGTAGCGCGGCGCCCAGCCGGAGATGTCGACGTAGATGTTCGTCTTGTGCAGCGCCATCGCCATCAGCTCGAGGTGCCATGGATAGCCGAAATGCGCGGCGATGATCGTCAGGTCGGGGAATGAGGCGGCCGCCGCGTCCAGGCGGATCGGACGGGCGTAGTCGAGCCGGATGCCCTGCCCGCCCGGCTGCCCGGCGCCGATGCCGCTCGTGCCGGTGTGGAACAGCAGCACCAGGCCGAGCTCTTCACACCGTTCGTACAGCGGCCAGTGCCGCTCGTCGTCCGGCGCGAAGGCTTGAAGGGATGGATGCAGCTTGACCCCTTTCAATCCCAGCTCGGCGATGCGTCCCAGCTCTTCGACTGCGCGCTCGCCCTTGAGGGGATCCACGCTGCCGAAGCCGACAAAGGCTTTGGGATGGTCGCGACACGCCTGCGCGACGAGCTCGTTGGGCACCCTCGGCCGGCCCGTTGCGGTCTCGGCGTCCCACGCCAGCAGGACGGCGAGGACGTCGAGCGCCTCGTAGTCCCCGGCGAGCTCGTCCAGCGAGCGCCGCGCCACCTTCGAGCGGAAGTACTTCTCCGCCGCCTCGACGTAGCCGCGCATCGACTCGTCGAGCCACTCGGGCGTCGATAGGTGGACGTGGAAATCGATCGCTCTCACGTAAGTCGATGATTAGCTTGATGCAAGCCTCGTTGCTGGTGCTGGCGGGTGGCGACAGCCGCCGCATGGGCCGGCCCAAGGCCTGGCTGGAGGTGGGGGACACGTACCTGCTGCGCTACGTGGCGGACCGCCTGGCCCCCGCGTTCTCCGAATTGATGGTCTCGTTCGCTGAGCCGGAGCAGCTCGAGGAGCCGGTCCCTTACCGGATCGTGTTCGACCGCAAGCCCTCCGCTGGGCCGCTGGCCGGCATCGAGGCCGGGCTGGTGGCGGCGCGCCACGAGGTGATCTTCGCTGTGGCTTGCGACATGCCTTACGTAACCCAGCAGGTAGCGCAGGTCGCGGTGGCCGCCGCCCGCGGCTGCGACGCCGCGATCCCGCGGATCGACGGCCGTCCCGAGCCGGTCTGCGGCGCCTACCGGCGATCCTCGCTGCCCGCGATCACAGGCGCGCTCAACGCCGGGCGTTTCAAGACCGCCGACATCACGGGCGAGCTCGAGATCACGTGGCTCGAGGGCCTCGACCCGCAGCTGTTCCGGAGTCTCAACACGCCATATGACCTGGAACGGTTTCATGCCACGTTCGCGTCGCGCGGATAATGGATGAGAGCTTGAAGATCGTCGTCACCGTCAAACAGGTTCCGGATCCCAATTCCAATCTCGCCCTGGAGGCGGACAACACCCTCTCGCGTGAGAAGGAGGTGGTCCTCGACCCTGGCGACGAATGCGGAGTTGAGGAGGCGCTGCAGCTCAAAGAGGCGCATGGCGGCGAGGTGATTCTGGTCTCGATGGGTCCCGAGCGCGCGAAGGACGCAATCCGCAAAGGCCTTTCCATGGGCGCCGACCGCGGCGTCCTGATCACCGATCCTCAGCTGGCTGGCGCCGACGCGCTGCTCACGGCGCGCGCGCTCGCCGCGGCGATCAAGCTCGAAGCTCCCGACCTCGTGATCTGCGGGACGGAGTCGTACGACGGAAGCACCGGGATGGTGCCGCCGATGCTCGCCGAGCTGCTGGGCATGCCCCAGCTGACCGTCGCGAAGAAGGTGGAGGTCGACGGTTCGAACCTCAAGGTCCACCGGCAGACGGCAGACGGATACCAGGTCGTCGAAGCTTCGACGCCCGCCCTCATCACCGTCACCGCCGCCATCGCGGAACCGCGCTATGCCTCGCTGAAGGGCATCATGGCGGCGCGTTCCAAGGAGATCAAGCAGGTCGGCCTTGGTGAGCTGGGCATCGAACGCAGTGAACCGGCCGAGACGATCGAGGGACTGGCTGACGCCGAGACGCGCAAGTCCGGCGTCGTGATTGAATTCGACGGCGCTGCGATCGATCGCATCATGCAGCTGCTCGCCGAAGCCAAGGTGATTTAGCCATGGCTAAGGTGTGGGTCTACGCGGAGCTCAACCAGGGACACCTGGCCCCGACGGCGCTGGAGCTGTTGGCCAAGGCGCGCGAGCTGGGTGACGTCGAGGCGATCGCGCTGGGCGGCGGCGCCAAGGCAGCCGCCGCGACCTTGGGCAAGCACGGAGCGAAGGTCGTCCATGTCAACGAGGACGCTGCATTCGACGATTTCATCGCCGAACCGGCGACCGATGCGCTTGCATCGCTTTGCAAGCAGCAGGCCCCCGACCTCATCCTGTTCGGCTTCACGCCGGACTCGCGTGACGTGGCGGGTCGCCTCGCGGCTCGGCTGCAGGTCGGGCTCATCGCCAATGCGGCCGACGTGGCCGCGAAGGACGGCGGATTCGTCGCCAAGGTGGCTTATTTCGGCGGCGCGAAGCTCGCCTCGATGAAAGCGAATAAAAAGCCCGCCATCGTGCTCGTCCGGCCCAAGTCCTTCGAGGCCTCGGAGGTCGGCGGAACTGCAGAGGTGAAAGACCTCGCCGTTTCCATCGACGCCGTCTCGAAGCGCGCCCACATCGTCGAGCGCGTGGTCGAAGCTTCGGAGAAGGTGAAGCTCGAAGAGGCGAAGGTCGTGATCAGCGGCGGGCGCGGCATGGGCGGCCCGGACAACTTCCCGTTGCTCGAGGACCTCGCCAACGCGCTGGGCGGCGCCGTCGGAGCGAGCCGCGCCGTGGTTGACGCCGGTTGGGTGCCGTACTCGATGCAGATTGGTCAGACCGGAAAGTCGGTGCGCCCCGGCGTCTACGTCGCCGTGGGGATCTCGGGCGCGATGCAGCATACGGTCGGGATGAAAGCTTCAAAGGTGATCATCGCCATCAACAAGGACGCCGAGGCGCCGATCATGAAGATGGCCGATCTCGGGGTCGTGGGCGACGCGTTGAAGATCGTCCCCGCGCTCACGGCAGCCGTCAAAGCCAAGAAGAGCTAACGACCAAAGAAGAAGCTGAAGAGCTGCTCGCTGAGCGCATTGAGCGCCGGCGGGACAAGGACTTCGCAGCCGCCGATGCCCTCCGCGAGCGATTGCGCGCCGGCGGGTGGGATGTCGTGGACAGCGCCGAAGGGAGCAGGCTGCAGGCGCTGACGGCGCCCCCGAGCTCGGCTCCGGCCGTGGTGTCACGCGCGGTCACGCTGCTCACCGTCGTGAATGGCTGGAAGCCGGACGCCGAGCGGTGGCTGCTCTCCGTCTTCACGCACTGCAAGGCCGACTTCGAGGCGCTCATCGTGGACAACTCCGGCGATACCCGCATCGCCGCGTGGCTGGAAAGCCGCGCCGCCGAGCGACTACGTTCGATCAGGCTCGAGCCACCGCTCGGATTCGCGGCCGCGGTCAACGCCGGCATCGACGCGGCCGCGGGCGAGGTGGTGGTCCTGTTCGATCCAAGCGTTGAGCTCACGGGTGACGCGGTCTCGCCGCTCCTCGCAGCACTGGCCGATCCCTCGGTGGTCGTGTCGGGGCCTTTCGGCCTCCGCGGCCGAGGGACGCTGAAAGAGTTCGACCGGAGCCCGGGGCCGGAGGTCGACGCCATCGAGGGCTACTGCATGGCTTTCCGGCGCTCCGACGCTCAGGCGCTGCAAGGCTTTGACTCGCGGTTCCGCTTCTACCGGATCGCGGACATCGAGTTCAGCTTCCGGCTCAGGGATCGTGGCGGCCGGGCTGTGGCGGTATCCGGGCTGCCGCTGGAGAAGCACGAGCATCGCCTCTGGGAGGCGACCGATCCGAAAGAGCGAAACCGGCTCTCGCGGCGCAACATGTACCGCTTCCTCGACCGCTGGGGCAAGCGGTCCGACCTCCTGGTCGGTGAATAATTCCCCGGTGGGCGACGACTACCCGGCCAAGGTCTCCGAGCTGAAGGCCAAGCGCGCGAAGAACCTCGCGATGGGCGGCAAGGAGAAGATCGAAAAGCAGCACCTGCGTGGCAAGCTGACCGTCCGCGAGCGGCTCGATCTGCTCTTCGATAAGGACACGTTCGTCGAGTTCGGCTTGCTCGCGCAGCAGCAGTCTGTGCGCGGCGCCGAGACTGACCCGGACGGGACTCCGGCCGATGGCGTCGTCACCGGCCACGGGATGGTCGAAGGCCGGCAGGTGTGGGTCATCGCCTACGACTTCACGGTCATGGCCGGCTCGATGGGGGCGGTGGGCGAGCAGTTCAAGGCCGCCAGGGTGCGCGAGCTCGCGCTCCGGTACCGCAAGCCGATCGTGTGGCTGCTCGATTCAGCCGGGGCTCGCATCCAGGAGGCCGCCGGCTCGACCTTTGCCGGCACGGGCTACCTGTTCGCGGACCAGGTCGTGATGTCGGGCGTGATCCCCCAGGTCGCCGCGATGCTCGGTCCATGCTCCGCCGGCACCGCCTACATCCCAGGACTCGCCGACTTCGTGCCCATGGTCAAGGAGACGTCGTCGATGTCTCTGGGCGGTGCGCGATTGGTCAAGGCGGCGACGGGCGAGGACGTGTCGGATCACGACATGGGCGGCTCCCAGGTCCACTGCTACGAATCCGGAGTGGGGGACAACGAGGTCGCAGACGACAGCGAGTGCATCGCCATGGTGCGAAGGTTCCTGTCCTACCTTCCGTCCAGCAACACCGAGCCGGCGCCATTCCACGAGACTGGCGATCCACCGGACCGTTCAGTCGAGGGCCTGGACAAGATCGTGCCGGTCAATCCACGCGCCGCCTACGACGTCAGACGCGTGATCAAGGCCGTGTTCGATCACGACAGCTGGTTCGAGATCAAGCCGTCCTGGGCCAAGAACATCGTCATCGGGCTCGCCC
>DATBZP010000011.1:0-7065 GCA_036513135.1 Candidatus Dormiibacterota bacterium | reverse complement strand
CCCGCCAGCTCGGCATCCACATCAACTCAATGTCTTATCGCGTCGAGCGCATCCAGACTCTCACCGGTCTGCAGCTGGACGAGCCTGAGACGCGGGTGGCGATCTCGATTGCCCTCCGCGCCCGCGCGATGCTCGGTATGTAGTTGCCTAAGGGTGCGCCCCCACCGGCGCGCTTCGCACGCCACCTCCCCGGCAAGCGGTGAGGTGAAATCCCGCTCCTCTCATAAAAGAAGAAGGCCCCGGGATCTCCCCGAGGCCTCCTCAATCTAATCGACCTGCGTCGCGACCAGGCCGGATTTACTCCGGCCGTCCTCGGCTTTCCTTGAATGTCGCCGAGCGCCGCTAGGAGTAACTATTCCTAAAAATCCGAACCTGCAGGAAAAAGAGCCATGCAATCAGTAAGTCCGATCCTGCACGCGCCTGGCGCGCAGAGGAAACCTAGGTTTCCTCTCATATCACACGTCGCTGTAGAGCATGAACTCCCAAGGGTGCGGACGAAGCGCCACCGCGTCGACCTCTTTCTTGCGCTTGAACTCGATCCAGGTGTCGATCACGTCCTTCGTGAAGACTCCGCCTTCGAGCAGGAACGCGTGGTCGTTCTCCAGGGCGTCAAGTGCCTCCGCGAGCGAGCCCGGCACCGACTTGATCTTGGCCTTCTCCGCGCCCTCGAGCTCGTAGATGTCCTTGTCGACCGGCTCCGGTGGAACGATCTTGTGCTTGATGCCGTCGAGACCCGCCATCAGGCAGGCCGAGAACGCCAGGTACGGGTTCGCGGCCGGATCCGGCGAGCGGAACTCGATGCGTTTGCTCTTCGGGTCCGTCGAGTACATCGGGATGCGGACACACGCCGAACGGTTGCGCTTGGAATAGACGAGGTTGATCGGGGCCTCATAGCCAGGCACGAGCCTGCGATATGAGTTGGTGGTCGGCGCACAGATTGCCAGCAGGGCGGGCGCATGCTTGAGCAGGCCGCCGATGTAGTGGACGGCCATCTGGCTCAATCCCGCGTAGCCGGCCTTGTCGGCGAAAAGGTTCTGCCCGTCTTTCCACAGGCTCTGATGCACGTGCATGCCCGATCCGTTGTCCTGGAAGAGCGGCTTCGGCATGAATGTGGCGACGTAGCCGTTCTGAGCGGCGACGTTCTTGATGACGTACTTGAAGACCATCATCTTGTCGCCCATCTTGGTCAACGAGTCGAATCGCATGTCGATCTCAGCCTGGCCAGCCGTGCCGACCTCGTGATGCTGGACCTCAACGCTCACACCAGCCTCGATCAGCTTGAGCATGATCTCGGAGCGCAGGTCCTGAAACTTGTCGATGGGCGGCACGGGGAAGTAGCCCTCCTTGTGCCGCGGCCGGAAGGCGAGGTTGGGCTCGGTGTTCTTGCCCGAGTTCCAGATGCCCTCTTCGGAATCGATGTAGTAGTAGCCGCTGTGCGCGTTCTGGTCGAAGCGGAGTGAATTGAAGAGGTAGAACTCCGCCTCGGGTCCCCAATAGCTCACATCGGCAATGCCCGTTTTCTGCAGGTGCTCCTCGGCCTTCTTGGCGATGAACCGTGCATCTCGGCTGTACGGCGTGCGGCTGATCGGGTCGACGACATCACAGATGAGGAACAGCGTCTTGTGCCTGAGGCAGGGGTCGATCGTCGCCGAGTCCGGGTCCGGGATGAGCAGCATGTCGCTCTCATCGATCGCCTGGAACCCACGAATGCTGGAGCCATCGAACCCGAGGCCTTCGGTGAAGCTGTCCACCTCGAGCTCGCCGAGCGGAAGGCTGAAATGCTGCCACGTTCCGGGCAGATCGATGAAACGAACGTCGACGACCTCCACGCCCTCCGCCTTCGCGCGCTCGATCACCGCGCGCGGGCTCGTCTTGCTACCTGACTTCGTCTGTATCGCCATGAACACCCTCCATGAACCCTCGACCTCGTTGGATGTGACGGGCCCAGAGGTCATCGTAGGGGCGGCAACGGCCGGGATCATGGTGATAACCGCACGAATGGAAATGCGATTTCTATGTGTGATGTCCACGATAAGAGATATCCACAAGGCGTTCATTGTCGTGTGGTCCACACGACGCGTCGCCCTTAGCTTCGTTGCTGCCGCACGTGGGACCGTGGTCCATGGGCCCCCTAGCCTGACGGCATCAACTTCTGGAGGTGACGTCGTTGTACGGACCGACATGGAACTGAAGAGAGCGGTCACCAGGCGCGCGAAGGTGCTTAGCCTCGCTTCGGGAATCGCGCTGCTCTCGGCCCTCGTTCCGGTCGCGGCCTTCGCGGCTGACAACACCGCGACCCAGGCGGCCGGCGTCGCCGCCGACACCGTATGGGTGATCGTCGCCGCCTGCTTCGTCATGTTCATGCAAGCGGGCTTCGCGATGCTCGAGGTCGGCTTCAGCCGAATGAAGAACGTGGGCACGGTAGTCGCCAAGGTCGTGACCAACCTCAGCGTCAGCTCCATCGCCTACTGGGCGGTGGGCTTCGGGCTTGCCTTCGGAGCCGGCGGCATCTTCGCCTTCGTCGGCGGCAGTGGCTTCTTCCCAACGTTCAGCCCTGGCTCGACCTTGGACCTGCCGGCGATCGCATCCAGCACGGTTCCCGCCGCCGGGAAGTGGTTCTTTGAGTTCGTGTTCTGCGCTGTCTCCCTGGCGATCGTGTGGGGGACGATGCTCGAGCGCACGAAGTTCATCGTCTACATCCTCTTCGGCATCCCGTTCGCTGCTTTCATCTACCCACTCATCAGCCACCAGCTTTTCGGTGGCGGCTTCCTGATGGCGACACTTGGCTCGCAGGACTTCGCAGGCTCGACCGTCGTGCACCTGACCGGCGCGACCGCCGGGTTCGCCGGCCTGCTGTTGCTAGGTCCCCGGATCGGTAAATACGAGAAGGGAAGATCGAACGCAATCCCCGGCCACAACATGCCGCTGGCCCAGCTCGGTGTGCTGATCCTGTGGTTCGGCTGGTTCGGGTTCAACCCGGGCTCGACGCTCAACGCGACCAACCTGCACTTCGCGGATGTCATCGTGGTGACCAACCTCGCCGCCGCGGGCGGCGCGGTGGCGGCGCTGGCCACGATCTACCTCATCACGAAGACGATGGACGTGGGCATGATCGGCAACGGAGCTATCGCAGCGCTGGTCGCCATCACCGCACCCTCCGGCTACGTCGAACCGTGGGCCGCGATCGTGATCGGTGCGGTCGCGGGAGTGATCGTGGTGGTGGGCGTGCTGGCGCTCGATAAATACCTCGACGACCCGGTCGGCGCTCTGCCGGCTCACGGACTTGCCGGCATCTGGGGCACTCTCAGCTGCGGCCTGTTCACGGTGCCCGCGCTGGCGAAGTTCAATGGCGTCGGCCAGGGCGGCCTGTTCTACACCGGCAGCTTTCACCAGCTCGGGGCACAGGCGATTGCCGTGACGGCTTCCTTCGTGACGGTCTTCGTGCTCAGCTACGGGCTGTTCTGGATCATCAAGAAGACGGTTGGCCTCCGCGTCTCCGCGCGTGAGGAGATGGAGGGCCTGGACATCAGCGAGCACGGCATGTGGGGTTACCCGGAGTCCTTTATGCCGGTGCCGGGTGGCGTATACCGCCCGGCGGACACACCGACCGTGAACCCGCACGGGGCACATGTCGCGGCATCCCAACAGGAGGTGGCGTCGGCATGAAGATGATCGTCGCGATCATTCGCCACGAACGGCTTCAGGAGGTCCAGGACGTGCTGGACGAATGCGGCGTATCCGGGGTGACCGTGACTGAGGTCAAGGGCTGTGGCGCCCAGCGCGGTTACACGGAGAAGTACCGCGGGGCCGCAGTCCACATCTCGCTCCGGCCTCGACTGAAAATCGAAGCGGTGATGAGGGCTGAAATCGTGAAGACCGTGGTCGACAAGATGGCCGTCGCGGCTCGCACGGGCGAGGTGGGGGATGGAAAGATCTTCGTCATGGGAGTCGAGGACGCCGTCCGGATTCGCACCGGCGAGCACGGACCCGAAACGGTGCAACATGCAGAAAGGGCGATGTGGGGACATTAGGTATGAGCGGGAACCCGGGATGGTTCCCGCTCATCGCCCGGTCGGCTTCGCCGACGGGGCTGCTCACCCTCCGGTATATCGACGGGACTGTTCTGAGAGTCTGAAGCCCCACAACGTGGGGCGTCGTGAGGGACAAAGTTGCGACCGGGCGTAGCCCGGCCGCCCTGACGACGCTGGTGAAACAAGAAAAGCGGCCGGGGATTTCCCCCGGCCGCTTCGCTTCTACTCGAAGGGTTAGCTGGTAGCGGCTGCGTCGACGACTTCGACCGCGTTGGTTACGTTCGTGTTCTTCTCGATCCAGGCCTTGATCGGTGCCGCCCCGCCAGGGTATCCGACCAGGCGGTCGACCAGCTTCCCATCCCGGAACATGCCCAGGGTCGGGATGCCCATCACGCCGTAGCGGATGGCGATGTCCTGGTTGACGTCCACGTCCAGCTTGCCGATCGTCACCTTGCCGGCGTACTCGCCTGCCAGCTGCTCCACGACCGGTGTCATCATCCGGCAGGGACCGCACCAGTCGGCGTAGAAGTCGACCACGACAGGTTCGCTGGCTTTGAGCACGTCAGCCTCGAAAGTCGGGCCGTCGAAGTGCTTGATGTTTTCCATGCTTACTACAAGGCGGCCTGGGTCTCAGGTATTCCCAAGCGGGTGCGCCCCATAATCGGCCTGTGGCGACGGTTCCGGCGGAACACCCGGAGTCGGTCCTCCGGCAGACGTTGAGACCGTTCTTTGCGCGCCTGTTCGAGGCGGCGCCCGGCCTCGTCACATGGATCCTGCTGCTGGCGCCGGCCTGGATCCCGATCATCTTTTCGTCGCCCGGCGCCTTCGCGGTCGCGGCTGCGGTGCTGGTGTTCGACGTCTACTGGCTCTTCCGCGCGCTCACGGTCGTGACCGGCGTCTACAGCACCATGTGGCGGATGCAACGCGACATGGCCAAGGATTGGCTGGCGCTGTGCCGAGCCGACCAGGCACAGGGCGCCCACGACCCACTCCAGTACTACCACCTGTGTGTGATCCCGACGTACACGGAGCCGTACCACGTGTTGGAACGCACGGTGCAGGCGATCGTCGATTCGAACTACCCGCCCGAGCTGAAGATGATCGGCATCATCACACGCGAGACGGACAAGCCTGGTTGGGAGAACGTGGCTCGTCTGAAAGAGAAGTTCGGCAGCCAGGTGCGGGGCTTCTATCACATCAAAGATCCCCTCGAGCCAGGCATCGTGGTCGGCAAATCTGCCGCGATGAACTGGGGCGGTCGTTGGATGGTCAGGGTGCTCACCGAGGAGGGTTACAACCTCGACCAGATCCTGATCACGGATCTCGACTCGGACTACCGAGTCCACGCTCAGTACTTCGCTTGGATCAGCTGGCATCACGCGCGCGAGCCTCTGCGCGACTATGTCATCTGGCAGCCGGTGCCGCTGTTTCACAACAACATCTGGCAGGTCCCGATGGCGGTGCGCATCATGTCCGCCAGCACCTCGCAGTGGCAGATGTTCCTCCACTCACGGCCGCATCGCCTGGTCGCGTTCAGCAGCTATACGTGCAGCCTGGAATTCGTGCGCAGGATCGGCTACTGGGACAAGGACGTCATTCCCGAAGACTCACGGTTCTACTGGAAAGCATTCTTCACTTTCGGCCAGCGCTTTTCCGTCAAGTCGGTATACCTGCCGCTCTACGGCGACTCGCCCAACTCACGCGACTATGCGTCCACGCACATGAGCCAGTACAACCAGATCAAACGCTGGGCCTGGGGCATTACTGACGTGCCATACGTGCTCGCCCGGATCTTTAAGCACCCTGAGATCCCAGCGTGGCTGCGCTTCCGTCGCTTCATGAACCTCTTCATGAACCACCTCAACTGGATCTTCCTGCCGATGCTCCTGATGTTCGGCGCCTCGGTCCCGATCTGGGTCAGCACCGACTTCTCGCTGACCGACCTCGGCCAGACTCTGTGGTCCTACTCCGGCATCCTTCTGTCCACGACACTTTCCACGGTCGTGTTCTTCCTGTATTTCGAGATCCGGATGCTGCCGCCCAAGCCGGCGGACTGGCCGTTGTGGAAGAAGGCTGCCGTGCACCTCCAGTACTTCGCCTATCCGATCGTGGGGCTTGTGTTGAGCGTGCTGCCCGCACTGGAAGCGCACACGCGCTTGCTGTTCGGCCGTTACCTTGAATACCGGGTCACAGAGAAGGTATGACCGGCGCCATGGATGAGGCAGGCGCGAGAACCATCGCGACCACGGTCGGCGCTCTCTTTCACTCCGCGCATGAGCAGATGCGCGAGCACGTGCGTGGCCTGGACCACGGCACGCTCAACTGGAAGCCGCTTCCACTGGCGAACTCGATCGCGGTGCTTGTCGTCCACACACTGGGCTCGGAGCGGGAGATGATTCGTGCCGTGCGCTCGGTGACAACTGAACGTGACCGGCCGGCGGAGTTCACAGCGGAGGCCGATGCGGCCGATCTGCTGGCTCGGTTGGACCAGGCAGATCGCGAGCTGGATGAGCATATCGGCGCGCTGACGGCTGCGGACCTCGCCGAATTGCGGCCGCGCGGAGATCGCCCGCCGAGGCCGGGCATCGAGTGGCTGCTGTCCAACTACGGGCACACGCGCGAGCATGTGGCGCAAATCGAGCTGACGAAACAGCTCTACGACTCCCGCACTTAGGCTAGCGTCGCTATGGCGGCCGGGTTTACCCCGGCCGCAACTTTGTGTAACTCGCCACCCAAATCGTGGCGAGGAGCAGCTATTCCGAAAAATCCCAACCTTTAGGAAGATGAGCCATGAGAAGGAACCTTCGGTTCCTTTTCATACTCTTCAGGCTCCGCAGACGGGGCTGTTGACGAACCAGGGTACGCAGAATCCCGGTCCCGCAAGCGCCCACAACGTCAGCGCCGCGATGATGCCCAGGAACAGGACCCACGCTGTGCCCGTGATGACGTTGCGGCCCGGAACCGGCCACCGCTTCCACCCGAGCCGCCTGGCCACTCGCGGACCGGCGATCGCGTCGATGAACGGCCACAGCAG
>DATBZP010000010.1:0-38148 GCA_036513135.1 Candidatus Dormiibacterota bacterium | reverse complement strand
GGTCGAGGTTACCGTTGCCGGCGCAGTCGATCCGGAGACAGGGATGGTCGCCAACCTCAAGGACGTGGATCGTGTCCTCAGGCGCGAGTTCATCGACCTGGTCGACCACAAGCATCTCAACCGAGACGTTGAATGTCTCAGCGGGATTGTGCCGACCGCAGAGAACATCGCTTTCGCAGCTTTCACCAAGCTGGCGCCCCACTTCGCGCCCGCGCGGTTGGTGCGCCTGCGCTTGACCGAGTCGGAGAACAACGCCGCTGAGGTCATATGCGAATGAGCGCCGCCCAGCCTGCCCGCTCCCTGCCAATCGAAGAGCTCACGACCATCACTCGGCGGGCGCTCCCATCGGAGCACGAGGCAGCCACTGCCCGATGCAAGATAGGTGCCAGCGCAAGACAGACAGAGTCCGCTCCAATCGATACGATGAAGCTCACCGAGACTTCGTTAGGCCGGTTTCCTAGGAGGTATCCAAGTGATCCACGCGTTGCTTGTAGTTGCGGTCATTCTTTTCGTGCTCTGGTTGCTGTTTCACGCCGCCGGCGGTCTGGTTAACCTGATCTGGATAGCAATCATCGTGTTGGTCGTGCTCTGGCTGTTCGGTTTCGTCCGCGGGCGCTCGACGCGATAGGAGAGGTAAGTTGGACCGGCGTTGCCCGGGGTCTTCTGGAGGAGACCAGCCCGCCTGTTATCGCGAGTCAACCTCCCGCGCGCCTGAGTCGAGTGCCTCTTCGGTTGCCTGCTAGGCTCGGAGAGGCGTGGTCGATAAGTAAGGAGGCGTGTTCAGATGGATCGAATCACAATCGGCGCCGCCCTCGGTGGAGCGGCTGTTTACTTCTTAGATCCGCAACGCGGAGAGGATCGCCGCCGGCGGGTGCAATCGTTTTGGCGAGAGAATCGTGATACCGCTTTCGAGGTTGGAGGTGGAGTATCCCAGGCAGCTGAGTCGGTGCGTCCCTTGGTTCGACGCGTGAAGCGTGGTTTTGGGCGAGGGGACTGGACCGAAGGTGGCCGCCCGAATTGGGTGCCTGGAGTGACCGCAATCATCATCGCCGCGGCGCTTGGTAGTGCCCTCATGTATTTCCTCGACCCAGAGAATGGGCCGGGCCGGCGGCAGCGTGTCCTCTCTGTAAAACTGCGCGCCAGGCACGCCGCGAACGAAGCTGAGGAAGTCGGTGTGACGGGTCGCGGCTGAGGAATTCTGGCGCGGTTGCTCAGTGCCCAACACCGTGGCGCGGCCGCATCCAAAGCCACGGCACGTCCGGCGGTTGAGGATCAAACGCGTGCTCGCCCGTGCCGTACTCAGGCCTGACAGGAGCTGGCTAGTCACGGCGCGAGCGACCCGGCTGAGTGGACGGCGCTGATAGCAGCCTGCAGGCGGCGGCTGTTGTAACAGTCGACCCAGAGCAGCGGTGGCGAGCTCGAGCTGCTCGAACGAGCGCCAGGTCCTTGCTTCTTGATCAAATCGATCTTGTAGCGCGAGTTACTGCGATTGTTACCACTCTCAGTCCATCCTCAATCGAAGCTATGCCTGACAGCAAGAACGGCACAGGTCGCGGTTCCGTCCGGGACCTCTCGAGCGTGCGACCAGGCCGAGGCCGCGTGAAGCTGGTACGAATCGATCCGTCGGAGACCAACGGCGTCAAGCGACGCGACGGAGACGAACGTACGGTGGCTGACGAGGAGTACATCATGTCGCTCCAGGAATGCAGGCGTACGGCTCCGCCCTCGGGCGTTGTTCGACAGAAGCCGGCCCGTGGTACGTGGTACCCGCCAACCGCAAGTGGTATCGCAAGTTGGGCCGTCTCGCAGCTTCTCATCGAGACGATGGAGGAAATGAAGTTGATCTATTCCAACCCGCACCTCGACGTCCGGGCGCTGAAGAAGAGCCTTCAGGCGGCGGCCTGAAATGGCAACTCTTCAATCCGGCAACAACGCCGTCAAGCGAGCGGCCGCCAACCCGCTCCTCGAGTTTCTAGAGCGGTTGGGCTACGTCGTCCGCGGTGCCCTGTACGCCGTCATGGGTCTGCTTGCATTGGGTATAGCGTTCAGAGTCGGGGGCGGCCAGACCACTGACTTGTCGGGAAGTCTTGTGTTCTTGATCCGTAACCCATTTGGGAAGCTGGTGCTAATCGTGGTAGCGGTCGGCCTGACCGCCTACTCATTGTGGGGTTTCACCAGGGCGATCTACGACCCTCTGCACCGTGGCCATGACGTATCCGGCTACGCGGCGAGGCTTGGCTTCGTCACGAGCGCAGTGTCGTACGCGGCCATCGTATTCTTCGCCGTCCAGATCCTCTTGGGGTCAGGCGGAACTGCCGCTGACAGCACCCAGAAAACGATAGCCACGATCCTCACCCACCCCGGCGGCGGTCCGTTGACGGTCGTCATTGGCCTCGTCGCCATCCTGGTCGCCTTAGGGCAATTCCTCGAAGCCTATCGCGCCACTTTCAAAGAGGATCTGAAGGGCGCGGAGATGAGCGCCTCCGAACGGGACATAGCAGTGAAGCTCGGCCGTTTCGGGATGTTAGCCCGCGGCGTCATCTTCTTGGTGATCGGTTGGTTTCTTGTCCAGGCCGGGATACACCACGATGCCGCCCAAGTCCAAGGCTTCGGAGGCGCATTCCTCTTCTTGCTCGGCCAGCCATTCGGACGCATCGTATTAGGCATCATTGCGCTGGGTTTCGTGGCACTGGGCCTCCATTCCTTCGCCTGCGCCCGCTGGATCCGGCTGATGGGTAGCGCGGCTTGAGCGCAGTCGCCGCGGGCGTCCTCGGACCAAGGGCGGTGCCCCGATTGTCGAAACCGTCCCGTGCTCTCCCAAAAGGCAGGTTCTTCGACCGAGAGCTCTCACGGCTGGACTTCGGCAGCATCGTCAAGCGGGTACTTGCCCGCGCCGTACTCTCCAAGCACAAGGAAGGCGGTCTGGGCCAAGTGTTCAAGTTCCGCAAGCTGCTAGTGACGACTAAACCGAGCGTTCGAAGTTACGCTGACAACGTCCAGCTCGGCCGCACGCTGGCCACCATCACCGCGGAGTTGAGCGCATTACGTGTGATCCTTCCAAGGTGAGCGCACTGCCCAAGGAGTCGGCCGCGGCTCTCGCCGAACGTCTGTGACCTGCTGAACGGGAGGCTCAATGGCAAAGAGATCCATGAGGGACATGCTCAAGGCTCGCGCATGGAAAGGCCAGGTGAGCCTCGGGGACGTTGACCCTGGCGATCGGCTAGGAGTCAAACGCAAGAAGATAGCGGCCGCCCGTGAGAAATACGGCCCCGAATTGCTGGACCTTCAAGAGCGCCTCTACGCGGAGAAGAAACAGGCGATCCTGATTGTTCTGCAGGGATTGGACACCAGCGGCAAGGACGGAACGGTCCGCCACTTAATGGCGGCGATGGATCCTCAAGGTGTGCACGTCCGCACCTTCATGGCACCAAGTGCGACCGAACTTAGACACCATTTCCTCTGGCGGTTCAAGAAGGAAATACCGGGGCCGGGCCACATCACCATCTTCAATCGCTCGTATTACGAGGATGTGCTCATCGCCAAGGTCAAGGCGTTGGCCGCTCCCGAAGTGATCGAGAGTCGGTATGAGCAGATAAACCGATTCGAGGCTGGACTTGCCAGATCAAACGTGATCCCCGTGAAAATCTGCCTTCATATCTCAAACGAGGAGCAGCGTCAGCGACTACTTGCTCGCCTCAACACACCCGAAAAACGATGGAAGTTCAGCCCCAATGACATCAAAGAAAGGAGTCATTGGGATGCATACCAGGAGGCCTTCAACATGCTCCTGACCCGGTGCTCGAAGCCGACCGCCCCTTGGTACATCGTCCCGGCGGACGACAAGCCATTCCGCGATTGGGCAGTGTCGCACCTACTGCTGGAAACCCTGCGGGCCATGAACCCGAGGGTCCCGATGCCGAAACTCAACGTGCATAGTCTGATCCGACAGCTGCCTCCGGTCGACTGACACCGGTTCCCGCTGGCCTCGTCTCGCTCGCCAGCACGCCTGAGGCCCTGCATTTCGATGCGGAACACATCATTCCGGGCGAGCGCGGAGTCTGCGAAACCCTGGGGTGGTCGCGTGTAGATCGCGTGCTCGAGTCTCTAGGCCTTCGAGCTGCCGTAGCTGCGAGAGGCCGACCTGAGCAAACGCGATCGCAGCTTTCTCTTCCTCAGCGAGCCGCACGATCGCGGCTGCCGTGTAGCAACGCATATAGCAACCCGGGCGGCATGGGCCGACACATGGCGGCACCTGGCGGACTGAAGCCGACGACGTCGTGAACTCAAACGGCCTCTGGCGGTGCACACCGAACCGAGCGCCATAACGGTTCGGGACCGTGAGGCCCCGGGTTCAAATCCCGGGCCCCCGACCAATTCTGTATTCAAACTCGGCGATTCCCGGAGCTTGACTGGAGTCGTCGGATCACAGCCGGGTCACAATTTCCCGGGGAACTATCGCAACTAGGGGTGCGTTGGTTGACCCTCGTCGGCCGGATCTGAACGCCGACTGTTGAGGCGACTATTCTTGTCGCGCTGTGGCGAACACAGTCGGACTTGGCCGGCTACGCCTGTTCAACGTGGCGATGGGCTCCCTGCACCTCGTGCAAGGCATCCTTATGCTCCTACTCTCCTCGAGCTTCTCCCTCCCGGTAATGACCAACTTCCTCTTCTTCAGCCCGAATACGCAGACTTTGGTGCCACGGCCAGAAGTGCTTTTGAATGTCAGGCTCGGCCCGGCGATCGCCGCCTTCCTCTTCCTCTCATCGATCGCGCATTTCGTGGTCGCCTCACCCTGGGTCTATCCCTGGTATGCACGAAATGTGCGGCTGGGCGCCAACCCCGCGCGCTGGGTCGAATACTCGTTGAGCTCCTCGCTGATGATTGTTCTCATTGCGATGCTGGTGGGCATCTACGACATCGCTGCATTGGTCGCCATATTCGGCGTGAACGCTTCAATGATCCTTTTCGGCTGGGCGATGGAGCGCTACAACCTGGGTCGAGTCTCGGTCGACTGGCTCGCTTACTGGTTCGGCGTCCTGGCAGGCGCCGTGCCCTGGATCGCGATCGGGATCTACCTGTTTGGTGCGGGTGCCGGGAGCAGCAGTCGCCCACCCACCTTTGTCTATTTCATTTACGCATCGCTCTTCGTTTTCTTCAACGTCTTCGCTCTGAACATGGTATTTCAGTACCGCCGCATTGGCCGATGGAAGAATGTTCTGTACGGTGAGCGCGTCTACATGGTCCTGAGCCTGGTTGCGAAGTCCGCTCTGGCGTGGCAGGTGTTCGCCGGCACTCTGCGCCCCAAGTAATGGCGGATCGCCGTCGCCTGCGACAACCAGGTCGTAGATCCCTACCGCGAAGAAGAGCTCAGGCTGCTCGCATCCTGGGCACGAGCACCCTGCGGCGTTCCGCCAGTGCGGTGCGGACCGATTCTCGGAAACCGGCCGGCGTCAACCCCAGCTCCGCAGTGAGCAGAGGGCGCTCGGCGACCAGGTCGTGGCGAAGGCTGGCGACGAGGGAGCGGGCCACGTTCATGTCGACCTTGGTGACGAGCCGCAGCCAGTGCGCGGACAGCTCTGGGGAGAGGAATGGGACCGGGAACATGACTGGCTTGCGCCCGCGCAACTCGAAACCCGTGATCTCAAGCATGGCGCGGTAGGTCAGAACGTCCGGGCCAACGAGATCCACTTCGCGCCCGCCCGGGATCGCTGCCGCACCGGCCAGGCAGCGGACGGTGTCATCAATGGAGACCGGCTGGCACAGGCTGGCCAGCCAGCGCGGCGCAATCATCAGAGGAAGGCGCTGGCATAGCCCATAGAGGATGTCGAACGACGCCCCCCCCGAGCCCACGACAACACCTGCCCGGACGGCAAGCGCGCCCGTCCCCTCGATGAGCATCAATCCGACTTCGCGCCTGCTCTCCAGGTGGGCTGAGAGACCACCACTCGGGTAGAGCCCCCCTAGATAGATGACGCGCGCGACGCCCTGCCGGCGGGCGGCACGAATGAAATTCGCGGTCGCGATCTTCTCCCGAGCGGCGAACCCCCGTCCCTCGGCCATACCGTGAACGAGAAAGTAGGCCAGGTCCGCGCCCTCCAGCGCCCGGTCGACGCCCTCCCCGCTCTCGAGGTCGCAGCGGACGTGCTCGATGCCGACATCGGCCGGCGCACCGGGGCTGCGGGAGGCCACCCGGACGACCCGGTCGGTCCGGCGCAAGGCGGGAAGCAGCCTGCGGCCGATGAAGCCGGTCCCCCCGAGGACCACTATCCGTTCCATGAGAGCTTGGGTGTCAAGCGTGGGAGCGAGTTGAGCTTGGCTGCTGGCGTTGCCGCCTCTCCGGCCGGCAGCAGCACAGCGACGATTACCGAACGCTTCGAGGTGGCACCTTGGAGAGCGGGTTCGGCACTGGGTCCCTTCTGCAGCCTGTTGCTCATGCTCACCTAAGGTTGTTCCTGGTCCCCATGCCGCGTCGCCGTGCGAACGGCTTGGATCTGGCCCCCGTCGTTTGACGGGGATGGGGTCTATGGGAATGTGAGGTGTTGAACATCGGGGCGTCGATTGTTTCCTGGGTGTCGTGTCCGAACACGACATGCGCGAGCAAGAACTCGAGCGACCACCGGTCCTGCTGGTCGCCGGCGGGGTCCCGAAGGCGAGACGCGGGTCGCCGTCTCGGAGAGCCAGCGAAGGGGTCAGTGTGGTCCAGCGGAATCACGACTTGAAACCGGGTTCAATGCCTCAATATGGCGCTTGCCGTGGACACTCAAGTCGGCCCTGACGGCCTGCCGGCGATATTCGACGGCGGCGTGTGGTTCTCGAACGACCGCCGTTTCCGGTGGAACGGAGCGGCGTGGGTGCCGGCGAGTAAGCCTGCCGGCGGCTCTTGGCTGGTGAAGATCGGGAGCACCCTCGTGCTGGTGGCTCTTCTCGGCTACGCCGTCTATACGACGATGGCGACGCAGTCAGAGTTCGCGATCGGCTACTACATCGGAGTCGTCATCTTCTTCGCCATCCTGTTCGCGATCTACCGCTTCGCGGGACGGTGGGGCTGCTTCGGAATTGTGATTCGCGCGGGCTGCGGCTTCCTCGCCATGCTTAAGGTAATCACCCTGATCGCGCACCCGCCTCCGGCGTGACCGAGCGCGCCGTGGGGCCAACGAACGCTGATCTGACGCTCGAGTTCGTCAGAGCTAACCCTCCCATCCGGGTTGTGGTGTTGAGAGTCCGACTCGAGTTTTGATGGAATCGACCGGGCACATTGGGCGGTGATGACGAGACCACACATCGCGCTCCTGACTCGTGAATACCCGCCCGAGGTCTACGGTGGGGCCGGCACACACGTCGAATACCTCTCGCGCGAGCTGCGCCACCTGGTTGAGGTCTCGGTCCAATGCTGGGGAGCGCCGCGGACCGAGCCAGGCGTGACGAGCCATCAGCCGTGGCCAGCATTGTCGGAACCGAAGCCCGAGTCGACCACGCTGCAGGCGATGTCGATCAACCTTGCGATGGCGGCGGCGGTCAAGGGCGCCGATCTCGTCCACAGCCATACGTGGTACGCGAACCTCGGCGGTCACCTCTCCAGGCTCATGTGGTCGATTCCACACGTCATGACCATCCACAGCCTCGAGCCGCTCAGACCGTGGAAAGCCGAGCAGCTCGGCGGAGGTTACGCCCTGTCCATGTTCTGCGAGCGAACCGCGATCGAAAGCGCGGACGCTGTGATCGCCGTTTCGCACGGGGTTCGCCAGGATGTGCTGAATTGCTATCCCGCGGTCAACCCGGACCGCATCCACGTAATTCACAACGGAATCGATCCTGAGATCTACCGGCCTCAGCCGTCGCCACAGACGCTGACGCGCTTTGGCATCGACCCGAGCCGTCCGTTCGTCCTGTTCAACGGCCGGCTCACACGACAGAAAGGCCTGCCGCTGCTTCTCGCGGCGGCCCTCAAACTCGATCGGGGGTATCAGGTGGTGATCGTGGCCAGCAGTCCCGATACGCCCGAAATCGCCGCTGAAGTGGCCGCTCTTGCCGGCCGCGTCTCCGCTGAGCGAGGCAACCTGACCTGGATCGACCACTTCATATCGCGAGAGGACCTGATTCATCTTCACTCGCACGCCGCGGTGTTCGTCTGCCCGTCGATCTACGAGCCTTTCGGCCTTGTCATCCTGGAAGCAATGGCGTGCGAGACGCCGGTGGTGGCGTCGCGCGTCGGCGGAATCCCGGAGATCGTGGTCGAGGGTGAGACGGGTTACCTGGTGGACTTCGATCCAGCTGACGTCGAAGGGTTCACCAGTGCGCTGGCCGACCGCATGGAGAAGCTTCTAAGTGACCCGACCATGGCCGCGAGGATGGGCAAGGCAGGACGCGAGCGCGTCTTGCTGCACTTTGGCTGGCCTGCCATTGCATCCAAGACTGTCGAGCTTTACGACAAGCTCCTGTCTGGTTAGCCTGGCACCACCACCTCGGCTGGTTCCTTCTCGGCGCCGCGCATGTGACCCGGCCGCAGCAGCTGGTAGAGCACCATCGCGCACCAAGAAGCGGGCATCTATCGAACCTGGAGCAACCAGGGTCGGCGAGGCGGGTGGTAGCGGACGTCGAGCAACGCCTCGCCCAGTGTGGAGCCCACCGTCTGACGGGCCACCACCAGGTAGAGGATGCCCAGGATCGCAAATACCGCCCCGGCGACAGGCCGGTCGCCAGAGTCGCCCAGCGCGAGGCCGGTCAGTAGCACGAGAGCGCCGGCCACGCCGGTGATGGCCAAGAGATCGATAAGGAGCGCGGCCGCGAGCCGCAACATTCCGTGATTGGGCGCCGTGGCGGGATGAATTCGCACCGGCGGCATCCGGCGCGCAGCCACCACCCAAACGATGACCACCGCTGCAACGACTGCCGCTCGCAGCCCATAGGCTTCGAAGCGGCCCAGGAGACGTTCTACGGGCGCACCCGCGAAGAAGCCCAAGCCAGTGAAGGCCAAGACCCAAAGCGCGCTCGCCGGCAGTACCCCGGCCATGAACCGGCCCATGTTCACGCCGACGGCTCCGGCGACCAGCGATGTGTAGACGCGAAGGCCTGGCAAAAGTCGGGAAGCCGCGACCTGAAGTAGGGTGGCCCCTCGAAGCCTGGCAGCTGCTCGATCGTACGGTCCCCCAGCGTGCAGACGCGCGGCGAGTGCGTGGACCCGCTTTGGCCCGATCCAACGCGCCCACGTGTAGGCGGTCAGGACGCCGCCGATGACTGCCAAATAGGCGAGCGGGACGATTAACCAGACGGGAGCATTTCCACCGGCTATGAGAAGACCCGCCCCGATAAGCACCGCCTCGCCTGGCGCCACGGGGAGCGGGAGGCCGGCCTCCTCCAGGAAAAGCAGCGTGCAGACGATTGCGATACCAGAGGCTTCAGTTTGCACGCTGACAATAAGTTGTCCAGCGTCCCTCAGGCGAAACGCTTTTTGGGGCGCCCAAGCCTAGGAAGCTTGAGGTTGAACGTCGTCACGCCCACAGACCCGCCTCAGCGCGCGGAACGGCTTCGGACGAGACCAAACAACCACAGCCCGACCAGCACGATGATCACCAGCCAGATCAAGTTGACCAAACCACCGGTCGCGTGGAATACCAGCCAGAGGACGAAAAGAATGACCGCCACGACGAGTAATGCATGGATCATCCGGACACCTCCTTGGGCGAAACGCAGGTTTGCCTGCATAGGGTCGTCCAGGTGCCATAACAGAGGCAGCAACAGTGTCAGAGATGTTCAACACAGGACATCTCGCTGCGAGCGGTGGTTCCAGGACCAGGTCACAAGGTAATGAGGTCAGGGCCCTCGGCTGGGCAAACACCAAAAAGACCGGACCGGACCAACTGTCGGGCGTGGGGTGGCAAAAGTCCAAATCCCTCGTCAGGCGGCACGTTCGTAAGCGTGATGTAGACCGCCGAGGATCGGGCGAGAGCGAACTTCGCCGCTGAACAAGGGAGCACTGGTGACCGGAGTTTCTAGGCCCAAGGTCCGGTGCGGTCGATCGTGGTTGTAATAGGCGACGAACTCGGCTAGCACGGTGCTTGTCCCAGGTTCGGTGGGTTGGCCGCCGCTGGGAGCGAAGGGCGACCTGGAGCTGCTGCCGGAGGAAGAGGTTTTCGAGAAGCAGGTCATGCCGGCTGCGCAGAACCCTCGGTACGGCCAGCAAGAGCCTGGGAAGTTCGAGCATCAGGTGAGGATCACCGATCGATCTATCGGAGGGGGACCAACCCTGACTTTTGCCCTCGCGCACGACCCCACAGGGTCGTTGAGGAAGAAAGTTGCTGTCTTTGTTATGCACTGGGAGCGATCGTTCGTACAAGTTAAAGCGGGGTCTGTGGGCAGGTCGATGAGGGGTTCGGAATGACGGCATGACGAGACTTGCGGGCGCTGACCGCGACCAGGGGGCCGCCGCCGCGGATCAGGTGGACGAGGCGCACGAATCCGACGCGCGAGCCGACTGGGAGCGGCGGATCTATCGGAAGACCACAGACACCACCGGTGCCGATCGACGGATGGAATTACCCGCACCGACCGGAATGCGGGCGGTTGGCGCGGTGGGACACATCCGGCTGAGCTGGGACCGGGTGCCGGGTGCGGCCGGGTATTTGATCGAGCGGACCGACGGCCAAAACGGCCCGTCGGGCATCCTCGACCACGGCGGCAGCGACGTTCCCGCTGTTTCCACTGACAAGTTCGCAGACACCGGAGTACGCGACGACGTCGAGTACAGCTATCGAATCGGCACGGTGGCCGGTGCCGGGTACCCGGCGTGGGCGTGGTCGGAGCCGGTTTCGGCGCGAACGCTCGATGGTCCGGCGGGGCTCGTCGAGGTCCGGGTTGACGCCTCGAGGGTCACCGGCCGCCTGAGCCGGGTCTGGCACATGGTCGGCTCGGAGCGGCTCTCGCAACTGTGTCTCGACGGCCGCGAGCAGTGGATCGCCACCGAGTTCGCCGCGGCCCTCCGACAGGCCCACGACGACCTTGGTATCACCCTTGTTCGGGCGCACGCGATCCTGCATGACGACAACGATGTGGTGCGCCGCGATGTGGCCGGAAGGTTGCAGTACAGCTTCGATCGCGTCGATGCGATCTATGACCAGCTGCTCGAGATGGGCATCCGGCCGGTCGTCGAGCTGTCGTTCATGCCGGCGGCGCTGGCCCGCGACCCCGAGCAGAGCGTGTTCACCTATAGGGGCATCATCTCGCCGCCCGCGAACTGGGGCGAATGGCGCGAGCTAGTCACTGCCCTCGCCACCCATCTGGTCCAGCGGTACGGCATCGAGGAGGTCGCCCAATGGGCCTTCGAGGTGTGGAACGAGCCAAACCTCGAGGTCTTCTGGTCGGGCACGCGCGAGGAGTACCTGCGCCTCTACGACGAGTCGATTCGCGGCATCAAGAGTGTCGATCCGCGGCTGCGAGTGGGGGGGCCGTCCACAGCCGCAGGCGAGTGGGTCGAGTCACTTGCCGCACACGCCGCAAGTGAAGGCGTACCGCTGGATTTCGTCTCCACCCACACTTACGGCAACCTTCCGTTGGACGTTCGCGCGCCCTTGCACGACAACGGGTTCGACGGCGTCCCGATCTGGTGGACGGAGTGGGGCGTGGGCTCCACGCACTTCGGACCGATTCACGACGCGGTGATCGGCGCACCTTTCGTGCTCAGCGGCTTCGCCGCAACGCAGGGCCGGCTGGACGCGTTGGCGTACTGGGTGGTCAGCGACCACTTCGAGGAGCTGGGCCGGCCACCCCGCTTGTTCCATAACGGATTCGGCCTGCTCAGCGTCGGAAACCTGCGCAAGCCACGGTACTGGGCCGTGCACCTGGCCGCGCACCTCGGCGACCATGTGCTGGAAAGCCACGTCGGCGGCGACGGAGCTGACGTGCTCGTGCAGGCCTGGGCCACCCGCCATGACGACGGCACCGTCGACGTGCTGGTATGGAACGGCACGATCAACGCCGCGCTGTTGGGCGGCGACCCTCGGCTGGATCGCAACGTCCGGCTCACCGTCACCGGACTTGGTGACACAGAACACAAGGTGAGACTGGCCCGAATCGACGAGCAGCACTCCAACGTAGTGGCTCAGTGCCCACCGGACGTGCAGTGGCCGGATGACGCCCTCTGGGCGCAACTGCGCGCGCACGACGAGCTGTACGAGGAGGGCCTGCCGGACGTCGCGGCCCAGCAGCACGTGGCCGAGCTCAACTTCGCATTGCCCATGCCGGGCGTGGCCCGGATTCGCCTTTTGCCCGCACTACCCCCTCGACCGACCGTAGACAACAAGGAGAACCAACCATGAGGCGACTCTCACATGCCAAATCGATGACGATCTGCGCGGCCGCCGCAGTGCTTGCCCTTGTTGGCGTGAGCTGTTCAAGCGCCAACAACGGCGCAGCCGGCGGCGGCACGCTGACGATCCAGGGCGACGCGGGCAATCCCACGCTGGTCGAGAACTTCAACCCCTTCCAGGGTTCCCAGCTGCATGGAACGAATCTCATCTACGAGCCGCTGGAGATCCCGAGCCCGATCGACGGCACGTACACGCCGTTCCTCGCCACCGGATACAAATTCACCGACCCGAAGACGCTCGTCTACACGATCCGGCAAAGCGTGAAGTGGAGCGACGGCAAGGACTTCACTCCCGCCGATGTGGTGTTCACCTTCAACCTGCTCAAGAAGTACCCGGCGCTGGACGGCAGGGGGGTCTGGCAGCAGATCACTGCGGTCTCCGCCAGCGGCAACGACGTCACGATGAGTTTCTCCGCCCCCAACGTCCCGTTCGCCATCTCCATCGCGCAGACCGACATCGTGCCTGAGCACCTGTGGACCAGCATGGCTGATCCGACCAAGGACCCCAACGCCAGCCCGGTGGGGACAGGGCCCTTCATGCTGGACGCCTTCGCGCCGACCCAGTACTCGTTGAAGAAGAACACGACGTACTGGCAGGCCGACAAGGTCGCGCCTGCCGAGGTGCTGTTCCCCGCACAGGCCAGCAACCAGAGCACCAACCAGCTCGACGTGGTCAGCGGCAAGTTCGACTGGTCCTACAACTTCCTGCCCGATGTCAAGACGACCTATGTGGCCCGTGACTCGGCACACAACCAGTACTGGTTCCCGCCGGGCGGCACGATCGCCTTGTACCTCAACCTGACGAAGCAGCCGTACAACGATGTCAACTTCCGCAAGGGACTATCGCTGGCCCTGGACCGTTCGACGATCGCCCTGAAGGCGGTCAACGGCTACCTCGACCAGGCCAGCATGTCGGGGTTGATCCTGCCGAACCTGAAGAAGTGGCTCGACCCGAGCCTGCCGAACCAGGGTAACGTCAAGCAGGACACGTCGGCCGCGCAGGCGGCCTTCGCGCAAGCCGGTTACACATCGCAAGGCGGAAAGCTGGTCGGCAAGGACGGTAAGCAGGCCAGCATGACCATCGTGATGCCGGGCAACTTCAGCGACTGGGTGGCGGCGGCCAAGGAGGTCGTCAACCAGCTGGGCAGCGTTGGAATCAACGCCAGTTTGGACCTGCCGCAGTACGCGCAGTACTCGCAGTCGATCCAAGCTGGGACTTTCGATGCGGCGATCGGCGGCTTTGGCGGCAGCGGTGATCCCTACACCGACTACAGCCTCGCGCTGAGCAGCAGCTTCGCCACCCCAGTCAACACGCCCACGGCGAACAACTTCGAGCGGTTCAAGGACCTGTCGGTCGACCAGGCGCTGTCCACGCTGGCCTCGGCCACCGACGCGTCGGCACAGATGCAGGCTACGTACGCGCTCGAGCAAGTCATGTACAACAAGGTTCCGATCGTTCTCATGTACTACGGCGGCAGCTGGGGTCTGTTCTCAACGAAGCGCTTCACCGGTTGGCCGTCGGCCGCCAACTCGTACACGCTGCCGACCAGCTACAACAACTCCCTGTTGACGGTACTGACGCGCCTCACCAAGGCCTAAGGTGATTCCGGGCGAAATGAGAGGCACTGGTGGAAGGTGTCCACCAGTGCCATCCGGTTGCGGGCCATGAGATATGTGGCCCGCAAGGTGGTGCTGTTCCTGATCACCCTGTGGGCGGCGATCACCCTCAACTTCATCCTGCCGAGGCTCATGCCCGGTTCCCCGGTGGACGCGGCGCTGGCCAAGCTCGCGTCCAGCGGGCAACCCATCACCAACGCCCAGCGGAGGGCCGTCGAGATCCAGCTGGGCGTGCCGAACACCAGCCTGATAACCCAGTACTGGGACTACTGGACGAGCATCGTGCATCTCAATTTCGGCACCTCATACTCGTTCCCGAGCGAGACGGTCGCGCAGACCATCGGCAAGGCAGCCCCGTGGACGCTCGCCCTGGTCGGCGTGACGACGATTTTCGCGTTCGTCATCGGGACCCTGCTGGGCGTCTATGCGGGCTGGCGGCGCGGTAAGGCGGCGGACACATCGGTCACGCTCGGCGCGACCTTCTTCGCCGCCTTCCCGCCCTTCTGGCTCGGACTTTTGCTGCTCTACGTGTTCGCGTTCACGTACGGCTGGTTCCCGATCAAAGGTGGGTACAACCCCGGCGAGACCCCGAACCTGAGCGTGTCGTTCCTCACCAGCGCGGTCTACCACAGCGTCATCCCAGCGCTGACGCTGGCCATCACCAGTCTGTCCGGCTGGGTCTTCGGTATGCGCAACAACATGATTAACACCCTGGGCGAGGACTACGTGACGTTTGCGGAGGCTAATGGACTGCGGACACGCACCGTCGCCTTGCTCTATGCCGCCCGGAACGCACTACTTCCCAACGTCACCGCGTTCGGGCTCTCGTTGGGAGCCGTTGTCGGCGGATCGGTCCTGGTCGAGGGCGTGTTCAGCTATCCAGGCCTGGGCAACCTGCTCTACATCGCCGTGGTCAACCACGACTTCCCTCTGATGCAGGCGTTGTTCCTGGTCATCACGGTGGCCATGCTGGTCGCGATCTTCATCGTCGACGTGCTCTACGTCCGCCTCGACCCCCGGGTACGTCAATGAGCATTGTCAGTCCCGTCCCGCCGCCGGAGGTTCCCGGCGCGGGGGTCGCGATCCGGGTCGGTCCGGCCGGCCCGATCCCTGGACCGCTGCGCTTCCTCGGCCGCGCGCTGCGCACGCTCTGGAGCAACCGCAAGGCGAGCATCGGTCTCGTCATCCTCGGCTTTGTCATCTTGGTGGCCGTGTTCGCGCCGCTGATCGCGCCGCACTCGCCGACAGCGACGACGTTCGTCCCGTACCAGAACCCCAGTACCACCAACTGGTTCGGCACCACAGGCAACGGCCAGGATGTCTTCTCCCAGATGGTCTACGGCGCGCGGATATCCCTGCTGGTCGGGATCGCGGCGGGAGCGATTGCGACTCTCGTGGCGGTGACGATCGGCCTCATCGCGGGGTACCGGCCGGGTGTAATCGACGAACTGCTCAGCTTCATGACCAACCTCGTGCTCGTGATTCCCGGCTTGCCGCTCATGTTTATCCTGGCCGCTTACCTCCAGAAGCGGTCGGTGTGGACGATCGTCTTTGTCGTCGCGTTCACCAGCTGGGCCACTGGCGCGCGGGTCATCCGCAGCCAGGCCTCGACGCTGCGCACCCGCGAGTTCGTGACCTCGGCGGTGTTCTCCGGTGAAGGACTCTTCCGGGTGGTGTTCCGCGAGATCCTCCCGAACATGACTTCGCTGGTCGCCGGCAGCTTCTTCAGCGCGGCAACCGCAGCCGTGATGGCCGAAGCCAGCCTGGAGTTCCTCGGCCTGGGCGACCCCAACACGGTCAGCTGGGGAACCATCCTCTACTACGCCCAGCAACAGAACTCGCTACTGACCGGCCAGTGGGTGCTGGTCTTCGCCCCCGGTCTGGCCATCGCCCTGCTGGCGGTGTCGTTCACCCTGATCAATTTCGGTGTCGACGCCCTATCCAATCCGCGCCTTCGGGAGAAGTGATGGCACTGTTGGAAGTGGAAGGCGTCAACGTCGTGTACGAGCCAACACGCGGGCAGCGGATCTGGTCGGTGCGCGACGTGGACCTCGTCTTGGAGCAGGGCGAGTTCGTCGGGCTGGTCGGTGAGTCGGGGTGCGGCAAGTCGACGCTGGGGTTCGCGCTGACCCGGATGCTTCGCCCGCCGGCTCGGCTGGAGAAGGGCGTGATCCGGTTTGACGGCGTCGACATCAGCACCTTGAAGGGCGAGGCGTTGCGCCGGCAGCGACGCAACGGTTTCGCGATCGTGCTGCAGAGCGGCATGAACGCTCTGAACCCGGTGCGCAACGTTGAGCACCACTTTGGTGACATCCTCAAGGCTCACGCACACGGGGGCGAGCATTACCCGGGTGCGACCGTCAGACGCCGCGGTGCCGAGCTGCTCGATAAGGTTGGCCTCGACGCTTCGGTGCTGAGCAGATTCCCGCACGAGCTGTCCGGTGGCATGCGTCAGCGGGTCTCGATCGCGCTCGCGCTCGCGCTCGAACCCCGGATGATCATCTTCGATGAGCCGACAACCGCCCTGGACGTCATCGTGCAGAAGGCAGTCATTCAGACGATCAAAGATCTGCAGCGCGAGAACGGGTTCAGTGCGATCCTCATCAGCCACGACCTCGGCGTCGTCCTCGAGGCCACCGACCGGGTCATGGTGATGTACGCCGGCCGGGTCGTCGAGGACCAACCATCGAAAGACCTTGTAAGCGGGCCGCACCACCCGTATACCGAAGCGTTGCTGAGGTGCTACGCAGACCCGCGCGCGGACGAGATCCATCTTGGTGGGATTCCCGGCACCCCACCTGACCTGTCACTGCCGCAAGCTGGGTGTTCCTTCACGCCACGGTGCCCGCTGGTGCAGGACATCTGCCGGACGCTTGACCCGCCAATGTCGCCACTGGGGCACGGCTCGGCCGCATGCCATGTCAGGGCCCCGTCAGCGGCGGTCGCCGAGGAGGGAGTGAAACCTGTCCACTAATGTGCGATCGGCAGCCGATCAGGCCACTACCGTGGCGCCACTCGTCGTCAGCGGCGTTTCGAAGGTCTACACCGTACGGGGACGCGGCAGGGGGAAATTCACCGCGGTGGATGACGTGTCGTTCACGATCGCGCCCGGCGCCGCCGTCAGCCTGGTCGGGGCGAGCGGAAGCGGCAAGAGCACGATCGCCAAAATGATCACGGGCTCGGAGCGGCCCACCTCGGGATCGATCAGGTTCGGCGAGCTCGCCGTGGAAGGCCTGCACGCCGGCGGGCTGCGCAAGTACCACAGCCGGGTGCAGATGGTATTCCAGGATCCGTATGCGGCGCTCAACCCGCTGCACACCGTCGAATACACGGTCATGCGTCCGTGCCAGAACTTCCTGCGCATGCCCCCTGCCCGAGCCAGGGAGCGGGTCTACGAGCTGCTCGAGACGGTGGGGCTGACGCCGCCGGCCCAGTTCGCGGGAAAGTTGCCGCATCAGCTCTCGGGCGGCCAGAGGCAGCGCGTCGTCATCGCCCGTGCGCTGGCTTGTGACCCGGAGCTGATCGTGGCCGACGAGCCGGTCTCGATGCTCGACGTGTCCCTGCGGGCCGACGTGCTCCGGCTGCTGGCCAGCCTGCGCGCGAAACGAGGCTTGAGCCTGCTCTACATCACCCACGACCTGCTCGGCGCGCGGGTGATCAGCGACGAGATCCTCGTCCTCAACAAAGGAAAGGTGGTCGAGCAGGGCCCGACCAAACAGGTTCTGCAGCATCCAAAGCACGAGTACACCGTGCAGCTGCTCGACGCAGTGGCCACCCCGTTCGCGACGGCTGGTACGGCCCCGAGCGATTGAATTCCCACAGGAGGAGCTGCCACAGATGAGAAGAGAAGGACTGTTCCGGCGGATCGGGACGCGGCGCTGTCCGCTGGTGGTCTTGTGCGTCATCGCGTTGATGCTGTTGCCGGCTCAGGGCGTGGCTGCCGCGGATGGCACCGGCGGCTCCACCAGCGGCGGCTTCACTCATGGGCAGCTGGCGAACCTGATGCGCATCGCACAGGACACCTGGAAGTTCTACAGCACGGATGTCGACCCCAAGACCCACCTGCCGCTTGACAACCTCACCTTTGCCGGTCGCTCCACCGCACCCAGCGCATATGGCAGATACACCTCGGCCGCCAACATCGGGGTGTATCTGTGGGCAGTGGTCGCAGCCAACGACCTCGGCCTTATCAGCGAGCGGGAGGCGAGCTCGGAGATCGGGGCCACCCTGACCGAAGTTCGCAAGCTGAAGAGAGATCACGGGTTCCTCTACCAGTGGTACGACACCACGACCGGTCACATCATCCAAAACCCTGGCGGCATCGACTGCACCACCGAGACGACGCCGGCATTCGACAACTGCTACTTCATCTCCAATGTCGACAACGGCTTGTACGCCTCGGGTTTGATCGTGGTGCGGCAGGCCATACCCGAGCTCAGGGGCGTGGTGGACCGCCTGATGGCCCCGTTGAACTTCGGCCTTTTCTACGATGCGCGAGCCGAGACTCATTGCAATACCAACCCGGCAATTACCGGCAACCAGCCCACCGGCCAGATGTTCGGCGGGTACTACGTCGGCTTGCCCCCCTATCAGGGTGACAACTGGACGCGTTACTACCACAACGGCGCTCTGTACAGCGATCCGCGTATATCCGCCTACATAGGCATGGGGTTGCACCAGATGCCGGGCAACGTCTGGTGGCGAAGCTGGCGGACACTTCCACCAGCGGCTCCGTACGCCGACTGCCAGAGCTCTGACCCCAACTTCTCGTGGCAGGGACAATGGCCTCTATCCGGCTCCTGGAAGACCTATGCCGATCCGCAGTCGGGCCAGCGGTTCAACGTCTGGGAAGGGCATTACGTATACACCGGCTCCGGTCTTACCTTTGTGCCGACGTACGCCGGCGGGATGTTCGAAGGACTGATGGTAAACGAGGTCGTCCCGGAGACTACGTGGGGGCCGCACAGCTTCGGTCTTGCCGATGCGCGCACCGCCCAAGTTCAGATCAAGTACGCCACCCAACAGCTCCATTACCCGGTCTGGGGCCTGTCGCCATCCAGCTCGGCCGATGACAGTGGCGGATATGGCGGCTTCGGGGTCGAGGGCCTGACGTTCCCGTACTACGGGTTCGGGGCGGACGCCAGCCACCCGAACGAGGGATTGTCGCAGTGCCATGGCTGCGCGACGGAGGACGTGGTAACTCCCCACGCGTCGTTCATCGCCCTAGATGTCGCGCCGCAGCAGGCATACGCCAACATCCAGGCGTTGCGTACGCTCTACCCCGGCATCTACGGGCCCGCCGGTTTCTTCGACGCCGTCAATCCCGCGACGGGGTCGGTCGGCCACCGCTATCTGGTGCTCGACCAGTCCATGATCATGGCCGCATTGGACAATGCAATTCGGGACCGTGCAATGCAGCGCCACTTCGCGCAGGACTCGGTCTCCTGGGCGGCACGGACGTACCTGTCGATGGAGACGATGTCGATTCAATGAACTAGGCGAGCCAGGAAGCCACCGGACCCGACGAGTTGAATCCCGGCCTTTCCATTTAGTAGTTCGTGGAGTAATACGGGCGCTTGTTACGTCCGTTTCCCACGTCTTTCGCTTCATGCCCCTCTGATGGCCGCATCGTTCATAGACTATCGACTTGGCCTTGGAGCATAGGGTACAACCTATTGACTTAGCCTAGCCGAATAGGGTATAACCTATGCATGAGTTCAAATGAGACCCTGAGCGGTCTCCGACGCCGTATTCAGCGTGAGGAGATCGAGCGCGCCCTTGGCCAAGATCAGCTCCTGCGGGTGCACCTACAACCCCCGACCGGTGGATGGTTGAAAGGGATCCGGACGGCTCTTGGGATGACGGCAAAGCAGCTTGGACGGCGAATCGGCGTTTCGCAAGCCACTGTCAGTGAGGCGGAGCTGGCTGAGTCTGAAGGTCGGATCACACTCAAGAACCTTCGAAAGATGGCGGATGGGATGGATTGTGAGCTCGTGTACGCAGTCGTTCCCAGAGCCTCCCTTGACATGATCGTTCACCACAACGCCAATCGAGCAGCCCACCGGATCGTTGGCGAGGTATCGCAGGGAATGGCGCTAGAGGGCCAGTCCACGGACGACAGCGCGCGCGCTGCTCAGGTCGATGCGCTTCGCGAAAGACTCATTGCGCAGGGGTCGAGCCAGATCTGGGATTGACGCCAAGAGACGACGCACAGGCCGTCGGCCAAACCCCGATCGATCCCGACGAAGCCAAAGGCCTTCTTCTGCGCGTCAATACCCAGGAAGCACTGAATCGCGCCGAAGAAGAGAACATCCTACGAGCGCGCATATGGGCAACGCGAAGCCGGCTGGTGCGCAGCAATCTGCTGTTAGATAGCACCTTAAGAAGGATCCACAAGGAGATGTTCGGCGGGGTCTGGAAATGGGCCGGTGTCTATCGTCTCACCAATAAGAACATAGGCGGCCCCTGGGCCCAAATCCCTGTGCTTGTCCGGCAGGTGTGCGAGAACTTCGCGCTTCGTGCATCGCTGGTGGGCGAGGATCGCGATCAACTATGTGTTGAGTTCCATCACCAGATCGTCAACATCCATCCTTTTGTAAACGGTAACGGTAGGCATGCTCGGTTCTGCGCCGACAGACTGGCCGAGAATCTCGGAGGACGTCCGTTTCCATGGGGCCGCCACGACCTGCGAGGAGAAGGTGCGGCTCGGCAGAGCTATTTAGCTGCGCTTAAAGCAGCGGATGCCGGGGACGTGGATCCACTAGTGCGATTCGCCCGGTCGGGAGGGGAGCAGGAGAAATGAGACATATCACCCGTTAGGTGCACCTCTCCAAGTGTCTCTACGGGCGGGCCGAAGCCGCAAAGGCGTTCCGGTGGGTCCTGATGAGATCGAAGACGCGGAGTTCGCCCGGTCCATGCTCCGGGATTCAACGATCACTCTTGCGGACGGGCGTCGGCCGGCCTATGCGGCCTGGGGCGACCCTAATGGCAGGCCCATCTTCTTCTTCCACGGCACCCCGCACTCGCGCCTCTTTTGTCCGGATGAGCCGGCCAGCGTGAAGGCTGGCGTTCGCGTCATCACCGTCGACCGCCCGGGTGTCAATCCCGGGCCCCCGACCAATTTTCGAGTTCAAAATCGGCGATCTCGAGTCTGGCCAGGAAACAGTCAGCCACACGACCGCTTCGGGAAAGAGGTTTAAGACGGTTATGCCCCTATGCCTGGAGCTTGTTTCGGACCAGGTGCTGGCGTAATCCCCGCAAGTCGCGGATCACGTCATCCACCGCCCCCTCGACGCCCTCTTCGGCAAGGTCGAGCGAATAGAGGGCGACAAGGTAGAGCTCGGCTCGCTCCAGCTGCCGGATGGCTATGCGGAGATTGCGGCGCCGATGCGGATCAGACCGCTTCGAAGACCGGCTATCCGATTCCCGGTCGCTCCCCGCCCGCGCATCCACGATCGTAATCGCTGGTCTTTCCACCACGACTCGAACGTAGCTCCGGAGGCATCAACGCCGAGTCAACGAAGATGTCGCTGAAGCGCCGCCTGGCCACACGCGTTAGGCTCGGCTCGAAATGTCGGCGCGCACGGCGGAGCGTTGGTTGACGTGGCTCGTCTCGATCGGCGGGCCTTTGATCGTGACCGCCGTACTGTTTCGATTCAGCCAGCAAACCCAGCGCGACTTCGTCTTCATCTACCTGGGTCTCGTCGCGGTCGTTGCTGTGATCCGCGGCCTGTGGCCTGCTCTGCTCTGCGCGGCCATCAGCTTCATGTGCGTCGACTGGTTCTTCGTCCAGCCCGTGTACACCTTCACGATCGCGGACGAGCAGGACATCGTCAACCTGCTCGCTTTCCTCGCCGTCGCCGGCGTGGTCGGGCTGTTGGCCTCCCGACGTCGCCAGGCGTTGCTTCAATCTGAAGCGCTTGCGCGCCAGCTGCAGGAGGCAAACACGGAGCTGATACGGCTGAACAAGGAGCAGGCCGAGGCGGCGAGCTCGGCGCTGCGGCTCGCCCGAAGCGAGCAGCAGATCAAAGCCCTGCAGGAGGCGGATCGGCTCCGCCGCGACCTGCTCGCGAACGTGTCGCATGAGCTGCGTACGCCGCTGGGCACCATCCTGACCGAGAGCACTGATCTCAGCAACGCCGAGACGCCGGCCGAGGCGCGACGCACTCTCCAGACCATCGCAGCCGAAGGACGGAGGCTCAAAGCGCTCGTAGATGACATGCTCGACATGGCGGTGATCGAAAGTGGGGCTCTCGAGCTCGATTTGGTCTCGCTCGACGTCGGCGACGCGATCGTCGCCGCCGCCGACCGCCTGCACCGAGCGTCGCCTGGCCGAGAGGTCGACTGGAACGCAGACGACGCGCACGCCGCGGTCTTCGCCGATTGGGACCGGCTGGGACAGATCCTGGACAACCTCCTATCCAACGCCGACCGCTTCGCACCTCCTGGGACTCCACTTGTGGTGCGCGCCTCGCGCGAGACGCCCGGGCTCGTCACGATTCGCGTCATCGACCGCGGCCCGGGTGTTTCCGATGGCCTGCGCGAGCGCATCTTCGATCGCTTTTTCCGCGGTGAGAGTGACGGCAAGGCTGGGAGCACCGGCCTGGGGCTGGCCATAGTCAAGGGCTTGGTGGAGGCCCACGCCGGCACCGTGGCGGTCGAGGATGGCACCGAGCCGGGCGCCGTCTTTCGCTTCACCTTGCCCGAAGCCCCCGCCGCGTGAGCCGGATCCTGATCATCGAGGACGACCCGGCGCTACGCAACTCGATCCGGTCGATCCTCGAGCGCGACGGCCATGAAGCCCGGACCGCCGGCGACGGCGCGGCCGGCGTTCGTGAGCTCCAGACCGGCGGAGCCTGGGACGTGGTCTTGCTCGATATCGGGCTTCCATTCGTGGACGGTTGGGAGATCCTTCAAGGCCTCGAAGGCCGCAGGCTCCCATCCGTGATCGTGATCAGCGCGCGAGGTGGCGAGCAGGACAAAGTGCGTGCGCTGGACATGGGCGCGGACGACTACCTGGCGAAGCCATTCGGCGCCGACGAGCTGCTGGCCAGGATCAGGGCCGTGTTGCGGCGGACGCAGCCGGCGGTCGGGCCGAACCTCGTCGTCAAGAGCGGGAGCGTGACGGTCGACCTCGCCGGTCGCATCGTGGTGCGGGATGGGGCCGAGGTGAGGCTGTCGCCGACCGAATACGGTCTGCTGGCCGCGCTCGCCCGCCACCCCGGCCAGGTGATCGACCACCGCACGCTGTTGCGCGATGTCTGGGGGCCCTCATATGGTGACGAACGCAACTACCTGCGCACGTTTGTGCAGCGGCTGCGCACGAAGCTCGAAGACGACCCCAAGAATCCCCAGGTCATCGTGACGGCCGGTACGCGGGGCTACCGCTTCGGCGTGGCGCCGATCGAACGTTAGCGAAGGCCTGCCGAACGGCCCACTGATTCGCGGACTTTCGTTGATGGTCCATTGACGCGTGCCCGCCTAAGCTCGGGCCTATGCCGCTCGATTTCTGGATGGTGGGGCTGGCGCTCTTGCTGACGCTGCTCGCCTTCCTCTACATCCGCGGACTCGAGGAGCTGCCCTGATGCCATACATCATTGCCGGCGTCGTGGCGCTGATCGTGACGGCTTACCTGTTCGTCGCGCTGCTCTATCCGGAGAGGTTCTAGCCCGTGGTCCTCGACATCATCGGCGTCGTCATCACCTACCTCGCTGTGGCCGTTGGAGCCTGGTTCCTCGCCCCTTACCTGGTCAAGGTCTTCCAGGGCCAGCGTGTCTTCCTGAGCCCGGTGCTGCGGCCTGTCGAGCGCGGCGCGTACAGGCTGATGGGGGTCGACGAAACAAAAGAGCAGAGCTGGATCGCATACGGGGTTTCGGTGCTCGCGGTCACGATCGCGAGCCTGATCTTCACTTACCTGGTGCTGAGGTTCCAGGACAAGCTGCCGTTTAACCCGATGGGCTTCGGTCCCGTGCCCGCGGACCTCGCCTTCAACACGGCGGTCAGCTTCACCACCAACACCAACTGGCAGAACTACACCGGCGAGCAGACGATGTCCTACTTCTCCCAGATGGTCGGCCTCGTCATGCACAACTTCCTGTCGGCGGCCACAGGCATCGCCATGGCGGTAGCGCTGGTCCGCGGGATCTCGAGCCGTCAGCTGAAGACGCTCGGCAACTTCTACGTCGACGTAACACGGGCGACCCTGTATGTGCTGCTCCCGATCGCCTTCGTGGCCGCGTTGGTCCTCGCGTCTCAGGGCGCCGTCCAGACGCTCGCCAGCTACCCCGTCGCCCACACGCTCGAGAGCGCCGCCCAGACGATCGCGGTGGGCCCTTTCGCCTCCCAGGAGGCGATCAAGGACCTCGGCAACAACGGCGGCGGCCCCTTCAACGCGAACTCGGCCCACCCGTTCGAGAACCCGAACGGATTCACCAACCAGTTCGAGATCTTCCTCGAGATCCTGATCCCCTTTGCGCTGGCACTGATGTTCGGCCGCTGGGTCGGCAACGTCAAGCAGGGCATCGCCATCGCCGCGACCATGGGCCTAATCCTGTGCGCGGCGGTCGGGATTGCCGCGTGGGCTGAGCAGTCCGGGAACCCCGCGCTCACGAACATCGGCGTCAGTCAGGCGAACACCTCGACCCAGGCCGGCGGCAACATGGAGGGCAAGTCGGTCGCCTTCGGGCCCATCTATTCGGCGCAGTTCGCGGCCACCACGACCGGCACGAGCACGGGCTCGGTCGACTCGAGCCATGACAGCTACACGCCCATCGGCGGCATGGTCCCGCTGGTGCTCATGCAGCTCGGTGAGGTCACGCCCGGCGGCGTCGGTGCGGGCTTGTACGGGATGCTCGTCTTCGCGGTGCTCGCGGTTTTCATCGCAGGCCTGATGGTGGGTCGCACGCCGGAGTACCTGGGCAAGAAGATCGAATCGAAGGAGGTGCGGCTCGCCTCGCTGGTCATCCTGACCAGCGCCTTCAACATCCTCGTGTGGACCGCAATCTCTGTCCTCGTGCCGGCCGGCTTGAAGGGACCGCTCAACCCCGCCGCGCACGGGTTCACGGAGATCCTCTACGCGTTCTCGTCAACCAACGGGAACAACGGCAGCGCCTTCGCCGGCCTGACGGGCAACACCGTGTACTACAACACCGCGCTCGGCGTCGCGATGTGGACCGGCCGCTTCATCTTCTACATCCCCATCCTCGCCCTCGCCGGCGCGCTGGCGGGCAAGAAGGTCGTTCCGGCCGGCCCCGGCACATTCCGGACCGACACACCGCTCTTCGTCGGCCTGCTGATCGGCGTGATCATCATCGTCGGCGCGCTCACCTTCTTCCCGGCGCTCGCGCTCGGCCCCCTGCTCGAGCAGTTCCAGCTGGCTGCCGGACACCTCCACTAAAGAGATGCAAGACATGATCCACAAGCGCGAGCGGCGGAAAGGGCGGAACAGCCTGACCGACCGTGCGATCCTCGTTCCAGCGATCCGGGCGAGCCTCGCCAAGCTCGACCCGCGGTGGATCGCGCGCAACCCGGTCATGTTCGTGGTCGAGGTCGGGGCGGTGATCACAACGATCATCTTCGTGGTCGATCTCTTCAACGGGACTCCGGGCTTCAGCGGGCCCAACAACGAGCTGTTCGTCGGTCAGATCACCGTCTGGCTGTGGTTCACGGTGCTTTTCGCGAACTTCGCGGAAGCGATGGCGGAAGGCAGGGGCAAGGCCCAGGCCGCCGCCCTGCGCAAGACTCGGTCGGAGACGATCGCACGCCGTATCGTCGACGCCCGAGAAGACCGCGTTTCCTCGACGCAGTTGAAGAAGGGCGACCTTGTGGTCTGCGAGGCCGGAGACGTGGTCCCCGGGGATGGTGACGTGATCGAAGGCATCGCCTCCATCGACGAGTCCGCGATCACCGGCGAGTCCGCCCCCGTGATCCGCGAGGCCGGCGGCGACCGCAGCGCTGTCACCGGTGGAACCAAGGTGCTGTCCGACCGGATCGTGATTCAGATCACCGCCAACCCTGGCGAGACTTTCCTCGACCGCATGATCCACCTGGTCGAGAGCGCGTCCCGCCGCAAGACGCCAAACGAGATCGCCCTGAACATCCTGCTCGCTGCACTGACGATCATCTTCATGGTCGCGACCGTCACCCTGCAGCCATTCGCGATCTACTCGGGCACGTCCGTCTCGATCACAGTCCTGATCGCGCTGCTTGTCTGCTTGATCCCCACGACGATCGGCGGGCTGCTCTCGGCCATCGGCATCGCAGGCATCGACCGCCTGATGCAGCGCAACGTGATCGCCCTCTCGGGCCGGGCGGTGGAAGCCGCAGGCGACGTCGACACGCTCCTGCTGGACAAGACCGGCACCATCACCTTCGGCAACCGCCAGGCCTCCGAGTTCCTCCCCGCGCCGGGCGTGGCGATGGAGCGTCTGGTCGAGGCGGCCGAGCTGGCGAGCCTCGCCGACGAGACGCCTGAGGGCAAGTCGATCGTTGTGCTCGCGAATCGCCTCGGCTCCAATGGTCACGCTATGGACAAGGCGAAGATGACCTTCATCGCCTTCTCGGCGACCACCCGGATGAGCGGAGTGGACTTCGATTCTCGAGTCATCCGCAAAGGCGCCGACGACGCGATGGGACGCTGGAGCGAGAAGGACCTGCCTCCTGACGTTCGCGCCCGGGTCGACGCCATCGGCCGCTCCGGGGGCACGCCGCTAGTCGTCGGCGAGAACAAGGTCGTGCTGGGCACAATTCACCTCAAGGACATCGTCAAGCCCGGGATCCGCGACCGCTTCGCCGAGCTCCGGCGCATGGGCTTGCGCACGGTGATGATCACGGGTGACAACCCGCTCACCGCCGCAGCAATCGCCAGAGAGGCCGGAGTCGATGACTTCCTGGCCCAAGCTACGCCGGAGCAGAAGCTGAAGCTCATCAAGGACGAGCAAGCCCTCGGCCGCATGGTGGCGATGACTGGAGATGGCACCAACGATGCGCCGGCGTTAGCTCAGGCCGACGTGGCCGTCGCGATGAACACGGGGACGCAGGCCGCCAAGGAGGCGGGCAACCTGATCGATCTCGACAGCGACCCAACCAAGCTGATCGAGATCGTCGAGGCGGGCAAGCAGATGCTGATGACGCGTGGTGCCCTGACCACTTTCAGCATCGCCAACGACGTCGCGAAGTACTTCGCCATCATCCCGGCGATCTTCTTCGTCGCGCTGCCGGAGTTGAACGCATTGAACATCATGCAGCTGCACAGCCCGAACAGCGCGGTGCTCTCAGCGGTGATTTTCAACGCGCTCATCATCATTGCCCTGGTCCCCCTGGCTCTTCGCGGCGTGCGCTACCGGCCGATCGGAGCGTCCGCCCTGCTGCGCAACAACCTGTTGATCTACGGCCTGGGCGGCATCGTCGCGCCGTTCATCGGCATCAAGCTGATCGACATCATCGTCACTGCGGTCCATCTGGCCGCCTAGGAGCCTTCGAATAAAGATGTTGAAGTCACTGCCAAGCGAGATAGTGCAAGCCATCAGGCTGACGCTCGTTTTCGCGGTCGTCACCGGCCTCATTTACGGCGTCGGCATGACCGGGATCATCCAGGTGCTCTTCCACGACCAGGCCAACGGCAGCCTGATCATGAAGAACGGGCAGATCGTGGGCTCGACCCTGATCGGCCAGCAGTTCAGCGCCGATAAGTACCTCCAGGGCCGGTACTCCGCCAACGGGTATGACGCCAGCAACTCGTATGGCAGCAACCTTGGACCGAGCAACCAGGCGCTCATCGACCGTGTGGCAAGCTCGGCCAGGACCTTCCGCCAGGCCAACGGGATGGGCCCGAACGACCAGGTCCCGGTTGACGTGGTGACGGGCGACTTCAGCGGCTTCGACCCCAACATCACAGAGGCATCCGCCCTGCTGCAGGTGAATCGCGTCGCCCAAGCCCGCGGCCTGGACCCGTCAAAGTTGCGGGCGCTGATCGAGAAACGCGTGCATGGCCGGATCCTGTGGATCTTCGGCGAACAGTACGTGAACGTCCTGGAGGTCAACCTGGCGCTGGACAACGGAGATGCCGGATAGGGTCGGCGCGGTCTGGGAATAATCGTCTTGCCATGCAGAACGATCCACCCAGGCCGGTAGTCGAGCCCCACGCGCATCCTCATCCAGCGGCCTCGGCCGGTGCGCCGGCCGCGCGCGGTCACCTCAAGATCTACCTCGGCGCGACGCCGGGGGCCGGCAAGACGTTCGCGATGCTTCGCGAGGCCCACGAGCTGATCCGCCAGGGACACGACGTGGTCGTCGCCTACGTCGAGACCTACAACCGGCCTCGGACGGTCGAGTTGCTGCAGGATCTGGAGGTCGCGCCGCGCGCCGTCGTCAGCTACCGAGGCGCGACCCTCGAGGACATGGACCTCGACTGGATGCTCGAGCGTAAGCCCGAGATCGCCCTGGTCGACGAGCTGGCACACACCAACGCGCCGGGTCTACGACACCCCAAACGATGGCAAGACGTCGACGACCTTCGCGCCGCCGGCGTCAACGTAATTTCGACCGTCAATGTTCAGCACGTCGAAAGCGTCAAAGACCTGGTCGAGAAAGTGACCGGGATCGTCGTGCGAGAGACGGTGCCCGACAAGGAGATCGACAGTGCCGACGTGGTGCAGTTCATCGACATCGCTCCCGAGGCCCTTCGGAAGCGGATGCGGCACGGAAACATCTACGCGGTAGACAAAGTCGACGTTGCGCTTGCCAACTTCTTCAAGCCCGGCAACCTTGCCGCCATGCGCCAGATCGGACTGCGCCTGGTCGCCGACTCGATGGCGCGAACGCGCAGCGTGGTCGACTCACCAGAGGACGTGCTGGTCGCGGTGTCCTGCGGAGAGGCGTCCGAAGAGTTGATGCGTCGCGGCGTGCGCCTGGCGCGCCGGCGCGGTGGTTTCTGCCTGGTCGTGACCGTGGTGGCCGACCCATCGGAGGACGCGCGAGTCGACCCGTACCGTGAGTTGGCGGAGCACCTCGGGTGCTCGTTCGCGGTGCTCGCCGGGAACGACCCGGCCCGAGCCATCATCCAGGCGGCGCGCGATGCGGGCTCCGACCACGTTGTCGTCGGCGAACCGCGCGACAACCGCTGGATCGACCGCCTCCTCCCGAATGTCGTCGATCGGATCATCGACGGGCTACCAGAAGCGGATGTCCACGTGATCGCGAGGTTCGCCAGGTGAGCCGGAGGAGCGAGCGCCGTCCCGATCCGGCGGAGCTGCTGCGCCAGATCGCGTCCGAGGGCCGGCGCCGCGCGATGCTGCGTGTCTACCTCGGCTACGCCCGTGGCTGTGGCACGACGACGGCGATGCTCGACGAAGCTCGCAGGCGCCACAGCCGCGGGACCGACGTGGTGGTCGCCGCCTACGACATCCACGATCCGGCATCGAAGGCGCTCAGCGCGCTCGATGTGATCCAGGCGACGCGCGAGATGCAGGCATCGCGGCCGCTCGACGTCGGGGCGCTCCTCGCGCGCAATCCTGAGGTCGCTTGCATCGACGACCTGATGGGAGTCGACGTCTCGGGGAGGCCGCGCATCGAGTCCGTGCCGCGGCTGCTCTCAGCCGGTATCACGGTGCTCGCCACCCTGCACCTCCTCTCCATGCGCAGCGCCGCGGCCGCGGTGGGCGGGATGCATGGTGATCGCCTCCCGGAGCCGCTGCTCAGCGACGAGATCTTCAACCAGATCGACGAGATTGAGTACGTCGACATCACACCCGAGGACCTGCTGGCCCGAATCAAGCAGCATGCGATTCTCACGCCGGCGCAGCTGGCCGCCGGCATGCAGCGCGAGCTTCGTCCGGCAGTGCTGGCCATCCTGCGCGAAACGGCGCTCCGGATGACCGCGGAGCACATGGACCGGCAGCTCTCCCGGTACCTGCCGACGACGCAAGCTCCGCTCGAGTTCCGAGGACGGATCGTGCTCGGTCTTCCGGTCGCCGCCGGGATGGAAGAACGGATTCGCACAGTCGCCCGCAATGCCGTGTCATCGGGAGCCAAACTCTCGGTCGTCACCGTCCGGACCCATCGGTTGCGGGACGAAGAGAAGGCGTTGCTGGGCGGCTACGCGTCGGTGACGCACCAGCTCGGCGGGGAGTTCGTCCGGCTTGACGACCGCAACGTGGCCAGGGCGCTGGTCGGATACGTCCGCGAGGCGAAGGCGACCGAGGTCGTGCTCGGCCACCGCCGCCGAGCTCGATGGCTGCCGTGGGATACAACCAGCGAGATCATCCGGCTGCTCTCAGGTGTCGACGTGCACATCCTTCGCGCTCGCCATCCCGTGCCTCCCCAAGCAGATCGGCCCTAGGTTTGACCGGTCTATCTGGACATTCGCCGGATCACAGCCGGATCACGCATTCCCGGATCCGGACGGATCAGCGGGGTCACATCAGGACACAACACCGGCGGTCATCGAGTTCGGAAGGGCGGTCAAGGAGCCGGCGGGTTACTCGAGGATATGGGACTACCCGCAACGCTCGAAGGAGATTTGAATCATTTTGCCGCGGACTGAGCGCGAAGCGGTCCGACCTCCGTCATCCGAGCTTTGCCAGCGATAAGGCGAGCTTCTCGTCAGCACCAGCGCTCGTGACGCAAGCTTTGTAGGTGAGGCCGTGCGAAAGGTAGACATCGCGCATTCAGGCCAGACTGTTTCTGAGGCGATGGAGCAGCTGAAGGCCGAGGTCAAGAGTGCTCGCCTCGGCCGGGAAACCGTCCTGCTGGTTGTTCACGGCTTTGGGGCGTCAGGTGTGGGCGGGGCGATCAAGGCGACGTTGTCGACAGAGCTCCCTAGATTGGCCAGACAATATGGGTTTAAGGCCTATGGCTATGCCGACAAGGACCGCGTTCCTCGAGAGCAAGATATCGACCCCCGAAGCCTCAACCCAGGGTCCACCTTGCTCATATTCCGCGAAGCCCAATCGAATAAGGATTCGAAGCAAGACTTCCGTCCTAACTTCCGGAACTTGCGGCCGAAAGTCAGAGTTCGTGTCCAAGCACTGGCACCTACTCAACGGGCAGAACGTTGTCAACATCTCGAACGGCAGCTGGTCTCGCGTGGACCGGGCGGCAGCAGCTACAAATGTCGGTTTTGCGGCAAGACATTCGTGGTGCCGAGTCAAGGCTGACGCGTGGCTGGAGCGATCGGCAATCCACCCCACAGCGTTGAGGTGCTCATGCGTGGCCACTTCGCGATTAATGCTGGAGTGTTCTGGACGTCCTCAAGGCGATCAAAGTCCTGAGGGCCTCGAGGTAGTTATCGATCAGATGACGCGGTTCCTCCGACAAACCCAGGCGATTTCCCGCTGCCTGGGGTTCGATCGATTCGGTAGTTGCATATTGAGAAACCGGCAGTCGGTCGGTTATAGTTAGCGGATGGCTCGCACGGTGAACGTAGAGGTCCACAAAGTCCGCCGCGACGCCTTTTTGGACGTCGCCCAGAACCTCATCCAGACCAAGGGTTATGAGCAGATGAGTATCCAGGACGTGCTGGACAAGCTCGAAGCATCGAAAGGAGCCTTTTACCACTACTTCGACTCTAAGCAGGTGCTCCTCGATGCCGTCGGCGAGCGCTTTGCAGACAACGCGATGGCTGCTGTGGCACCAATCCTGGCCGACCCATCCTTGCCCGCGCTCAAGAAGTTGGAACGAGTGGTGGGCGGGATCGCCCAGTTCAAGGCCGAACAGAAGGAGCTGGTGCTGGCGATCATGGAGGTCTGGAACTCTGAAGGCAACGCGCTGGTCCGCGAGAAGGTTCGCCGGATGACCGCGAGCCGGCTGGGACCGATCCTCTCCATGGTCATCCAGCAGGGCGTCAACGAAGGCACCATCGTCATCTCGAGCTCGCCCGACGAAACGGCGAGGGTGCTCCTTTACCTGGTGCAGGGTTATCAGGAGTTTGCCGGTGAGCTTTTCCTCGCCCGCCAGGCCGGCACCACCAGCTTTGATGATGTGCTGCGGGCTTTCGGCGCCTTGCATGAGGCGTTCGAACGGATTCTGGGAATCCCCGAGGGGTCGGCCACGCTCACGGACGAGTCGACCCTGCGGTTTTGGTTTGGGTAAGCACCCAATGAAGGAGGCAGCGCAATGACCGCGGCGATCAGGACCCAGGGTCTGACCAAGGACTTCGGCGGGGGGAGGGGCCTCTTCGATCTCGACCTCGAGGTGGTCGAGGGAGAGGTGTTTGGCTATCTCGGACCTAATGGATCGGGCAAGAGCACAACCATCCGCCTGCTCATGGGCCTGATCCACGCCACGCGAGGATCGGCTTCCGCTTTCGGCCTGGACGCCATCCAGCAGTCGGTCGAGATCAAGCGTCTGGTGGGCTACCTACCCGGAGAGCTGCCGCAGTTCGGAGGCTTGCGCGGCCGCGACATCGCGGGTCATTTCGGTGCGCTGCGGGGCGGCGTCGACCAGAAGCGGGTGAAGGAGATCACCGAACGTTTCGACCTCGACCTCGGGCTCAAGTTCCGCGAGTACTCCTCGGGCAACAAGCGCAAGCTCGGGATCCTGCTTGCGTTCATGCACCGGCCGAAACTCCTGATCCTCGACGAGCCGTCGAGCGGCCTCGACCCACTCAACCAGCAGGAGTTCTTCAAGCTGGTGCAGGAAGCACAGGCGGACGGCGCCACGGTGTTCCTCTCCTCCCACGTGCTGTCGGAGGTCGAGCACGTCTGCCAGCGGGTCGGGATCATCCGCCGTGGAAAGCTGGTCAAGGTCGCCCGACTGGAGGACCTGCACGAGATGCACGTGCGCCGGGTCGAGGTCGAGTTCGCCGGCGACGTGCAGCCGCAGCTGTTCGAGCATCTCGCGGGCGTTGAGAACGTGAAATCCAACCACCACAGCATCACATTCACCATGCGGGGCTCGTTCGAACCCATCGTTGACGCTTTGGCCGGACATCACGTAGTCAACGTGACGAGCCACGAACCAAGCCTGGAGGAGATCTTTCTCACGTACTACGAAGATCAACCCAAGGAGGCGGCGTCGTGATCCCCTGGATGGCCTGGCGATTGCATCGCCGCGGCCTTATCGGGTTCGGCGTCGGCGGCTTCCTGATCTCCTTCCTTTACGGAGCTGCCTTCACACAGGCCGCCGGGTCCACAGCGGAGTCGCAAGCCGCATTCGGACGCGCGATCCTCCTGGTGGCCAAGCAGTTCGCATTCATCATCCCGATACCGGTGCATCCGGAAACGTTGGGCGGTTATGAGCAGTACAAGTGGCTCTCCGGGGCGATCATTCTGATGATGCTCTGGGCGGGTCTCGCGGGCGTGGGGATCGGCCGCGGCGACGAGGATCGAGGCATCACTGAGCAATGGATCGCCGCCGGCGTCTCGCGGGCACGGTTGCTGCTGGCGCGAAGCGCGGCCTTTGGCCTCGTGCTTCTTGTGGCGTGCTTCGCGTCCGTGCTCGGTATCGCGGCCGTCGCCCCATTGGTGCACCAGGACCCGAATCTCGCTGGTGAGGTCGGAAAGGGCCTGTCCATGGCGGCGGGCATCTTCACCGGCTATGCGATCGCCCTCCTGATCTCGCAGTTCCCCGCCGAGCGCCAGACTGCCACCGCGTTGGGCGTCGGCGCCCTGGTTCTGCTCCTGGTGGTCAATGGGATCGCGGACACCATCGACTCGGCTTCGTGGATCGGGGTCTTCTCACCGTTTCACTGGATGGAACAGACGACATCGGCGGCTCCTGGCGGCACCTTCGACCTGGGCGCGACCCTCGGACTAGCCGTGGCCGGGGCGGTTCTGGTGGGCGCAGTGATCCCAATCTTCCAGCGCCGCGACATCGGCAGCGGTCTGTTTACATGGGGTCGTCGCGCCCGCGCCGCCGTGCGGGTGGCCTCGCGCAACGTGATGCTTCGCATGCCCTTCACCGAGGGAATATGGGAACAGCGAGTAGGCCTTTCCGTGTGGGTGGTCAGCACGCTGCTGCTGGGTTCGCTGATGCTCTCGGTGACAAAGTCGATGGGCGATGCGCTCTTCTCGGACCCGAACCTCGCGCAGCTGTTCCAGAAAATTGCGCCGGGCCCGAAGTACACGGCGCTCCTGGGGCTCGTCTGGTTCGGCATTGCGCTGCTGCTGCTGGCCGGCTATGCGGTCGTGCAGGTTTCGCGCTGGTCGGCCCAGGACCAGGAGGGACGCGTCGAGATGCTCCTGAGCGCCCCGATCTCGCGCTCGCGGGTGGTTATCGAGCGCGCCCTTGAATTCGCGGTCGCCAGCCTGCTGATCGTGATCGCCGGTTACATTGGCGTGGCGTCGACGGTGCCGTCGTCCGGCCTCAACCTCGACGCGGGCCACGTGTTCACCGCATCAGCGCTGCTGTGGCCGTTCGCGCTTGCCTTCGGCGGTCTGGGTGTCGCGGTGGCCAGCCGGTGGCCAAAGATCGCCGTCCCAGTTCTGGCCACCTTTGTCGTTGTCGAGTACATCCTCGGAGACCTTGGTCCACTGTTCAAGCTGCCCACTTGGATGCAGAACCTGTCCGTCTTCCATCTTTACGGCAACCCTGTCGTCGGCGACCTGTCCTGGACGCCGGCGATATCGATGGTGCTGGTCTTTGTGGTCGGTTTCGGCGCCGCTCTGATGTTGATGAGGCAGCGAGACGTGTCGAGCGCGTAGACCGGCCGAGCGGGAGTTGGCGAGTCAGCTGACCTAAACCTGTCGAGGGGTCCGGCTTCATATGGGCCGATCGACCCCGTCCATCGGCGGCTCGGTCCGCCAGCGGATCCGGTCTGGTCGCCTGCGCGTAGTACTCGACGCCGGCGTCGACGAGCACCGCGCCGCCGTCCCGGAAGCGGCCATCGCGGTCGTAGGACTGCAAAAATAGATGACTACCATGAGTCAGCGCCCAGGGGTGCCAACAATTCGCTTTGACGCCACGCTGTACACGATCGCCAATTGGACTGTCTTGCGCTTGCCTGAGAAAGCGAGCGGGAAACTGCCGTCGCGCGGGCAGGTGGCAGTACAAGGAACGATCAATGGCCATGGGTTCCAGACGGTGTTGGAACCAGACGGCTATTTTGGCCACTGGATGAGGATTGAAGGAAAGCTGCAACGAATCGCTGCTTTAAGCGCGGGTGACACCGCGACCCTCGAAATTGAGTCACGCAAAGACTGGCCGGAGCCGAATGTGCCACAGGATCTTGACGCAGCGCTGGCAGCTGCCCCTCAGAAGATCCGAGAGCTATGGAAAGGTATTACGCCGATGGCGCGCTGGGAATGGGTCCGATGGGTCAATGCAACCCAAAACCCTGATACGCGCAAACGACGGGTCGTAGTAAGTATCTCGAAAATGAAAAGCGGGAAGCGACGGCCCTGCTGTTTCAACCTTGCCGCATGCACCGACCCGAACCTGTCAAAGAACGGCCGGCTCGTTGAGCCAGCGTGATTTGTCGCATTTTCGAAAGCTCGAGGACGCCGGCTACCTCACGAGCGAGAAGACCTGGGATGGGAATGGGCTGACGACCGCAGTGACCCTGACAACACGAGGTTGCCCGGCCCTGGACGTGTACACCGAGGCGCTGCGCAATCTGCTCGGCGGGCTGGCATCGTGAGCGCGGCGCCGGCGGTCACCGTTCAACACATCGTCAAGAAGTACGGAGGGCTGGTTGCCGTCAACGACGTCTCGCTTTCCATACATGAAGGCGAGATTTTCGGAATCATCGGACCCAACGGCGCTGGCAAGACGACCACTGTGGAGTGCATCTCCGGGCTGCGCGCTCCTGATTCGGGGTCAATCAGCGTGTGCGCTCTAGGGGCGGAATCGCCCAGACCGACGCAGTTTTTGAACCGGACAGGTCGGCCATTGGAGAAGTTGAGTTGAGCATGAAGGCAAGCACGAGCCATTCTTTGAAAGACACGTCCAGCTCTCAACTGATCGATGCCAAGATCAAGGCGCTGGGTGATTGGCGAGGCAAGACGCTGTCACAGCTTCGCGCCTTGATCAAACAAGCCGACGCCGGCATGGTCGAAGAAGTGAAGTGGAAAAAGCCCAGCAACCCGATGGGAGTACCGGTCTGGTCTCATGACGGAATCGTATGCATAGGAGATGCCCTCAAAAACGCGGTGAGGCTGACCTTCCCCAAAGGCGCTTCGATGAAGGATTCCAAGGAGCTCTTCAACACGAGACTAGATAGCAACTCAGTTCGCGCCATCGACTTCCACGAAGGTGACGCTGTCGATGAGGCTGCGTTGAAGGCGCTGATTCTCGAAGCTGTGCGGCTGAACACGATCAAAGTGCGCAAGCGATAGCGTCACAAGCTTGCCCACACGCGTCCGCGCGACCCGACTGTAGGAATGAGCGATGCCCGAGGGGGCTCAAGGAGAAGGTGGACGGATGGGCAGCTACGTGCTGGGTTTCCAGGAGATCGACCAGACGCAGGTCGCGGTCGTTGGCGGCAAGGGCGCGCACCTAGGGGAGCTTTCGCGGATCGAAGGCATCCGCGTACCGGCTGGCTTCTGTGTGACAACGGATGCCTTCCGGCGGATCATGGCGGAAGCGCCGTCCATCGACGAACGGCTTGATCGGCTGGCGCGCCTGAACCCGGATGACCGGGAGGCGATCCGCACGCTCAGCGCCGAGATCCGCCGGACCCTCGAAGGGATCGCCATCCCCGACGATCTTGCGGAGGCGATCACGCGCTCGCTCGCCCGGCTCGGCGAGCGATCCGCCTACGCGGTCCGATCGAGCGCGACGGCAGAGGACCTGCCGACGGCCTCCTTCGCTGGCCAGCAGGACACGTACCTGAACATCGTCGGGTTGGCAGCGATCCTCGAGCACGTCAGCCGGTGCTGGGCCTCCCTTTTCACTGAGCGGGCCGTGACCTACCGCTTGCGGAACGGATTCGGCCAAAGGAAGGTCCACATGGCCGTGGTCGTGCAGCAGATGGTCTTCCCGGAGGCAGCCGGCGTCCTCTTCACGGCCGACCCCGTCACGTGCAACCGAAAGGTGGCCTGCGTGGAGGCCAGCTTCGGCCTAGGCGAGGCCCTGGTCTCAGGCCTGGTGAACGCGGACGCCTACCAGGTGCGGGACGGCGAGGTCGTCGCCAAGACGGTTGCCATCAAGCAGCTTGCCATCCACGCCCTGCCGGCTGGCGGGACGCAGGAACAGGCGATCGACCCGGCGCGGCAGGAGCAGCCAGCGCTGACAGATGCGCAGGTCGTGCGGCTCGCCCAGCTGGGACGGCGGATAGAAGCGCACTTCGGATGCCCTCAGGACATCGAATGGTGCCTGGACGATGACGGCTTCCACATCGTCCAGAGCCGGCCGATCACCACGCTGTTCCCCATCCCCGCGGCCGGCGACCAGGAGAACCACGTCTACGTCTCCGTCGGTCACCAGCAGATGATGACCGACCCGATGAAACCCCTCGGGTTGTCGTTCTGGCAGATGACGACACCCCGGCCGATGTACGTGGCGGGCGGGAGGCTGTTCGTCGACGTCGCCCGAGACCTGGCGTCCCCAGCCAGCCGTGCCGGCCTCCTGGAAGTCATGGGGAGGGGCGATCCCCTGATCGGGGACGCACTGCAGAGAATCCTCGAACGCGGCGACTTCATCCCGTCGCTCCCGGACGAGGGTCCAGGCGGGGCGCCGGCAGGCGGCGCGCAAGCCCCGATCGAGACCGATCCGGCCATCGTCACCGATCTGATCGGACGTAACCAGGAGTCCATCGCCACCTTGAAACGCGACATCCGGACGAAGTCCGGACCGGCGCTGTTCGACTTCATCCTGGCGGACATCCAGGAGCTGAAGCGGATCCTGTTCGATCCGCGAAGCCATCAGGTTTTCATGGGGGCGATGGAGGCCACCGGGTGGCTAAACGAGCATCTGCAGGCGTGGCTGGGCGAGAAGAACGCGGCCGACACGCTCACGCAGTCCGTCCCCCACAACGTCACGTCGGAGATGGGGCTGGCGCTCCTGGACGTCGCGGACGTGATCCGCCTGCATCCGGAGGTGGTGGCTTTTCTACAACACGTCGAGGACGAGGGCTTCCTGGACGAGCTGGCCAAGCTTGCGGGCGGGCGGGAAGCGCGGGACGCCATCCAGGCCTTCCTCGACAAGTACGGCATGCGCTGCGTCGGCGAGATCGACATCACGAGGCCGCGTTGGAGCGAACGCCCCACCACGCTCGTGCCCGTGATCCTCGGCAA
>DATBZP010000009.1:0-5882 GCA_036513135.1 Candidatus Dormiibacterota bacterium | reverse complement strand
GTGCGCGCGATGATGACAAAGTCCTCGTGCCCCAGGTCGTCCGCGGCGCTGCGCATCATCTTGAGCTTGCCGACGAACTCGGCGGCCGAGATGAGCGCCTTCCCCGCGATGTGGCCGCAGCGCTTGGGCATCACCTGGTCCTCCAGGTGTGCGGCCGCCACCCCGGCTCGCACATACAGCTCAACGGTGCGCTGCACGTTGAAGAGATTTCCGTAACCGGCGTCCATGTCCACGACGACGGGCGGGATCTCCAGGTGGATCGGCAGCGCCTCCTTCTCTGGGTCGCCCATCGCCATCGTGAGCTGGAACTTGCGCAGCGCGCTCACAGTGCGCCGGGCCCCGTCGGCAATCTCGACGGACGAATAGAGGTCCATGTCGGTGGTGCCCAGGTGGCCGATCGCGAAGGAGTAGCCGCTGAAGTAGACCGCATCGAAGCCGTGGTACATGACGAGCTCGGCGCCCATGGGGTCGTACACCCCGGGACCAAAGACATAGGGCTTGGCAGCGAGCAGGCGCCGCAGCCGCTTGCTCGGATCCTCGTTGCGCGACGCCGGGACTTTCAACCCCTGCGGGAGCAGGGGCGTGGAGACAAGCTCCATCAAACCCTCCTTTCGATTCGAACTCAGATTTCTAACGCGGACGGCAGGAGGGTCTACTCGTTCTCGTGGTCGCAGTTGCAGGGCTCGGGGCATTCGCACTCGTGTGTCGAGGGCTCTGTCTCCAGCTCCGGCGCCTGCTCGTGACTGTCCATGAGCCAGAAGCTATCAAGGAGTCGAATATAAGTCCAATTAATAGATCTGATGAAACCTATCGAGAAATCCGATGCACCGAAAGTGCTCAGCTGCGCGTTTCTATAAGTTCGAGAAACGCCGCGACTATGCCCTCAGGCTGCCCGGCATCCCTGCGCCGGAAGACGACGATCGAGTTGTGCATGCGCGGTGCGTCCTTCATCGCCACGACGCACAACGTGCCGCCCTCCACTTCGCGTGCCACCGCGGTGCCGGGCAGGAGGGCAACTCCCAGCCCGCGCTCCACCATCTTCTTGGCAGCCTCGATCGAGTCGAGCTCCATCAACCCGCGGAGTTTCACGCCAGCGGACAGGAAAGCGCCCTGAGTGATCTCGTAGTAGCTCGATGTGCGGTCGAACATGATCAGCTTCTCGGAGGCGACGTCGGCCATCGGGACATTCGCTCGCCTGGTGAAAGGGTGATCGGGTGCGCAGACGAGGACGAGCTCCTCGGTATGGAACGGTCGCAACTCCAGTTCCGGGTGGCGGATGGCTCGCCCGAGGCCGATCTGCACCTCGTCGCGCAGCACAAGCTCGACGACGTCCTCGGAATGGCCTGTCCGCACCGACACCTCGACCCTGGGGTGACCGGCGACGAATCGCGCGAGAAGCTCCGGCAGCACATAGGTGCTCACCGCCGGGGCCGCCGCGATCATCAGGTGGCCGGCCGACGCCGTCATCACCTGCTCGAGGGCATCTCGCCCGTCGACCAGGGCTCGAAGCGCGCGCTCGGCAAATGGGATCCAGGCCCGGCCGGCGTCGGTAAGCCGCATGCCGTGCGGGGTGCGTAGGAAGAGCGAGGTCCCAAGCTCTCGCTCCAGGCCGTGGAGGCGGGCGGTCAGGGTTGGCTGGGTGATGAAGAGTGCTTCTGCGGCCCGGCTGACGCTGCCCCTGCGGGCGACCTCGAGGAAGCCCTCGACCTGGACCAGCTGAATTCCGCTGGGCTTGCCGTTACGTGATTCGTCTATGGCCACGGCCGTAGCCACAAATTCTATCTATGGGCGCGGTTTTCGCAGAATGACGGCGGCCGCCCAGATCGCGAGCGCCCAAACCGGTCCCATCGTGATCACGAAGGGCCGGATCGTATCGCTCGCCGAGTTGGAGTTGCGGTCGAAGGCCTGGAACACGAGGACGGTGCCATAGAGAAGGACGGCCAGAGCCACACCAACTCCCGCCGACGTTGACCATTTCATGCGACGGTCAACGCCGGACTCGTCAGGCCCGTTACGGAATGTTCTGGTCGTGATCGGGAGTTCTTGTAGGAGATGAAAGCTCTATTCGGTTTCCATATGCCCAATTTCACGTTCCCCGATATTCCGAGCGACCGCCTCTTCGATCGTGTGGTCGGGCAGGCGATGGCGGCCGAGAAGGCCGGCTTCGATCTCGTGACCGTCATGGACCACTTCTATCAGATCCGAGGGATCGGACCCGAGACCGAGCCGATGATGGAGGCGTACACCACTCTGGGCGCGCTTGCCGCCAGTACATCCCGGGTCAAGCTCGGAACGCTCGTCACGGGAGTGACCTACCGCAACCCCGCGATACTCGCCAAGCAGGTGACGATGCTCGACGTCATCTCCAAAGGCCGCGCCATCCTCGGCATCGGGGCCGCCTGGAACGAGGACGAGCACAAGGGCTATGGCGTCGAGTTTCCGCCCATCGGCCAGCGGATGGACCGCCTCGACGAGGCGCTGACCATCGCGAAGCTGATGTTCACGCAGGACCGGCCGTCATTCGAAGGCCAGTACTACACGATCGACCACGCGCTCAACGTCCCGCGCCCCGTGCAGCCCGGAGGCCCCAAGATCCTGATCGGCGGCACCGGCGAGCGGCGGACGCTTCGCCTTCTAGCCCAGCACGGCGACATCGGTCACTGGTTCGGTGGGCCGGTCGAGGAGCTGAACCGTAAGAAGCAGATCTTCCTTGAGCACTGCGAGGCGGTCAAGCGAGATCCCTCGGAGGTTCAGCTGACTCTCGGAGTCGGTCTTGTCCTCGTGGAGAACGAAAAGGACGGGAAAGCCATCCTTGACAGCCTCACTCCGGAGCGCCGCGCCATGGCGAGGGTCGCTACCCTGCCCCAGGCTGCGGAGCTGATCGGCACGTACATGGACGCCGGGTTCACCGGCTTCACGTTCAACAACAACATCTATGGGACGGACGAGTCGATCGCGCGCGTAGGCGAGCTGATCAAAGTCGTCAACGGCAGCGCCTAAGCTCCCCACCCTGTAGGAGCTCGGGCCCGCCCGCTCAGGGGGCGCGGCCGTGAGGGGCGGTTCGATCTTCTCCTAGGGCTTGTAAGTCAGTTCGCCAGCTCGCACCGGCACCGTCAAGAAGTTCTCGGGTGGAGCGAGCGGGCATGCCCACCGCGGGCTGTACGCGCACGAGGCGTTGTAGGCGTAGTTGAAGTCGATCGTGACGTCGCGGGAACCGGGCGTGATCTCGAGCACCAGCCCGTCTGTGTCTTTGGCGGTATCGAAGAGGTAGCGCCCGCCGCCATAGGTCTCGCGACCGGATGTGGCGTCGCGAAACGGCACGAACAGCCCGCCCGCGTACTGCACAAGGCTGAGGACGGTCAGCCGGCAGCCCTCGCCTAGCAATCGGAACGCGAGACGGCCGGCCCTTCGATACCGGACCGCCCCATCGTCGCCGCCGGTATCGATGAGGAGCTCCGACCCCTCGCCCGGCTCGAAGCGGGCCTCCAGCCGGTACGCCGGGTCGTGCGGAAAGTGGTGAAGACCCGCGAACGAGCTGCGTTCCTCCGGCTCGATCGGAGACTGCGGGTGGGTGCGGAACAGCTCGTCACGTCCCTTCCTGAAACGGCCCACCGCGTCAGGTCCGCTGATTCGGTAAAGGTCGCCTACCCGGCGACGCCAGTCGACGAGATCGAGGAGGCCCGGCGGGTCAGCGGCCGTCAACTGGCAGCGCACCTTCTTCTGTCGGTGTGAGCTTGTAGGCCGCGTGCGGCGGCAGGCTCGCCAGCGCCTGGTGCACGTCGTCATCGGTCGCGTCGGTTACCGAGAGCATGTAGCGACGCGTGTGCGGATCCGCAACCTCGTGTGCAGCAATAAGGACAGGCTCGGCGGCCGCAACGGCGGCGGTCGCGGGCCCGGCGGCGGCCTTCGGCGGCCGGGCGGCCGCATCAGCCCTGAGCACCCTCCAGTGGTAGACGCCGACACCTGCGGCGACGACGATCACCGCAAGGTAGTGCCCGAAGTCCAGGTTTGAGCTGGCGTTGAGCGCTGGATGCGCGCTGAAGAGCTGTTGCAGCAGGGCGTTGAGCATCCCCACGCCGGCGCCCAGCATCACCAGCACGCTGACGAGCAGCGCGGCCCAGACGTAGAGCCGGCGTGGCAGCGATTGACGGTCGGCGGCCCATGGCTCTTGTCGCCAGTGTGCGAGCCACACCGCCACGCCAACGACCAGGAGGGTCACCCACAGGCTGACCGGATCCTTCCAGTTGCCAGCTGTGACTCCGATCAGCGGCGCTTCCAGCTGCTCGGCGAGGGTCCATAGCAGCCCGCCCGCACCAGTCGCCCAAGCTCCGAGAGAGACGAGGGCCGCCAGGTTCGTATAGAGGCGACGAATGTCCGCTTGGCGATCACCCTCCTGGGCCATCGCGTCTCGCGCCAGCCGGCGCCGCACGAGCAACCATGCGGTCCCGTAGACGAGGAGCTGCGAAACCGGCACTGCAAGCCCGGTGAGGATGTCGTTCCCGACACCACCCGGATCATTCACGCCAAGGGCCCGCGCAAGTGAGTAATAGAGGATCTGGCTGGCGCCGACCAGGGCGAAGGCGATGCAGACCGCTACGGCGATGAAACCTTCCAGCGCCCGAAGCGTGGAGTGGCGATCATCCGCGACGTGGTTCTGCGCGATCGTGCGCGCGTGGAAGCCCCACACGATAAGACCGGCCAGGAGAAAACCGGCTGAGTCGCCCAGGTAGCTGGTACTGGCCAGCGTGCTCTGCCGCGCTTTCAGCCAGGCCAGGTCGATCAAGCCGTACCCGCCGCCAAGCATCACCAGCAGCCCGACGAGCAGGACGACGTACATGTACCAGCGCCGAAGAGTGGCGGACGCGCCCGTCTGGCCAACCGCCGCGCGATCGCGCGCCGCGACCTGGAAATGGAATGCCCAGATCACCAAGAAGACCAGCGCGACCCATGCAGCCTGCGAGGTGGCAAGCCAGTCAGCGTCAGCGGGGCAGGAGACACCGATGCCGCCCTTCGGGCCGTATCCAATGGGAGAGCAGGTGTCGATCAGCGGGCGCAGCAGGTCGCCGCCGGTGATCGCCAACGCGACCATGGCGCCAAGGGCCGAAGCCATGCACGCCAGATAGATGTAAAGGTGCCGGATGGCAGAGGCGCGCTCGTCTTTGTCGCGCACGGCGAACCGGCGAGCGAACCAGAAATGCACGCCCCAGACGGGCAACGCGACGAGCGTCATCGCCGTGAATATGGCCAGCTGGGTCCGGTTGTCCTGAGCCGAAGGATCGTTGAAAACGAAGAGCAGCACGGTGGTGCCGAGCAGTGCGAGTCCGGCGGCCAGAAGACCCAGACCGGCTGCGCTCACCAGGTAGAGGTAGAGGCGCCGGAGGGTCATGGCGCGAACCGTACTACCATGCGCGGGTGATCTCCCACGAACTGCTCGAAATCCTGGCGTGCCCGAAATGCCACACGAAGGTGGAGTTCAAAGAGCCCGATCAGCTGCGCTGCCCACACTGCAAGGTCATGTACCCGATCGTCGACGGCATCCCCGTGATGCTGATCGAAGAAGCAAAACCCGAGAAATAACTCGCCAGCGTGGCAGGGGCGGCCGGGTTTAACCCGGCCGCGACTTTGTCCCCGTCGCCTCCTAGGCGCGGCCTGGAGTGGCTACTTCGTTAAGTCCCATCCTCACACCGGAAAGAGAGCAGCGCCTGCGGCGAAGCCACACGCGCGATGAGAGGGAACCATCCGTTCTTCTCAGGGGGTCAATGCACCACCGCCTTGGATTGGATGACGCTGAGACATCCCAAGGAGGTGCGCGATGGGTGGAACATTGGTCGCGGAGCTGGAGAAGGTCGAGATCTGGCGCCGGCGAAGTAGAGGGGAGTCGC
>DATBZP010000008.1:0-3385 GCA_036513135.1 Candidatus Dormiibacterota bacterium | reverse complement strand
CATGTCTTCCACCCGCACGGATCGCGGATCATGCAGGAGTGCAGTGATGTGGCGCGAGAAGTGGTGGTGCGGGTGCGCACAGTTGAGGGCGCTGACGCCCCGGGGTAAGAACCGTCAGTGGACTTCGACGCCCAAGGCCAGGTCGAAACTGGCGCCGTTCTGCGCCAGCCCCATCAGCAGGACGCCGGTCCATTCGAGGGCGGTGGCCATCTGAAGTCCTCCTGTGTCGAGGGGCCGCAGGCCCAGGCTCTCCAGGAATGCCGCGACGCGTGCCTTCGCCTCGGCGCTGTCGCCTGCGAGGAACGCGTCCAGGGGCTTGTCCTGAGCAAGGACGTGGCCGAAGATCGTGTTCAGCGCCTTGACGACGTGTGCGTCGTCGGGGGCGGCAGCGGCAATCTCCTGGGCCGCCGAGCTGCCTGGGGCTGTTGCCAGTGCGCTGGCGTCGGCATTGAACGTGTTGGAGATGTCGACGAGGATTTTGCCGGCCAGTGCATCGCCGTAGTCCGCGACGGCTGAAACCACGTCGGTGTACGGGACCGCCACGATGACGATGTCACCGGACGGCGTTGCGCCGAACGTGCCGACGGTGGTTCCGCTACCGATCTGGTCCGCGAGCGCCTGAGCCTTGGCGGTGTCGCGGCTCAAGATCTCGACGCCGTGTCCGTGCTTCGCCGCCCTGGTGCCGATGGCGGTGGCCATGTTGCCCGAGCCGATGATACTGATGGTGGTCATGATGACTGTTCCTCCGTGGTGTTGGGGTGAGCACCAAGGTGAGGCACCCCTCCGGTTGTTGATGTCTTTGTAACCGGAGGGGCGCCTCATTATATTCCGGAGGGGTGACTCGACTTGCTGGAAGTGCTTCGAGTTTCAGCTTGTGGCAGTCTCGAAAGACGTCAACCGCCTTCTCGGGTTCTTGAGCTGCGCAGAAGCGGAGGCCGCCCTCAGCATCGTCGGTAGACTGAGCGAGTGAGCCAGAGCGACGCCGAGCAGGTGCGGAGACCCATGCGCCGCGACGCCCAAGAGAGCCGCGACAAGCTCATCGCGGCGGCGCAGCGCGAATTCGCCACACACGGCGTGGATGCCTCCTTGGAGAAGATCGCCCGCGAAGCCGGCGTATCCATCGGCACCCTGTACCGCCACTTCCCGGCACGCCTCGACCTGCTCATGGCTGCCTTGAGACCTCGTCTCCACGAGTTCCTCGGCGGGGCCAATAAGGCCCTGGAGATGGACGATCCGTGGGGAGGATTCGTCTACTACTTGGAGAACCTGTTCGGCATGCAGGTAGGAGACCGAGGTTTCAGCGACTTCCTCTCCCGCCGCTTCACTCACAGCGCCGAGACCGAGCGCATCCACGACCAGATGTCCCAACAGATTGTCGATGTGCTCACCCGAGCTCAGGAAGCCGGCCAAGCTCGCCCCGACATCGCCCAGGCCGACATCATCAATCTCATCTGGTCCATCGGCCGGATCATCGACGCCACCAGCGCCACGGCGCCCACGGCTTGGCGGCGCAACCTCTATCTCATGCTCGACGCCTACCGGGCAGAGCGGGCACATCCGATCCCCGAGCCGCCGATGACAGACGAGCAGCTCTATGACGCCATGGTCCATCTCAGCAAGGCGAAGTAGGGCGACCGGTCTGCTGTACGGTCAGCCCACCTTTGCAGCACAATTGCTCCCGCGGCTGCCACCGGCCATTTCGCCAGCCACCAGGACGCCGATGCACGGCCAACTCGAGTTGGCAGCGAAGTCCTTCGCGTGACATGACGCGAGTTGTGGCGCCGAAATCGACCCATGCCGACGGGCTTGGCGGGATGCCGCGCGTTCTATCGCTGCCCTGTCAAGCCGCGGCGGGGATGGCGTTGTCGACGAGGACGGCTGCGATGGCGGCGGCGGTGGCGAGGGTCTCGGTGTTGAGGACTCGGCTGCGGGCCGAGGCGCCGTCCAGCAGCAGCGCCAGTTGCTCGCCGAGCTGTTCGGGGTCGGTGGCGCCGGCCTCGCGGGCGGCCGCGGTGAGGCGCGCGGCGAAGGCCAGCTTGTAGTCGCGGGCGTATACGCGTGCTGGGTGGCCGGGGTCGGGGATTTCGACGGCCGCCGCGATGAACGGGCACAGCGGCGGGTGGATGTTGAAGGCGGCGAGGAGTCGTTCGCGGGGTGTGAGGTCGGTGCGGTCGAACACCTCGGGCAGGATGTCGGGATCGAATCGCCGCAGGTGTTCGGCGATCAGCTCGTCCTTGCCGGTGAAGTGTTGATAGAGCGTGCGCTTGGACACCTCGGCCACCGCGCAGAGCTGGTCCATGCCGGTGCTGTTGATGCCCTGATCGCGGAACAGCTGGTGTGAAGCGCTGAGGATGCGCTCTCGCGCGCCCCTGCCCCGGCGCAGGCCTCGCGGCCCCTTCTCCAGCTCCGTCATAGGCCTAGCCTAGCTCAGTTGGTACTGACCGGTGTGCATAGCTTGCATCCCGCTCGATCATCCGTTAAGTTAAGCACCCAGACCGGTGTACTTAACATCGGCGCGGCAATTGAATGGAGTATCAAATGGGAAAGCTCGATGGCAAGGTCGCCGTGATCACAGGTGCGACCAGTGGTATGGCGCTGGCCGGTGCGAAGTTGTTCGTTGACGAAGGAGCTCACGTCTTCATCTCGGGCCGGCGGAAGGACGCGGTAAACGAAGCCGTCAAGCTGATCGGCCGGAACGTGACCGGCGTGCAGGCCGATTCGGCCAACCTCGACGATCTGGACCGTTTGTTCGAGACGGTCAAGCAGGAAAAGGGCGCGATCGACGTGTTGTGGGCAAGTGCTGGAGGTGGCGAGCAGGGCGGGCTCGGCGAGATCACCGAGGAGCAATTCGATGCCGCCTTCTCGCTGAACGCGCGCGGCACGCTGTTCACGGTCCAGAAGGCGCTGCCGCTGTTCAACGATGGAGGCTCGATCTTCATGACCGGGTCGAACGCTTCGCTGCGGGGTTACCCCTTGTGGAGTGTGTATGCAGCGAGCAAGGCCGTTCTGCCCGCCTACGCACGGGTGTGGGTGGCCGAGCTGAGGGACAGGAAGATCCGGGTGAACGTGCTGACCCCCGGCCAGGTCGCCTCGCCGATGCTGGAGGAGGTGATGTCCCCCGAGATGAAGGCGCAGTTCGAGTCTGTGATTCCGCGGCGACTGATGGGCCGTCCCGAGGAGATCGCGTCGGTCGCGTTGTTCCTTGCCTCGGACGACTCGAGCTACGTCAATGGCATGGAGCTGGTTGTCGACGGCGGCACCACAGTGATCTAGCGACCAGGTCTCATTCACAACGAGGAGTAGCCATGACCACGTTCGCCCAGCACCGCGCCACCGTCGAGTCCTTCGTCGACTGCATGCACGGCGGCGCAGACAACGATGCTCT
>DATBZP010000007.1:0-5145 GCA_036513135.1 Candidatus Dormiibacterota bacterium | reverse complement strand
GCTCAAGAACGTGGGACTCACCGCGGACCTGCAGGCGCGTCTGGGCGACCTGCGCGCGTCTAGGCAGCGGCTCGTGGCTGCCCAGGACAACGAGCGACGACGGCTGGAACGCAACCTCCATGACGGCGCCCAGCAGCACCTTGTGGCCTTGAAGGTGAAGCTCGGGTTGGTGGAGATGTTGCTCACCAGGGATCCGGAGAAGGCCAGCGCCACCATCGTCGCCCTCAAGGGCGACGCGGACGAAGCGCTCGAAACCCTGCGTGACCTGGCCCGCGGAATCTATCCTCCGTTGCTTGCCGACAAGGGGCTCGCCGCCGCACTGAAGTCGCAAGCCGGCAAGGCAACGCTGCCGGTGCATGTCGACGCCGATGGCGTCGGACGCTATCCGCAGGAGACCGAGGCAGCCCTGTACTTCTGCACCCTGGAGGCACTGCAGAACGTGCAGAAGTACGCGGTGGCCTCAGCAGTCACGGTGCGGCTGCGCACGGATGAGAAGCAGTTGCTTGTCGAGGTGACCGATGATGGACGCGGGTTCGACGCGATGGCAGTTGTGCGGGGCGCTGGGTTGACCAACATGGAAGACCGGCTGGACGCGCTCGGGGGGACGCTACAGATCGAATCGACGCCCGGCGTTGGGACGACGCTTCGCGCCACAGTCCCCGTCTCCCAGCTCGCGCCAGCCGCAACTGCGCCTAACGCACCTCTCGTTACGCGGGAAGCTTCAGGGCGCGCGTAAGCCGTGCCGTTGCCGACCCGGCTGGACCGAGAAGATCTCACCTTCTTGGCTGGCTTTCCTTCGCAGAGAGAATGGTGAGAGGGCGCATCAGCCTCGCCACAGCGCCGTGAACCGTCACGGGTTGGGGACCGCTTCCTTGCATGAGGAAGATGGTCACCATGTCGAAGTGTTACCCGCCCGAGGTTCGTGAGAAGGCGCTGCGCTGCTTCGGATCTGGTACGTCGCCGTGCGAGTCCATCGCCCAGGCTCGGAAGTCGGAACGCGTGACATTGCTTCCGCACACGACCGTGGCAACGCTTAGCCTGGCGAATCTTTCGGGGTTCCCGAGAATGGCTGCCACCCCGAGCGCAGCCGATGGTTCGACGACGAGCCCGGCGCACTCGAACAGAAGCCGCATGCCGCGTTTGATGAGATCATCTTCGACGAGAACGACGTCATCGACGACATTGAGAAGGTCGTCGAGCACCTCCGGGATTGGGTGTCGGCCAGCGACGCCATCGGCAATCGTGTCGATGGTGTCGGTGTTGACCACGGTCCGCTTCCGCCACGACAGCGCCATCGCAGGTGCACCGGTCGGTTGGACGGCGATGACCTTGGTGCTTGGTGACAACTGCCTGGTTACATAACCGACGCCGCTGGCCAGGGCGCCACCTCCGAGGGCAATGATCAGCACATCGGGGCGCTCTTCACCGGCGAGGAGTTCCAAGCCGATCGTTGCTGCACCCTCGCAGGTGTCGACATTGAGGCTGTCCTCGACCAGAAAGGCCCCTTCGACCAGAGCGAACTCGCGGGCGAGGGTCCTTGGCCGTTCAATGTCATTCCCGTCGAGGTGCACCGTAGCCCCCAGCGAGCGCATGCGTTCGATCTTCAAGGCGCTGGCGGATGCGGCGGCGAAGACGGCAACGGGTATGCCGCGTCGCGAGCCGCTGTAGGCAAGCGCTTGGCCAAGATTCCCGGCGCTCGCGCATACGACCGATGGATACCGGCGCTCGGACGCCAGCCGCGACATAACGAGCTCGGTCCCGCGGCCCTTGAAGCTGCGCACGGGGTTGAGCGTCTCCACCTTCAACGTCACCGAGCATCCGAGTGCCACGTCGAGCGGCCACGATTCGAACTGCGGGGTCCGGAGGAACGCCGGATCGATCGAGTTCACGGCGTCGCGGATCCGGCCGAGATCAAGGCGCACGACGCAGAATCTACACCAGGCAGCCTGGCGGGCACGCCGCCGAGAGATCGCGCCATTTGCCCAGCTCGGTCAGCGGATTGCCGCAACGGCGAATCCGCTCAGCGCTGACGGCATCCGACGAAGGTGGTGCTGTCGGATCGCGCCGCGGCCAAGCCTGCCACTGGCTAGCTGAGACAGCGGTTACCGGTGCGACACGCCTGTTTCCCATCGCCGGCTCGGGGAACACGGAGGTCGCCGGCGGTGTCGTGACCTTCACCCATCAGTGCGGGGCCGTCAGCATGGACGAGCTGGGAACGATAGCGGTGATCCAAGATCTCCATCCACCCAGCGACCGTTCATTTCGAACCGGCCTCACCCCCAGAAGATCCCGTCTGGCACCCGTAGCCGCAATCCGAATAGTCAGCCTCGCTCCACGTGCGGTCAAGGTATGACGCATAAGAGCGCTTGTTATCACCGGTGGGAGGGCCGATAGTGAGGACTTGCCCCAAGGAGGGTCTGACTTGACGCGATGGCTTCCTCGCCTGACGCTCGCGACTCTCGTCGCCAGCGCCCTCATCCCAGCGTCTGCCGTAACCGGCGCTGCCCGGGGGCCCTCGCCGCTGGCCCCGAAGCAGGCGGTCGCAACCGGCGCTGGCGGCGCGGTGGCGTCCCTTGATCTCACCGCCACCCGGGCCGGCATCGACGTGCTCCGGCGCGGCGGCAACGCCATCGACGCCGCGGTGGCCGTGGCGGCGACCCTGGGGGTCACAGAACCTTATGTGGCCGGCATCGGCGGCGGCGGGTTCATGGTGATCTACCTCGCCAGCGAGCACCGTGTCGTAACCATCGACGGGCGGGAGAAAGCGCCGGCGGCGTTTCCCGTCGACGCCTTCATCGACCCATCGAGCGGTCAGCCGATCCCGTTCTACCCCCAGCGGGTCACCACCGGTCTGGCGGTGGGCGTCCCCGGGACCCTGATGACCTGGCAGGAGGCGGCCGCCCGGTACGGCAGCCAGCCCCTCGGTGAGCTGCTCGAGCCCGCGATCCAGGCCGCTGAACGCGGTTTCGTCGTCAACCAGAAGATCCACGATGAGACGGCGCAGAACCAGTCCCGTCTCGCTGCCTTCACCTCGTCGCGGTCTCTTTATCTGCCCGGCGGCCAGCCACCCGCAGTGGGCAGCGTGCTCCGCAATCCCGAGCTGGCCAGGACGTATGGTCTGATTGCCCGTGAGGGCATCGGCGCCCTCTACCACGGGCCAATCGGCGAAGCGCTCGTCGACACGGTTCAGCATCCGCCGCTCGCCCCCAATGCCAATCTCGGCTTCCAAGTGCTCCCCGGCCGCATGACCCGGTCTGACCTGGCCGCCTACACCGCGCCCCAGCAGGCGCCAACGACTATCGACTATCGCGGCTACCAAATCGACGGCATGGGACCGCCATCGAGCGGGGGCTCGACCGTGGGTGAGGCGTTGAACATCCTCGCCGGCTACCACCTCGGCGGCCGGGACCGTGGCTTGGCGCTGTTCCGCTATCTGGAAGCCTCGCGGCTCTCCTTTGCGGATCGCAACCGCTATCTCGGAGACGCCAACTTCGGTGACGTGCCGCTCCGAGGACTGCTCTCCCCCGCCTATGCCGCGACGCGCCGGTGCCTGATCGGGACCACCGCGCTGACCAGCCCAGTGCCACCCGGAAATCCGTATCCGCCGTTCGGCTCCGCCTGCGGCGATACGGTGGGCTCCGGTGGGGCCGGCGGCGACGAGGGCACTTCCACCAACCACATCACGGTGGCCGACCGCTTCGGCAATGTTGTGAGCTACACGAACACCATCGAGCAGATCGCCGGCAGCGCCATCGCCGTACCCGGCTACGGCTTCCTGCTCAACAACGAGCTGACCGATTTCGACGCCGCGCCCGTCTATCCGGGTCAGCCGGATCCCAACTTGCCAGCCGGCAACAAGCGACCGCGCTCGAGCATGAGCCCAACCATCGTGCTCCACGACGGCCGGCCGGTTCTCGCGGTGGGTAGCCCCGGCGGCTCGACGATCATCACCACTGTTCTCCAGATCCTGGTCGATTACGTCGACTTCCACATGTCGCTTCCCGACGCCATAGCCGCGCCGCGTGCGTCGCAGCGTGACGCGCCGACCACGCAGGCGGAGCCGGACTTCATCGCTGCCTACGGTCAGGAGCTGCAGAGCCGCTTCGGTGAGGCCTTCACATCGTCCTCGTTCATCGGCGCGGCAACGGGAATCCGGATTCTTCCAGACGGGCTCTTTCAGGCCGTGGCGGAGCCGGTTCGCGAGGGCGGTGGAGCCGCGGCTGTGGTGCGACCGGAAAGCGACGGAACGGGCTGACCCGCCGGTACAGCAGCGCGATCAGTTCCCGGAGCCCCTCTGGTACAAGAGATGTTGCCTGTCGTGGCATTGGCCTGTTGTGCCGGCCACTGGAAACCTGCTGGTGCCCGCGAGCGAACCGACACTTGCGCGCGCCCCCAATCCCTCCCCTCGACCTCGGGACATCACTCTCATCCTGCGCAGACAGCTCGGGGTCTGGTACGTATGACCGCGCGCCCAGACCGTATCTGGCGTATGAAGTAAGATTTTGTAGATGCAATGTCCAGCACGGTTGGGTGTGGAATTAGGGGACGCCGCGTCGCCACCATCACCCCGTAGTCTCGTACGGTGGCCGAAGCGGTCGCACTCATGACGGGCGCGGTGTCGTTCGCTGGAACGAGTCACGGTTAGCGAGCAGTGAGCGAACCGCCGGAGGACCGATACCGACATCTGCCGTACCGGCGCTGCGGGCGCAGCGGTCTCAAGCTGCCTGCGATCTCGCTTGGCCTGTGGCAGAACTTCGGTGGCGACACCCCGCTCGAAGGGCAACGCTCCGTCATCCACCGTGCGTTTGACCTGGGCATCACGCACTTCGACCTCGCCAACAACTACGGTCCGCCACCCGGCTCGGCGGAAGAGAACTTCGGCCGCATCTTGGCAACCGACCTGGCCGGACATCGTGACGAGCTGGTGATCTCGACCAAAGCGGGTTACGACATGTGGCCTGGGCCGTACGGCGAGTGGGGCTCGCGCAAGTACGTCCTGGCCAGCCTCGATCAGAGCTTGAGGCGCATGGGGCTGGAGTACGTGGATATCTTCTACTCGCACCGCTTCGACCCGGAGACTCCCTTGGAAGAAACCATGGGAGCGCTCGACAGCGCGGTGCGGCAGGGCAAGGCGCTCTACGTCGG
>DATBZP010000006.1:0-34598 GCA_036513135.1 Candidatus Dormiibacterota bacterium | reverse complement strand
TTCCGTCGACCCTCTGAGGCCCCGCGGTTTTTACCCCCCGTGGGGCTTCTTCATTTCCTCCCGGCAACAAAGTTGCGGTTGGCCACTACTCCCGGGTGATGACGACGTCGGGCCTTTTCGACGAACCCTCCGAACGCACGGTCATCCTGATCGAAAGCGACTCGCCGGTGCCCATGAGCCGGCCAAAAGCGACTTCCAGGAGCGCCTTAGCGCGATGAAGGTTGACCGCCCAGCCGACCCCGAAAACACGATCGCTGAAGAGACGGCCGGAACCCGGATTCCAGTACGCGTCCCGAATGCGCTGCAAGGTCGGTGGCCTGAAATCGTAGGGGACCATGCCTAATACCCGCCCCTCCCAGGTGCGCTCAGGCTCCGGCTTGGCCAGCTCAGTCGCGACCGCCGCTACGACCAGGCCAAACGCCGCGAAACGCACCAGCCGCCGGACACGTCGTAAAGTCCGCATACTTCAGTGAAGCGTAGTACCAAAGTAACCTTGCACGTTTTGAAACCGTTGTTGCACGCGGGGTAGATGGCCACAAGGCTTCAGTCCACGACGCGATGGCTGCGGTGGCTTACGCCTGGTCTCCAGATCAAGCGTTGGCTTCTCCTTCTCATGGCCGCAGAGCTCGTGCTTGTGCTCGGGGTCGCGTATGCCTTGAAGGAGGTCTATCAGGCGGCCACCCTGCCGCACGAGTTCTACTACATCACGCTGCAGTTCCTGCCCTATTGGGCCCGCGCAGTGATCTTTGGAATCTTCGGTGTTGGCCTGCTGCTGTTCAGCTACCTGAAGCTGACGCAATCGGTGCTCGGTCCGTTCCTGCCCGGCAACAGCACCAGCAGCATCGTCGAGATCATTCACTCATTCCGACTGCGCGGCCGGGGTCCTCGCATTGTCGCGATCGGTGGCGGCACCGGCTTGAGCTCGCTGCTCCGAGGTCTGAAGACATATACCTCGAACCTGTCAGTCATCGTGACGGTGGCAGACGATGGGGGCTCGTCGGGAAGGCTGCGTGACGAGTACCGGATCCTGCCTCCGGGCGACTTCCGGCAGTGCCTCATCGCACTCGCCGACGCCGAGCCTTTGATGAAGCAGCTCTTCGAGCATCGCTTCAAGGAAGGTTCGCTGGACGGCCACTCTTTTGGAAACCTGTTCATCATGGCCATGGCCGACGTCACTGGGAACTTCGAGCACGCTCTGCGTGAGTCGGGCAAGATCCTCGCGGTGAAAGGCACGATCGTGCCTTCCACGCTGCAGGACGTGACTCTGGTCGCATCGATCAATGGCGGAATGGTTGAGGGTGAGTCGAAGATCCCAAGGCAGAACGCCCCGATCGGCCATGTCTTCCTCAAGCCGGACGGCGCTCAGATCAACCCCGAGGCTGCCCAGGCCATCCTCAACGCCGAGCTGATCATCGTCGGCCCGGGCTCTCTGTACACGTCGATCATGCCCAACCTCCTCGTCGAGGGCATGGTCGAGGCCATCAAAGCGTCGCCTGCGCTGAAGGTCTACATCTGCAACCTGGCCGCGCAGAGCGGTGAGACCGAGGGCTACGCCGTCGACGACTACCTGCGCGTGATCCGTGAGCACGTCGGCGCCAACCTGTTCGACTTCGTGCTCGTCAACTCCAACCTCGCTCACTCTCCGACCGGCGGCCAATCGCAGGTCGTCTTCAAGCCACTCGACTCGGACAAGCACCCAGAGGTCCGGTTCATCGCGGCGGACGTCGTCAACGTGAAGCTCCCATCGCACCATGATCCCGACAAGCTCGCCCGCACGATCATGCGGAAGGTCTGGCAGGCTTAATTCACGGCCGGCAGGCGACGTCTGCGCCAGCGGTTGAACGATTCGACAATGAGCGCGGCCGCGGCCACGTAGACGAAGCCGTCGAGCGCGTCAACCACGTAGTGCTCTCCGAGATAAACGATGGACAGCAGGACCGCGACGGTCCACAGAATCAATCCAATTGCAAGCGCCCGGAACCTCGACCACGCATAGACCGCGGCCAGTGCGGGGAAGGCGGCGTGCAGTGACGGGAAGGCGGCGAACTTGTTGGGGTTGAAGCTGTGGTAGATCTGAGAGACGAAGTATTGGTTGTCCCACAGCGCCTTGACGGTGCGGTCGTTGATCTTGACCACGTCATGCAGCTGGTACCACGGCGGCGCGCTCGGCCAGAAGAGATAGGTTGCGAAGGCGACGAAGCACATCAGAAGCAAAGCGGCTATGAATCGCCAGTAGTGCTCTCGGCTGTTGATCCAGAAGACGAACCCGACGAGGATCGGCAGTGGGAAGTGCATGAAGTAAAAGAACATCGCGACCACGTCCTGCCAGCTGACGACGCCAGGGTGATAGAAGGCGTGCTGAAGCACCAGAGTCGGAATCGCGCCGCCGAACAACGCACGTTCGAGCCCCGAGAGATCGTGCGGTGCGAAACCGGTCTTCGAGGCAAAGCCTCGCATTTCCTCGTAGCCGAAGAAGAGGATCAGAAACGGAGCCCAGTCGAAGATGAATGATTTGCCACGGCCGAGTGCGATCGCGATCACAAGCAGCGCGAGCACCACCCACTCGGGTTCGATCGAGACTCCCCGCCAAAGCATCACACCAAAGATCAGCGCGAGGTAGAAGAGGCTTCCCACAAGGATCAGCCGGGGACGGCGAACCGTTCGCTGCGCCTTTACGTCTTCTTGTTCCGCCCGGAGCTCAGGGGGTGCGGACAACCGCCACCGCCGCGATCTCGACTGTCACAGAAAACGGAAGCGCATTCGTACCCAGGGCCACCCTCGTGTGACGGCCCGCCTCGCCAAGGACGTCCACCAGCAGGTCGGAGGCGCCGTTGAGCACTTTCGGCTGATCGCCGAAATCGTCGGTCGACAGCACGAATCCGATCAATTGAACCACCTGTTCGACGTTGTCCAGCCCGGCGGCCGAGTCGAACTGCGCCAGCACGTTGAGCGCACAGATCCGCGCACTGGCCTGCGCCTCTTCGACGGTCACCTGGTCAGGGCAGCGACCGGTGAGGCGCTTACCGTCCACGACCGAGATCTGGCCGGCCACGTAAAGCAGTGCGCGGTCTCCGCCGATCGGCACCAGTCGCATGGGCAGGTAGGACGCCACAGCGGCGGGCGGTGCGGGCAGCTTGAGTCCCAGCTCTCGCAAACGCTCGTGAGGTCGTGTCACTGCAGACAACTCGACGGAGTCTAGAGCGTCACCGGGGGCGGCCGCGCAGGTGAGCGACGACGGCGAGAAGCACGATCGCCAACGCTCCGAGGCCAAGTGCGACGTAAGGCGCCTGGGACGACCCGAGGATGTTGAGCAGGCCGGAGCTTGGAGACGAATTCGACGAGGTCCGGCTCCCACTTGCGACGGGCGTTGGCGAACCGAAGGGACCCTGCGGCGTTCCTCCCGTGTCGTGGTACACCCACAGCGTCGCGACGTGGTCGGAGGGCCGGAAGGTGGCCACGTAGAGGGTGGGAGACTCGTCGTTGGAGACCGCCAGCGCTGTAATGGACGGCGTTGGTGGGACAAGCGACGTGAACGTCTGACCGGAGTCGTTGGTGCGCCACAACCCGCCAGCCCCCGAGCCGCCGCCATCGCTGGCGGCGTAGAAACGATCGAAGTGGTCGGTGATGAAAGCAACCTGCGTGTAGTCGGTCGACGGCAACTGGCTTGCACCGCTTAGCGGTACGAATGAAAGGCCGTTGTCATTGGACGCGAACAGTCCGGCATTGGTGCCGGCGACGACAGGCCTGGTGTCACCGACCGGCGGCAGCGGACCCGCGGCGAGCTTGACGACGTAAGTGCCGCTGATGGCCGGGTTGAGCGCGGCCCAGGTAGCGCCGCCGTCGGCGCTCTGAAACATCGGTAGATTCCCGGCGGAAAGCGGTCCATCTGAGCCCGCCAGCACCCGCACCGGTGTGTGGACCGCCGACACGGCGAGCGCATCGATGCTTCGGTCCGCCAGTCCAGACTGCGACCAGGTACTGCCGTCCTGGCTGAGGAAGACGCCCTTGTCGGTGGCGGCGGCGACGAAAGTGAGAGAAAAGCCGAACGCACGCACGACCCGCCCGTCGAGACCGTTCGCCGCCGACCACGTCGCACCGCCATCCCTACTCAGCAGCGCGCCCGCCCCCCGCGTGCCGGCGAGGACAAGCCCGGTCGTGAACGGACTGAACACGATGGTCGTCGACACGGCCTTGCCCGTGTGCACAGTTGCCCATGTCGAGCCGGCGTCGGTGCTCCTGACCAGAGAGCCTTCGGAGTTGCCCGCAATCAACGCCTGGTTGTTCGCCGGATCGACGGCCAGCGCGAAGATCGCTGAACGGCCCTGGTGAGGCAGCGGCTTCAGCTCCACCCAGGTTGCTGGGGGAGGCGCGGCTTCGACAACGCCGATCGCGGCGAACGTGACAGCCCACAGCGCCACAAGCGTCGCGACGAGACGTAGGCCAGGAAGCGACACGAGCCCGCCGATTATCACCCAAGCCGGGACGTCGACGGCAGGTTCCCCGATCGGCCCCAGGGTCGGTTTGCCTACAATCCCTGCGTGCTGGCTCGAGCGGCGGCCGCACTGGACCGCGCCGCATTCAAACCGGCCTCGCTGCCGAATGACCTGATCACCGGAATCGCACTGGCACCCCCGGTGATCGCGGGCCTCGTCATCTTCAAGGTTCCGGCCTTGGAGATGCTGGCGGTCGCGCTCGCCGCCGGGGCCGTTGGGCATATCGCTGCGTATTGGCTCTGGCGCAGGCACATCCCACGCACCCAGGCGAGCCCGCTGATCGCGGCGGTCTTCGGAGTCGCCCTTGTTGGAGTCGGCGCCGGCCGCGTCACGTCTGCCGAGATTGCGGTCCTCGCCGTGATCCTCGAACTGCTTCGGGCCCGCTATATCCCGGCGATCCGCGCTCAAGCCGGCTTGCTCGCGTACGCCGCCATCGCCCTCATCACGCGAGGCGCGCCGTTCGCCTACCTCAATCCAGCCAATGGGGAGAGATTCGGCGATCCGATCAATGTTTGGTACCACTTCTTCAGCGCATCGTCCGCGCCGATCGATCCCATCCGTCTTTATGTCGGCAACGTGCCCGGTCCCGTCTTCGGCACCTCCCTGCTCGCCGTCGCGATTGGAGCCGCCTGGTTCGCATACGCGCGTCGCGTCAGCCTGGTCGTGGTGGTCTCGTTCCTCCTCGGAGCGCTTGTTCCGATCTATGCGTTTCATTGGGACTACGCCTTCCAGCTCGACAGCGGGCCGATGTGGTTCGCCGCCGTGTTCCTGCTCTCCGACCGGCGTCTGCTCCCTGGCTCGTGGGCGATCCGGCCTGTGCTCGGCTTCGGTGCCGGCCTCCTAGCGGTCGGCTTGAGGAGAAGCGGCTACGGCATCGAGGCCTCGTTCCTGACGGTGGCCGGCGTCCAGGCGGTGATGGCGGTGTTCGTGCTCCTGTTCTGGGGAGGTTCATTGGCCTCGGCGCGCAGGAAGCGGACTCGCCGCCTGCGCGAGCGCGAGGCTCACCTCAGGGTCGTCAAGACCGTTCCGCGAGCGAGTTAGCGGGTCTCTCGGGTTGCTGGGCGACGGTTTAGTTACCAGATAACGTCGCGGTCATTCGAAGAGCTCGCGGCCACGGGTGACGAACTGGTCGCGACGAGGCCCAGTGCCCACCATCTCTATCGGCACTCCGATGAGCTCGCCGATCCGCTCGATGTAGTCCCGGCACCGCTGGGGCAGGTCCTCCCAGCAGCGGGCGGCGCCGATGCCCGTCTCCCAACCGGGCATCTCCTCGTAGACGGGCTTGCAGTGCTTGTAGTGCGAGATGTTGGCAATGGGATGGTCGAATCGCTTGCCGCGAAACTCGTAGCCGGTGCAGATCTTCAGCGCGGGCTGGTCGTCGAGAATGTCGAGCCGCATCAGCGCGGCGCAGCCGACGCCATTCACCCTCACGGAGTAGCGCGCGACGGCCGAATCGAACCACCCGATGCGGCGCGCCCGGCCGGTTACGGTGCCGAACTCGTGGCCACGTTCGCGGATCTGGTCCCCCACCTCGTTGAGCAATTCAGACGGTAACGGGCCATAGCCGACGCGTGACGTGTACGCCTTGAAGACTCCGATCGTCAGGTCGACCTTAGTCGGGGGAATGCCGCTGCCCGTCAAAGCCCCGCCGGCGGTCGGGTTGGAACTGGTCACGTATGGATAGGTGCCAAAGTCCAGGTCGAGCATCGTGGCCTGCGCGCCCTCGAGGAGGATGTTGGCCTTTCGGTCCAGCGCGTCCTGGATGATCGGGAACGTGTCCTTGATGTATGGATCGAGCTGCTTGGCGTAGCCCATGTACTCGCCGACCATGCTTGACCAGTCGTAAGCCTCTTTCTCGTACAGCTTCGTGAGGATAGGGTTCTTCACCTGGTCGACGACGAAAGCGAGCTTTTTGCGCATGAAGGCTTCCTTCTGGAGGTCGCCGATGCGGAACCCGATACGCCGGACCTTGTCCGCGTAGGCGGGCCCGATGCCGCGCCACGTGGTGCCCAGGCGATCGTCGCCCCGCGTCTCCTCCTCGAGCTGGTCGAAGAGGGGGTGATAACGCATCACCATATGGGCGCGCTCGCTGACGATCAGGTTCTTCGGCTCGATTCCCCGCTCGCGCAGCTGCGAGATCTCCCGGAGCAGCACGATCGGGTCGACGACCACCCCGTTGCCGATGACGCAGACGCAATCCGGGTAAAGGATGCCCGACGGCATGAGCTGGAACTTGAACTCGCCGTCCTCCGTGATGACGGTGTGACCGGCGTTGTTGCCGCCCTGCGAACGGATGACGATATCCGCCTTCGCGGCGAGGAAATCTATGACCTTCCCCTTCCCTTCATCGCCCCATTGGCCGCCGACAAGAATGATGACCAAGGAGCTACTCGGTACCTGGTTCGGGGCGGCGCGTCTCCAGGTTGTAGAACCGCGTGTGATCGCGCCGGAACTTGAGCTCGATCATCCCGGTTGGGCCGTTGCGGTGCTTGGCGACGTGCAATTCGGCGATGCCCGGCCTTTCGTCGGATTTGTAGTACTCCGGCCGAAACAAAAACATGACCACGTCACTATCCTGTTCAATCGACCCCGACTCACGAAGGTCGCTCAGGATCGGGCGCTTGTCCGGGCGCTGCTCCGGGGCGCGGCTCAGCTGCGAGATGGCGATCACCGGAATGCGCAGCTCGCGAGCCAGTCCCTTGAGGGCGCGCGAAATCGACGAGACCTCCTGGACCCGGTTGTCGTCGCCTCGGGCGCGACCGTGCATCAGCTGCAAGTAGTCGATGAGGATCATGTCGATGTTGTGGCGCATCTTGGCCTGACGAGCCTTGAGCTGCAGACTCAACTCGTCCATTACTGGAGTGTCATCAATGAAAATGGCCGCCTCGCCAAGGGGGCCAAGCGCGTTCGACACGCGGTCGAACTCAGCCTCGGTCAGCAGGCCGCGATGCATTCGCTGAGCATCGATCTGCGCCTGTTCGGTCAGCAACCGTTCGGTGAGCTGCTCCTTCGACATCTCGAGACTGAAGATGGCGATCGACTTCTTGGCCTCCAACGCAGAGTGCAACGCAATGTTGAGTGCAAGGCTCGTTTTTCCCATCGCGGGCCGGCCCGCGATGATGATCAGGTCTGAGTCTTTGAACCCACCGGTCATCCGATCCAGGTCGTGGAATCCCGTCGCGATACCGACGATGCCTTGCCCGCTCTCCATCTGCAAGGAGATCCGCTCCATCGCCGGACCGAGCAGGTCGTAAAGCCGCGACAGGTCGCGCTGGTCGCGGTCGTCGGCGACGCCGAACACCAAGGACTGGGCCTGGTTGATCGCCTCCTCAGCCTCGACGGAGTCGTCGTAGCCGTAGCCGGCGATATTCGAGCCGGCTGAGATCAGCCGGCGTTTGTATGCCTTCTCCTTGACGATGCGGCCGTAGTACTCGATGTTGGCCGCGGTCGGCACCGCGCCCTGCATCGACGCGAGCTGGGCTCGCCCGCCGACGCGATCGAGCAGCCCCATCGTCTGCAACTGCGCCGCCATCGTGACGTTGTCGATCGGCTCGCCCGCGGCAAAAAGGTCAAGCGCCGCGCGGTAGATCTGGCCGTTGTTCTCCCGGTAGAAGTCCTCCGGATGAAGAAACTGAAGCACCTTGGCGACGGAAAGGGGGTCGAGCAGAATCGAACCGAGCACCGACATTTCGGCGTCGAGGTCATTCGGTGGCACCCTCCCGGGAACGAGAGGGATCGTCGTCGCCAAGTTCAGTGAACCCGGGCGGTCGGGTGGGCCGAGATGCGGTCTGCTGGGCCGCCAGGGTCCACCAAGAGTTAGCGGTCCTGGGTGACGATCACGTTGACGTGGGCAGCCACGTCCCGGTGGAGCTTGAGCGAGACCTGGTGCTCGCCCAGCGTCTTGATCGGCTCCTTCATATCGATCTTGTGGCGATCGATCTCCACCCGGTGCTGGGCCTTCAACGCGGCAGCAACGTCCTGGTTGGTGATCGAGCCGAACGCCTTTTCCTCGGCGCCAACCTTCAGCCGCACGACAACCGTCTTGTTGCTGATCTCATCGGCCAACGCCTGGGCCTCGACGCGATCCCTGGTCTCCCGCTTGACCGCTGCCTCGCGCAGCCTTGTCGCCTCGGCTTCGACACCCTTACGCGCCGGTACTGCGAGCTTGCGGCGAAACAGGAAGTTGCGGCCGTAGCCGTCAGCAACCTCCTTCACATCGCCGGCCCGCCCGACGTTCTCAACGTCCTTGGTCAACATAACCTTCAATTCCGTAGCCCCTCCGATACCGATTGGTAGTCGTTCCTGCGCCGCACCCTTGCGCGGACGCGGTTCATCATCCGTCCTATGCCGTACCGGGCGGCGCCCACCGTGTCATGCAAATCTCGATCAAAGATGCTCTCCTTCGCCTTGATCGCGTCGGTGTGCTCACGCCGCAGGTCCTCTGGGCAAGCCTCGACGAAAGTCTCCACGGCCAGGATGCCGAGGGCCAGCATGTCGAACTCCCCAAGGACCGGAATCCACGCCGGGAAGTCGATCGGGCTGATGATCACGCCGAGCGCGGCCAGGAGGACCGCTTTCGGGGCGGCCGGAACACGGTCGTCCCGCAACAGGCAATAGGCAAGCTTGCCGTGTCGCGGCACGTCGACCAAGACCTCTTTGGCGCGCGAAAAGACCGATGGCATGGGGGCCGCCACAGCCTACAGCTTTTCCGGCGCCGCGGGCAACCTACTTAACTTAGCCTTGGGTCATGTCTGCGGTTGCGAGGGCAGCGCCAGCCCAGGAGAGCTTCGGGAATCTCAGGCACACAGCCCTCAGCGCCTTCTGGTTCGGCAGCAACTTCATGTGGATACCGCTGACCACGGTGCTCGTCCAGAGCCAGGTCGACCAGGTCGTGGCCAAGGGTTCACAGAACGGTGCCATCGGCTTTGCGATCGGCATCGGCGGCTTTCTCGCCATGACCGTGCCGCCCCTCGTGGGGGCATGGTCCGATCGGTTGAATACTCGATTCGGGCGTCGCCGGCCGATCATGGCGGCCGGCACGCTACTCACGATTCCTGGCCTGATCTTGCTGATGACGGCCGGCAACTATCCGCAAATCGTCGTCGGCTACGTCGTCGTTCAGTTCTTCTTCAATGCGGCAGGTGCTGCCTACGCCGGGATCATCCCGGACGTGGTTCCCGCCCAGCAGTTCGGCAAAGCCAGCGGTTTCCTGGCGACGATGACCCAGCTCGGCATCGGCGGCGGCCTCGGCGTCACGTCACTGCTCGGCTCGAACCGGGCGATCTACCTGATCTTCAGCGTGGTCATTGTGCTCACCTTGATCCCGACGATCTGGGCGGCCCGCGGTGAAGGTTTGGCTCCTATCCCACCCCACCCCCAGCGCTCTATCGGCGAGGCGATCCGCGAGTTCGTGCGGCCGCTTCACGAGGGTGACTTCGCGTGGGTCGTCTTCACCCGGCTGATGATCTCGAGTGGGATCACGGCTGTTCTGTACAACCTGCACAACTTCTTCCGAGATGTTGTCCTCACGCCTGCAACCAGCCCCGATACCTTCACCTCGAACTGGCTGCTGGTGGTAGTGCTGACGGCGCTGCCCTTTGGGTTCTTCGGCGGGCTGCTCTCCGACCGCTGGCACCGACGGAAAGTATTCGTCTATCTCTCCGGCGGAGCTCAGGCTCTTGTCGCCATCGTCTTCATCGCTTTCTATCCCACAGCCATACCCCTGGTGTTCGCGCTGGGGATTGCGTACGGTGTCGGCTACGGGCTTTACTTCGCCGTCGACTGGGCCCTCGCCTGCGACACGCTGCCCGACAAAAGCCAATCTGCCAAGGACATGGGCCTCTTCCACATTGCCCTGACGATGCCGCAGGCGATCATCCCGTTCTTCGGGGGACCGCTCATCGATGCGTTAAACGGCCCTCACGGAAACTCCGGCTACCGCGTGGTGTTCTCCAGCGCTGTCGTCTTCCTCTTCCTCGGCACGATCCTGGTGAGTCGCATCAAGTCGGTTCGCTGATCGCCGAACCGCGAGCAAGCTCGCGACCCAGATGCAAAGGATGCCAGTGACCCCAAACTCGGCCATCAAACGGAGAACGACAAGGTTCGAGTAGCCGGACACGAGAAGAGTCTGGAACCAATTGTGCCCCGGCCCGATCAGAAGCCAGCCCGCGGCGACCAGCCCGATGACCGGCCGGTCGCGCCGACGCACACCCCACGCGACGAGGACGAGCATCGGCAGCAACAGGAGGACCAGGTGCGTGCCCCACGAGTAGCTCGCCACCATTGGACCGACGGCCACCACGGCCGCTGCCTCCAGCGCCCGCCCTGACCGACCTGTTCGCGGCCGTCTCAGCACCCAGAAGGTCACCGCCAACGCCGCCAACGCGATGGCGGTGGTGATCACGGACGCCGCGGGCGGGGTATTCCGCACCGCACCGAGGAAGGTGCCCGGGTCCAGGAGCCGCGCCACGGTGCCGCCTGGCGAGTGGTTCTCAAACAGTCCGGTGCCCGCAGCCAACACCGGCGACACCTTGAAGAGGTACTCGGGGAGGTATTGCGGGACCGCCAACAGCCAAAGAGCCACGCCGGCAAGCGCAGCCCCCGCCACCATCCGCCAGCGCCGTCCCCACAGGAGCAGAAGGCCGAGCGGCGCCTGGAGCAGCTTGATCGCCACCGCCGCGCCAACGGCCCCTCCTCCCCACCATCGGTCGCCTACCACCCAACCCAAGATCCAGACCCCGCTCAGCGCGAGCAACACCAGGTTGACCTGTCCCTCGTCGAAGTTGCCGGTCACCGGCTCGAACCCGATCGTCACCAGCACCAGGAGCGCGGCCAGCTGCCAGTCCCTGACCGCCACCGCGCGAAGAGTTGTGACCAGGAAGACGACGAGGCTCAGCTGCAAGACCCCGATCACCACGAGAAGCTGCAACCGCGCATCGACACCGACGAGCGGCTGCAGCATCCAGGCCACAGGCGGTGGTGTGACGTACTGAGCGCCCGCGAGCGGCAGCGGGATGAAGGTCTGCGCCGGGTGCGCGCAACCATCGATGAGGCACAGGTCGTACGGATCGCGACCCGCCGCGATCTTGGCGGCGGCGGCCATGTAGTTGGCGCTGAAATCCACGGGCAGGGCTCCCGTGATCGCCGGCAGGATCAAGGTGCGCCACACATACAGGATCCCAATCGGTATTCCGGCGAGGGCCAGGAGCAAAGCTCGAAAGCGACGATCCTCGAGGGGCGGGCGCCTGCTCACGCCCGCGATTGTCTTAGAAGTGCCTGGCGCCTGGCGCCCGGATACGAAACGAGGCGGCGCCTGCAGCGGACACCGCCTCGACCGGAAGCCACCGGGTGACACGCTCTTGGTTTCTGCGCCGCTTGACGGCCGTTGCCTACTTGTGGAGGCCTGCCTTTGCGTGAACTGTCGGTGGTCCCGGACGCGCGAAACAAGTTCAAATTGCGACGGACCGGCGTCATTGTCAAGGGGTCTGTTTTCCCGAAGCGACCTGGTCCCAGCTCATCGATCCCAGGCCAGTGGCACAATCACTGTGAGGAGAATCTAAATGCCTGAAATAGGGGTTCCCCAGAGTTACGTCCACGGCGCCAGCGATGTTCCCCTACTGGGTGAACCGATCTTTCAAAATTTGCGCCGCACCGCGGCGTTGTTCGGCGATCGCGAGGCGCTCGTGGTCGCTCATCAGAACTATCGCTCCACCTATCGGGAGCTGGTGGCGCAATGCGAGGTCATCGCCCGAGGACTCCTGGCGCGCGGGGTGAAGAAAGGCGATCGGGTGGGGATCTGGTCACCCAACCGATTCGAGTGGGTCGTCACCCAGTACGCAACTGCCGCGATCGGAGCCGTCCTCGTCAACATCAATCCCACCTACCGGACGTCGGAGCTCGAATACGTCCTCAACCAGTCGGGCATCAGCTTTCTCGTCCTTGCGGCGGGCTTCCGTCAGGCCGATTACGCGGCGATGCTGGCCGAGGTCAAAGGCAAGTGTCCCGGCCTGCGCGAAGCCCTCGTCCTCGAACAAGGATGGGAGGCGCTGCAGCACGACGCAGCGAAGACGAGCGACGAGGAGCTCCGCGAGGTCGAGGCCTCCTTACAGTTCGACGATCCGATCAACATCCAGTACACCTCGGGCACCACCGGCTTTCCGAAAGGCGCCACTCTCACCCACCACAACATCCTCAACAACGGTTTCTTCATTGGGGAAACGCTGAAGTACAACGAGCACGATCGCGTGTGCATCCCGGTGCCCTTCTATCACTGCTTCGGCATGGTGCTCGGCAACCTCGCCTGCACCACGCATGGCGCGACGATGGTAGTGCCGGCCGAGGCGTTCGACCCCGTGCTGACCATGGAGACCGTGCAGACAGAGCGCTGCACGTCGCTTTATGGCGTGCCGACGATGTTCATCGCCGAGCTCGATCATCAACGATTCAGCGAATTCGATTTCAGCTCACTCCGCACCGGCATCATGGCCGGCTCACCATGCCCCGTCGAGGTCATGAAGAAGGTCACGACCGTGATGCACATCCCGGAGATGACAATTGCTTTCGGCATGACCGAAACGTCCCCGGTGTCGACCCAGTGCGCGACAGACGACCCGCTCGAGCGGCGGGTATCCACCGTCGGCCGGGCGCATCCGCACGTCGAGATCAAGATCGTCGACCCTGGCACGGGGGCGGTTGTGCCGCGAGGCACGCGGGGCGAGCTGTGCAGCCGCGGTTACAGCGTCATGCGCGGCTATTGGAACGACGAGGGGGCGACGCGGCTGGCCATCGACCCCGCGCGTTGGATGCACACCGGGGACCTGGCCACCATGGACGCCGATGGCTACATCAACATCGTCGGTCGGATCAAAGACATGATCATTCGCGGCGGCGAGAACATCTATCCGCGCGAGGTCGAGGAATTCCTTTACGGCCACCCCGACATTGCCGACGTGCAGGTGATCGGAGTGCCGTCGGAGAAGTACGGCGAAGAGGTCATGGCCTGGGTCAAGCCACGCGACGGAGCCCGCCTCACGGGCGAGGAGCTCGCGACCTGGTGCAAGGGCAAGGTTGCGAGCTACAAGATCCCGCGGCATTGGAAGTTCGTCGACTCGTTCCCAATGACCGTTACCGGCAAAGTCCAGAAGTTCAAGATGCGCGAGGTCGCAGTCGACGAGCTCGGTCTGGAGAAGGCCGCCGAGATGCGAACCGCCTAGCGGCTACTGCAGGCTTTCGTACGGGATGGCGGCCGCGAACGGCTCGTACAGCAGCAGCACCTTTTCGATCGGCAAGACATCGCGCATGAAGATCCCGCCGGCCGCCACGCCGGCGAATCCCACGATCCCGAGGCCGTCATGGGGCGCGGCATTCTCGGCGCTGTCCTGCATTGCCCTGAAGGCCAGCGTCCGGCCCGACTGATTGGCGCTGGCGATCACCTCCTTCCAGGCTGCCGCAAAGTTCGCCGCCGGGTCGAGGCTGGTGGTTACTCCACCGACCGCGGCCAAGGTCCCAGGCGGAGCGGCCGGGTTGGCCCGCTCGCTCAGGGCCTTGGCGACCGCAGCAACCTCGGCTTCCGTCGGCCCCGAGAGCGCCGGCAGCATGCGGAGGAAAGCAGCGATCTGGCGATCGACGGTCGGCGCGGCCGGGTAGCCGGGAGCCGGGAGGATGGTCGCAAAGGGCCGGTACGCGACATCGAACTGTGCCGGCTCCATCTGCTCCCGTACCAGGACCGCAAGGGCCACGACCTGCGCCGACTCGAGCGCGGCCGCGGCCGCGTTGGGATCGGGCAAAGCCTTGTTAATGGCGAGCTGCGTCTGCGCGACCCGAAACCCACCGGTGAAAGCGTTAACCATCGCCTGGTCCGCACTGGACAGCAAGCCCTCCAGCAACTGCTCGATCGCGGCGGTCGACGGCCGCTGGCGAGAGACCAGGCGCGCGGTGGCGATCCACTCCCACTGTGGGACGCCCAGCGATTTGCTGGCCGCGACCAGGAACTGGCCCGCGTCCGAGGCGCTCAGCGGACTGCGACCTGCTCGGGCAGCAGGCCCTTGGCCCGCAAGTTGTCGATCGGGTGGTAGGCGTCGACAATGCGCATCGTGCCGGAAGCGGAACGCAGGACCATGGACTGCGTGAACGCATATACGTCCTCGTAACGCACGCCTTTCAGGAGTTCGCCCGACGTGATACCGGTGGCCGCGAAGAAGATGTCATTGCCCGAGCACAGGTCATCGAGGCACAGCACCTTGTTCGGCTTTTGCCCCTCCTTGACCGCCATCTCCCTTTCCTTGTCGTCCCGGAAATGGAGCTTGGCCTGCATGTCGCCCCCGATCGTCTTGATCGCGCATGCGGCGAGCACACCTTCGGTCGCACCCCCCGATCCCATCATGCAGTGGATCCCGTACCTGGTCTCGAGCGCGGCTTCGAGCGCCGCGGCGACGTCGCCTGCAGAAATGAGCTTGATTCGGGCGCCCACGTCGCGAATCTGAGCGATGACTTCGTTGTTCCGCTCGCGGTCGAGCACGACGACCGTGAGCTCCTGGACCGGGAGACCCTCCGCCTTGGCGATCCGTTTCAGGTTCCATTCAACCGGCATCTCGAGGTCGATGACGCCGCGCGCGCGCCGGCCGACGACCAGCTTCTGCATGTAGGCGACGTGCGTGGTGAACATCGATCCGCGCTCGGCCAGCGCGACGACTGAGATCGCGCCGGGGAGGCCTGACGCGGTCAGGCTCGTGCCCTCGATGGGATCAACCGCGACGTCAACCTCCGGCTCGAGGCCGTTGCCGAGCGGCTCGCCGAAGTACAGCATTGGGGCCTCATCCTTCTCGCCCTCGCCGATGACGACGGTGCCTTTCATGTCGACCGACGCCAGGGCGCTCCGAATCGCCTCCACGGCCCGCCGGTCGGCCTCTTCCTTGTTGCCTCGTCCTTGCAGGGGCGCGGCCGCGAGGGCTCCGGCCTCGGTGACCCGCAGCAGCTCGAGGGCCAGGTTGCGATTGATCTTCGGCTCTTCGATCATCGGGCTTCCAGCGTATACGTTATGAGCGAAAACCTCGGCGTTTTCCGCTCATCGGGACCCGGCCCTCATCACGTCCCGAGACAGGAATCGAGTGTCCCAAGGGCCGGCTCTCACAGGCCGCCCGCACCTGTGTTGCTTCCGGCGCCAACTCGGCCGGAATTAATCCCGCCTAACCGCAGCGTCTAACCGATGCCGCGACGGCGGATCGGGCAGCCTCTGTGACGGTCGGTTAGAAGATCTCGCCCCAGAACTTCCTGACCCGCCCGACCGGGTTAGGCGCTGTTCTAAAGGAGACGACCCCCGGCCGAGGCGATGCTTCGACGATGGCCGTGGGCTCAGACTCCGGGACGCCTTCTGGATGAACACGGATCACCCCATGGTGGACACCACCTTCCTGGACCACCAGCGCACCAACCTTGGCATCGCCCTCGAGACGGCCCGTGGTCGCGATCTTCAGCCGGCTCACCGCGACTATGTTGCCGCGGACGAAGCCGGCGATCGTCACCCTCACGGTGCGGATGTCCGCCTCGACGTGGGCCTCGGGGCCGATCAGCAGGTCGCCGTCACATTCGATCTGACCGCTGAAATTGCCAAGGACCTGGCCACCGCCCTTCACCTGGAGCTTCCCGGAAAAGACGTCGTCCCGTGCCAGGACCGTCGTTTTTGGCTCGAGCCCGTATGGCTCAGGGCCACCGTTCGAACGGGATACCTCGACTGTCTCCACAACCGCTTCGGTCACGTTGCACCTCCCTAGCCCAGCATCCGCTGGGTTCCACCACCTACCGAAATATAACTCCGAACGCCTGGTGGAAGGTCGATCAGAGATCAGGGTGGGAGGTGAGGTACTGGAGGGCGGCTTCGCGGGTTGGAGTGATCTCGCCATCGATGACGAGCTCCTCGACCCGCTGCTTGATGCGCCCGACCTCCGGCCCAGGGCCGATGCCGCGCACTCGCATCACGTCCTCGCCGGTGACTAGCGGCGACAGCCTTGACGGTCGCTCGCTCAGCACAGCGTCGATTCGGGACTGCAGCTCATCGAGCTTCTCTGGTTCGGGATAGGCCGATGCTGCAAGGTCAGCGTGCGCAAGTGCCATCAGGCCGTCCAGCTGCGCGCCGGCATCCCGCGCCAGCCGCCTCACCGCGCCGTCAGTCCATTCGGAGCGGTAGTACACGGGTCTCAGGTGAAGGCGTACGAGCTTGACGACGGTCTCGATCTCCTTTTGTGAGAAACGAAGCCGCTCGAGCGCCGACCTCGCCATCTCCGCGCCGGCATTCTCGTGACCCGTGAAAGCACCATCCGGGGTGGCCGTCGAGGGCTTGCCGACGTCGTGAAACAGCGCGGCCAGGCGCAAAACGAGGTCGCCGGGCACGCGCTCGAGCACAAGCAGCGTGTGCCCGTATACGTCGTGCGTGTGATAGCCGGTCTGAGTGACGCCTCTGCAGGCGGCGACCTCCGGAAGGATGGTTTCGAGCAGCTCGCCCGAGGCAAGCAGTTCGATGGCGAGACGAGGACGGTCCGAGGTGAGCATCCGCCGCAACTCATCCGCCGTGCGCTCGACCGAGATGACCGGAGGGGCGAGCCGGCTCTTCATCACTCGCATGGCGGGGAGCAGGTCGGGCGCAAGCTCGAAGCCCAGTTGACAGGCAAAGCGGACCGCCCGGAGCATGCGCAGCGGATCGTCGGCAAAGGTGCGCAAGGGGTCGGTGGGTGTCCGCAGGATGTGCGCGTCCAGGTCCTTGCGCCCGCCGAGCACGTCGTGAACCTCGCCGTCGAAGTCCATCAGCAGCGTGTTGACCGTGAAATCTCGCCTGCGGAGGTCTTCCTCGAGGGTCGCCGGGCGAACGTCGGGCTTCCTCGAGTCGGGCGAGTACGACTCAGCGCGAGCGGTGACGAATTCGACCAGGTGCCCGGGCAGGGTGACCTGCGCAGTACCGAAGCGCTCGAACGTCACGGGCCGCCCGGCACCGGCGAGCTCGGCGAAGCGCTCGGCCAGCTTCAAGGCGTCTCCGCCCTCGACGACCACGTCCGGGTTGGGGTGCGGCCGCCCGAGGATCTTGTCGCGCACGTATCCGCCGACCACCCAGGCGCGCACGCCGAGGTCGGCCGACGCCTGCTTGAGGAGCCGGAGAAGCTCTATTGATTGATCCGTGCCCATTCCACGGCTCCAACCTGCCCGGCCCGATCGCCCAGTCGGGCGCGACGCACGCGGGGCCGGCGGGCCGGTTTGATGAACGGCGACGATCGCAGTGTCTCGACGATCGTCGGCTGGACCAGCGCCCATGATCGCGACACGCCACCGCCGATCACGAAAATCTCCGGGTCGATCGCGTTGGTCAGGCTGATCAGGGCCATGCCCATGTAGCGCGCTGCCCGCTCGACGACCATCCGCGCATGTTTATTGCCGCCCGCAGCGGCAGCGAACAGCTCCGCGGCTGGATGGCCTGTCTCGCGCGCCAGATTCGCGCCGCCGATAAAGGCCTCGAGACAGCCGTGCTGGCCGCACTGGTCAAGTGGACCGTTGGGGTCGATGATCATGTGCCCGATCTCCCCCGCCGTGCCATGTGCCCCGCGACGCAGCTTGCCGTCGATGATCAAACCTCCGCCGACACCTGTCGACCAGGTGATGTACACCATGTTGCGCGAGCCACGGCCGGCTCCGCGGTGGAACTCTCCGAGGCCTGCCATGTCAGCATCATTGGCGACGTGGACCTTGGCGCCCGTGGCGCGCGCGAGCATCGCGGCAAGCGGCACATTGCGCCAGCCCGGCAGATTTGGTGGATTGACCAGCACTCCGCGTTTGATGTCGATCGGACCGGGCGCGCCGATAGCGATGCTGCGCACCTTTTCGCGGCCACGATGCCGATCGATCTCGGACGCTGCCCAATCGACCATCCCCTGCGGACTTGCCAGCAGCGGCGTCTTGGTCTTGACGCTGGCGAACAGGTGCCCATCCGAGCGGGCGAGCGCGACTCGCACCTGAGTACCACCGAGGTCGATGCCGGCCAGCACTATGAGGCGAGGAGTTGGTGGCCGCGCAGCGCGGCCAGGATCTCAATGGGTCCGCGGGCGCGGTTGAACGTGTAGAAGTGCAGCCCGGGCACACCGGACTCGAGCAACTCGACGCACTGCGCGATGCAGTGGTGCACGCCGAGAGCCCGCACAGATTCGTCGTCGGGCGCATCGTCGATTGCAGACTGAAGAGCAGCCGGCACAGTCGCGCCTGACATCGACGTCATGAGGGCCAGAGAGCGGCGGCTCGGAACCGGCATCAGGCCCGGGACGATCGGGACCGTGATGCCGGCCGCTCGCGCACGGGCCACCAGCTCGAAATAGAAGCGGTTGTCGAAGAAGAGCTGCGTGATGAGGAAGTCCGCCCCCAACTCCACCTTGAGCTTCATATAGCGAAACTCGTGATCGAGGTCGGGACTCTCCGGATGCTTTTCGGCGCTGCACGCCGCGCCAATGCCGAATCGATAGCCGTTACCGCGCACAAAGCCGATCAGATCGCTTCCGTGGGCGAGCTCGGGATCGGCCGGCGCGAACGGCTCGCCGGGATTTTGCGTGTCGCCGCGCAGCGCGAGGATGTTGGCGATTCCCTCCCGCTCCATCCAGTTGAGGATCTGCCGGGTGCGGTCGAGTGAGTTCGCGCACGTGAGGTGGGCCATGGCCTCGATGTGGTAGTGGCGCTTGATCCGGGTCACCAGCGCGAGAGTCTTCTCGCCCGTGCGCAGCCGGTATGTGACAGAAACCCAGTCGGGAGCGTGGCCGGCCAGGGCCGCGATCGTCCGCTCGAGAACGTCAACCTCTTTTTCCTCGCGAGGCGCCATGAACTCGAACGAGACGCTCGGTCGCGCTCGGGCCAGCATGTCAGCGATTCGCATTTGGCGCGAACTCTACAACCCATGTCGCCAGTAGGCCGGATTAACTCCGGCCGTCCCAATGCCTGCATGACTGCCTCCATACGCGGCCAGGAGTGACAATTCAGACAATCCCCTCCTTAGGGGAAAGTGAGCAGCCCCGTCGGCGCAGCCGACCGGGCGATGAGCGGAAACCGCTGAGGTTTCCGCTCATCTTTCTACCGCAGGACGCGAGCGTCTCCGACCCGGCGTGTGACGCGCTGAGCGTCGAGGTGCTCGAGCAGCGCGAGCACCGGACGACGGCTGGCGCCCATGCGATCGCGCAGCTGAGCGACGGTGATCGAGCCGGTGTTCGAGATTATGTCTTTCACGATCGCGACCGCCGACTCGTAAGCATCCTTCGTAAATGCGATGTCGTCGCCGACCCGGACGATGTCACCCCGCTGCGCCAGCGCTCGAATGATTTCGGGGCTGGCGCCGGTCTCCCTGATCGCCTCGGTGAGCGAGGGCGGAGCTAACGGCTGCCGGCCGAGCAGTTCGAGCAATGGTGCCGCCGCACCTCCGGCCGCATGAAGCTCAACATGGTGAACGGGCAGCGCCAACGAACCATCCCGCTCCGCGACGCGGCCGTCGTCGAGGAGGCCCTGGACCACGGATGAGAACGAGCCGGGAGGCACCCCGAGGCGGCTGCGCAGCTCCTCGCGCGCCATGCCAGGCCGTAGCGGGTGGGCTCCGTGGTACGTCTCCAGCTCGTGCGTCGCCCGATCGGCGATCGACTGCCACGCGTCGCCGTCATAAAGCCACTCGCCGATGTGCTTCGCGTTCAAGGCGGCGACATCTGCCTCGGGCGCCATGGTGGCCTTCAACAGCGCCGCCACAGTGACACCGCGCGGGTACTTGCGCAGCTCTTCCTGCAGAACGTCGCCGGCAGCGCGTCGCTCGAGAGATTGCCGGACCACGCTGTCGCGCCGCGAGTGCTTGCGCGGAGCAACATCGATGAACCTTCCACCCGCGATCGTCGAAGGCGGACTGGGGACGCGCAGGATGAATCGATCTTGCGCGGCAGCGGCGATGGGGCGCTCGAGGTAGAGCTGGACCCAGCCCTTCGCACCGGCCTTGATCTCGTCAGCCTCGAGCAAGATCACCCGACAACCCACCTCGGCGGTGCCCGTGTGCAGCAGGAGCTCGGCGCCGTGGCGCAACGATTGCGAGGCCGACGCCAGCACGCGAACTGCGGCATCAACGCGGCGCGTGGCATTGAGCGTCTTGGGACGAGCAAGGACGTCGCCGCGCGCAAGCTGATCCTTCTCCACGCCGGTCAGGTTCGCGGCCACCCGGCTGCCGGGCGACGCGGTGTCTACCTTGCGGTTGTGCTGCTGCAGGCCGCGAACTCGAGCCATTCGGCCGCCTGGCACAACCTCGAGCTCCTCGCCGAGGGTCAACGTGCCATCGACCAGCGTGCCGGTCGCGACCGTGCCGAACCCGCTCATCGTGAAGACTCGGTCGATCGGCAGGCGCGGCCTGCCGAGATCGAGCCGTGGGGGTGTCGCCTCGAACAGGGCGTCCAGCGCCGTTAGGAGATCGGCCTTTCCCTCACCGCTGACCGCGGAAAACGGGACCACTGGCGCATCACTCAAAGAGGTGCCTTCGAGCTCCTCGAGCACCTCGGACCTCACCAGCGCGAGCCAATCCGCGTCGACCAGGTCGACTTTTGAAAGCACCACGATGCCGCGGCGGACGTCGAGCAGGTCGATGATCTCCAGGTGCTCCCGCGTCTGAGGCATGACGCCCTCATCAGCCGCGATCACCAGCATCACCGCGTCGAGCCCATGCGTGCCGGCCAGCATGTTGCGGATGAAGCGGGCGTGCCCCGGGACATCGACAATGCCGACCTCGAGGCCGCTCGGGAGACGCAGATGCGCAAATCCGAGGTCGATGGTCATGCCGCGTCTCTTCTCTTCGGCCAGGCGGTCTGGGTCGATCCCGGTGAGGGCGGTGATGAGGGTCGACTTTCCGTGGTCGATATGCCCGGCGGTCCCGACAACATAATCGCCCTCCCCCTTCAGGGGGAGGTCAGGTGGGGATGGGCCGGAATTGGCGCTCAATGGGGTGTGACACTGCGCACCGCAACCTCCACAGCATCGAGGAGCGTCTCGTCCTCCCCCTTCAGCACGGTCCGCGGGTCCAGACAGCACGCGTCCTTTTCTATGCGGGCGATCACAGGTGGCTCGCCGTGACGCAGCGCCGCGGCGAGGCGCGAGGCGGGTCCCCCCAGAGCCAGGAGCACAGTGGGCAGGCTGTGCCCGGGCACCGAACCTCCTCCGATCGCCGATTCACCGGCCACCAGCGTCGCGCGCACACCCCGTTCGTCGAGCTTGACCGACCACATCGCGGCGCGACGCCGGACGTCGTCGACCGGTGCTCGGATCATGCGCTCGACCGGGATCTCGTTCAGGCGGCCGTACAGGCGCTGCCGCAGCGTTGCCTCGAGTGCGGCTAGGGTCAGCTTGTCGATGCGAACGGCACGTGCGAGTGCATGGCGCGACATCTTCTTGACGGCGCCCGCTCCCGACTCGCCGCGGCCGAGCACGATGCCCGCCTGCGGGCCGCCGAAAAGCTTGTCGCCGGAAAACGTCACGACATCGGAGTGCTGCAGCGACTCGGCCACGGTTGGCTCATCGGCGATGGGCTGGGCGGCGCCGCTGCCGAGGTCGTCGAGGAGCAGCAGCTCGTGGGCGTGGGCGACCGCCGCCATTTGGGCAAGGGACGTCGCCTCGACGAACCCAGCAACCCGAAAGTTCGATGTGTGCACGCGCAGGAGCGCGGCGCTGCGCGACGTGATCGCCTGCTCGTAGTCGTCTTGCCGGGTGCGGTTGGTCGTGCCGACCTCGACCATCCGCGCGCCTGACAGCCGCATCACGTCCGGCATTCGGAAGGAGCCGCCGATTTCCACCTGCTGGCCGCGCGACACGATGACTTCCTTGCCTTTACACAGCGCCGTCAGCGCGAGCAGGATGGCGGCGGCGTTGTTGTTGACGACAAGCGCCGCTTCGCAGCCGAAAAGCTGCATCAGCAGACCGGACACCAGGGCGGCCCGCTCGCCACGTCGCCCGGTGTCGAGGTCCAGCTCGAGGTTGCTGTAGCCGGCCGCGACGGCCAGCGCCTCCACCGCCTCGCGGGACAGCGGCGCGCGGCCGAGGTTGGTGTGGAGGATCACCCCGCTCGCGTTGATGACTCGACGCAGCCTGGGAGCTGCCGCTGCGCGCAGCGTGGCGCCGACCCGCAACACGCGTTCGGGCCCTTCCAATCCCACTCCGCCTCGCTCAGCCGCCACCTGGTCGCGAAGCGCCTCCACGACCCGCGCGTGTCCGAACTCCGCAACGAGCTCGGCGTACGCGGGCTCGTTCACCAGCGCGCCTATGGCAGGTGGCAGGGACTCAGTCCGATGAACCCGGGAATCGCGTATCCGGCGCATCCGCCTAATGAGATTAGGCTCGCAGGTAGGAAGAAGGGGGTCATCACGGCCGACAAGAGGCTGACGCCCTGGAACAGCTGGAACAGGAACACCAGCACGATGCAGCCCACCCATATCTGCTGCCTTCGAGTGTTGACCTGGAAGAAGAAGCGCGGATTGCGTTTGCGAAAGAACGCCTCGATCACGGCCCAGCCGTCGAGGCCGGGGATCGGCAGCAGCTGGAAAGCGAAGATCGAGAGGTTCAGGAACACGATGACGTAGATGGCCGCGCCGAACAGAGCCGGCGACAGCTCGAACGATGAGGCCATGCCCATCCTGGACCCCACGCGCCACAAGGACCCAAGGACGACCGCGACGATCAGGTTCGCCGCCGGGCCGCCGAGCTCATGGATGACGTGCTGGCCGACGGAGCTGATCCGGTTGGGCTGGACGGGGACGCGCCTGCCCCATCCCACGAGAGCCACGAACACTGCGATCACTCCCAGGGGGTCGAGGAAGCGCCGAGGATTGAGCGAGAAGTAGCCGAAGTACCGCACGGAACGGTCGCCGAGTATGTAGGCGGCGAGGGCGTGGCCCATCTCGTGCACCGGGATGGCGATCAGGAGGGCCGGCACAAGGAGCAGCGCCGCCAGGAGAAAGGCTACGAAGCTGCTCACTCCGGGGTCTCCGCGAAAAAGCCCCACGAGGTCATGGCGCAGCCTCGGACTTCGTGAGTCCCATGCGTAGGGTTTTCACTCGATAGGGATTTTGCCGACGCGCTTCGTCGACCGCCGGCCGGCCGGAGCACGACGAGCCCCGGTCGGTGTCCCGCGCCGGCGCCCGCCAGGCGTCGAGGTCACCCGGTGCTCGTAGATGAGCATGAGCGCCGTGATCAGCTCACGCTGCGCGTTCAAGAGGTGCACCTGGGCTGCCGGAGGGACCATATCCGACAGCAGGTGGCCGACCCGTGACCCTACCTCGTTGATGGTCTCGATCAGACGCTCGCCGTCGCGGCTCATTCCTTCTTCTCCTTGGTTGTCGCCTTTTGCTCCCGACGGGCGAATCGAACGCGAAGCTCGCCGTCGCGGACGGTGGCGCCCGCCGTGTCGCGCTGCGCGAGGACTCGCGGCAACGAGATCTCCCGCCGGTAGTTGCCGACTGTGACATACAGCTCGCTGTTGCGCCGGCTGAGGTCCACCGCCGAGCGGTCGGCGAATGGGACCTTGAGCGTGAGCACGTAATCAGTCCCGTCCTTATCGATGCGCTGAGGGCTGGAGGTCGTGAAATGCTCAGAGGGATCGCGCTCGCCATAGGTCTCGCGCGCCATGCGAAGGAGCATCTCTTGGCCGACCACCTCGCGATCGAACAGGGGCACGTTGAAGATCGGGATGCCGGCAAACGACTCCTCGACCTCGACCTGGTAGCGCTTGTGTATCTGCTGCCACTTCTTGAACAGCTCGTCGTGAAGCTCGCCGGGCAGCAGGCGGTTGACGATCACTGCGTCGGTGACGTAGCCGAACAGGCTGAGGTACGTATAGGCGCGCTTGGCCTCCTTGACGACCATCTTCTCGAGGTTGAGCACGATTCGAACGGTTGTCACGGAGGCGTCAGTGAGGATCTTTCGCATGCCACCCAGGTCGAGGAGCAGGTCCTTCAGCGAGGCGTAGATCTCATCTGACGGAAGGGGCATTCCGATCATCGGCTGCAGCACAGGCCTGGCCACTCGCATCGCGCGACGCTGCCACGGAAAGATCTTGTCGAGCCACCATTTGGCCGCGTCCGGGAAGGTGAGGAGCTGCAACGTCTCGCCGGTCGGCGCGCAGTCGACGATGAGCACGTCGTGCTCGGCGCGCTGCGCGTAATGCTTGATCCACATGAGCGATGCGATCTCGTCCATGCCTGGGGGGTTCGCCACCTCGTCCGCGATGACCTCGTCCAGGCCCTGGGTCGCGAACACCTCGACGGCGTACTCGTGCAGCTTCACCCAGTGGCGCTGCATCTCGTGTAGCGACGAGACCTCGTGCGCCCACAGGTTGTCGGTGATCGGCGTCAGGTCAGGACCCAGCTCGACGTCGAACGAGTCGCCAAGGGAGTGCGCGGGATCAGTGCTCATGATCACCGTTCGATAGCCGGCCTTGGCGCACTGGACCGCAGTGGCGGCGGCGACGGAGGTTTTGCCGACGCCGCCCTTTCCCGTGAACAGGATCACCCGCACAAAGTGAGTGTATCCGCGACGGCTTTGGGGGCCCTGGCCCTGGTCAGCTCTGAGCTGGGGCCGCGCTCCTGGAGTCGCGCCGCTTCTGCAGGTGCTCGAGCACCTTCAAGGTGGCCGCCGTGTTGCGCTCGATCTCCTCGAGGATCTCGAGGGTCGCCTTCTCGGCCACCTCGGCCACCTCGGCCGTGTGCTCCAGCCGCAAGCGGTCCTTCTGGGCCTGGCGGTTACCCGAAAGCAACAGGACTGGACCTGTGAAGGCCGCCTGGATGGTGAACATCAGGTTCAAGAGGATGAACGGATAGAGGTCCCACTTATGGGTGAAGAATTCGACGGAGTTGATGGTCACCCAGATCACGATGAGGATGCTCTGGATGATCAGGAACCACCACGAACCAATGCCTGCGGCGGCCTGGTCGGCGACATGCTCACCAAGGGTGGCCTCGTCGTGGAAGAGCTGGTTGACCGGGTGCTTGTGCTTGGCCGCAACCCGCCCCCGCGCAGTGGTGACCTTGGCGTCAGTTGCCATCAAGCGGATTCCGCCTCGAGCTCTTTGAGGATGCGCAGCGTGAGGTCGGTGTTCTTCTTGATCTCGATGAGGATGCGGTTGATCTGTTCCTCGCCCTTGTCCGCCTCGTCGGCCATGTGCTCCAGCGTGATGCGGTCCTTCTGCGCATGCCGGTTGCCGGCAAGCAGGACGATCGGGCCCGCGTAGGTAGCCTGGAAAGACAGAACGAGGTTGAGCAGGATGAACGGATATGGGTCCCAGCGCTTGACGAAGAGGCCCCAGAAGTTGATCGCCGCCCAGACAAGGAGCAACACGGACTGGGTGATGATGAACGGCCACGAGCCTATGGCTGCCGACACCTGATCCGCGACGCGCGCCCCGCGGCTGGCATCGTCGTAGTGCGCCCTGTTGACTGGATGCTTATGGTCCGCGTTGGGATTGCGGTGCTTCTGGCGAAGCCGGTGGACTATGGCGGGTGAACCAGATACACCAGGCTGCGCCATCGGTTGAAGGTTAGCGGCAGGGGCCGCGGGGTGTCTACGAGGGAAGTTCTATTTGACGATCAGCGGCACGGCGATCGACCCGACGCCCAGCAGCACCACCATCGCCACTCCGACGACGGTCAATCGCACCAGGTCTTTGGTGAAGTAAGGGACGCGGTCGAGGGGGATCGACGGATCGGCCGACTCGATGATGAAGCGCCCGCCCCGGACCTTGGTGACCTGGTTGCGGGCCCCAAGCGACATCTCAACGGCTCGAACCAAGGCTTGGTCGCCTCCAACACGAGCCTGTGACACGCTGCGGGCGCCAGATGGCGGCGTGCCGGTTGATGAGGCGGCGCCCATGGTCGAGCTCAGGGGGCCTGCCGGCCGCAGCGGCTGCCGGAATTTTCCTTTTCCTTTCTTCTTACCTTTGCGGCTCACAGCTCCAAGTTTAGTGTCCGACTGGTGGAGGGTGCTTCGGGACAGACTGGAGCGGTCCAGACCGCGAAGACATAGAACAGGCAGGCGGTGGGGGGAGCCTGTTCTGCGTCGTGGAGTGCGACCTGTAGTGTGCGATCCGCCTGCCTGTCGTTGGGCCGCGGGACTCAACCGACTGAGACGTTGGCTACGACATGTTGTGTCCCGCGCGCAGTTATAACGCTGAATGTAGTTGTTGTCAAGGGTCTTAACCGCGCGCGACGTATGAATTTTGGCCGTGCGGCCCAGTCCTCCGCAAGTCGTCAGGGGCCCCCGTCGTTAAACCAGCCATGAGGTACCTGATGCTCATCGTCCTCGCTGCGGTGCTCGTCTGGCTGGCGAGCCAGGTCTGGCAGATCTTCTTCTAGCGTCCGATTCGGAAGAAAACGACGTCGCCGTCCTTGACCCGGTAATCGCGCCCCTCGACGCGCAGCTTTCCAGCTGCGCGCAGGGCTTCCATCGATCCCGCCGCGACCAGCTCGTCGACTGAAGTCACCTCGGCGCGGATGAAGTGCTTCTCGAAGTCGGTGTGGATCTTGCTCGCCGCGATCGGCGCTAGCGCGTCGCGCTCGCACGGCCACGCTCGTACCTCAGGCTCCCCCGCGGTGAAGTAGGTGATCAGCCCGCCCGCCTCCCAGATCGCGCGGGCGATGCGCCCGAGCCCAGACTCGTCGATCCCGTATCCGGCACGCATCTCGGCCTGCTCGGCTGGATCGAGCTCGCCAAGCTCCGACTCCAGCCTGGCCGAAAGTGTGATCGCGGGAGCGCCGTCAGCGGCGGCCAGCTTGGCCACCTTTGCCGCCGGTTCACCCCCTGCCGGCAGCAGCTCATCAGCGGCGTTGGCGACGTAGACCGAGGGCTTGAGCGTCACCGGGAAGATCCCCAGCAAGATCGAGCGCTGCTCTGGCTCGAGGTTCATGGTGCGCAGCTGCTTGCCGGCGTCGAGGTGCTCCTTGGCCGCAGTCAAGACATCGTGCTCGCTCTGCGCGTCCTTTCTCCCGGCGCGCGCTTCCTTGGCCACCACGTCGAGACGTTTCTCGACCGAGGCCAGATCGGCCAGGACGAGGTCGAGCGCAAACTCCTCCAACTCCGCTGCAGGATCGGGCTGAGGTCCGAAGCAGCGGGCGATCTTGACCAGGACGTCCGCCTGGCGGGCAAACGCGACGCGCTGCGCGCGGCTGCCCGGCGGCGTGTCCTCGACCCTCACCTGCGCCGCCGTGGTCTTGGCCGGCCTCACGGCCTCCGCCAGGCGAGTCAAACGCTCGTCAGGGACATCCACCATCCCGACACCGTCGGCGCCGCGTCCCGCGGTCAGAGCGTTGAAGAGGGTGGTCTTGCCCGCCCCGGCCGGGCCGACGATCGCCACATTTACGGGCAACTAGAGAGAGTCCAGTTCGAAGGCTTTGTGCAAGACGCGGACGCCTTTCTGCACCTGGTCGCGCGCGACAAGGCAGGTGATCCGGATCTCGGACGTGCTGATCATCTCGATGTTGATCTCGGCATCGGCGAGCGCCCTGAACATTCGGCCCGCGATGCCCGGCATGCCGAGCATGCCGGTGCCGACGATGGAGAGCTTGGCGATCCCGCCCGCCGATGACACCCTCTTCGCGCCGATTGTCTTGGCTGCCGCCTTGACGAGCTTCTCAGCTGCCTTGAGGTCGGATTCGGCAACCGAGAACGTGAGGTCGGTGTGGCGCGACCGACCGATGTTCTGCACAATCACGTCGACGGATATGCCCGCCGCGCCCAGCGGCTCGAAGATCGCCGCGGCGATACCCGGCCGGTCAGGAACGCCGACCACTGTGATCTTCGCGACGTTGGATTCCTCCGCGATGCCTCGAACGCGCTGTTTCTCTTCCATGGACACGTGCGCCACGATCATGGTACCGACGCCTTCGTGGAAGCTCGACCGGACGTGGATCGGTACGTCATACAACTGGCCGATCTCGACCGCCCGCGGATGCATGACGCGCGCGCCTACTGCGGCGAGCTCCAGCATCTCGTCGTACTGGATGCGACTGAGCTTGTGCGCGTTCTTGACCAGACGTGGATCGGCGGTGAAGATTCCGTCGACGTCGGTGTAGATCTCGCACGATCCGGCTTTCAGCGCGGCGGCCAGCGCGACAGCTGTCGTGTCGGAACCGCCTCGGCCCAGGGTGGTGACCTCGAGGTCCTCGGTCACGCCCTGGAATCCGGCGACAACCGCGACCTTTCCGGCGCGCAGCGCTTCGAGAATGCGGTCTGGCTTGATGTCCTGTATCCGCGCCCTGGAGTGATGTGCGCTCGTGCGCACGCCCGCCTGGAGGCCGGATAACGAAACCGCGGGGACACCCATGCCCTGCAGGCACATTGCGACCAGCGGCGCGGTGATCGTCTCCCCGTTGGCGACGAGCATGTCCATCTCTCGCGCGGGCGGTTCGGGGTTGATGCTGTGGGCGAGCGCAATCAGCCGGTCGGTGGTGTGGCCCATCGCGGATACGACCGCGACGACTTTGTGTCCCTGCTTGACGGTCGCGGCGATGCGGCGGCTGACCCGCCGGATGCGGGCGGCGGTGCCCACCGAGGTACCGCCGTATTTCTGGACGATGATCACAGCGTCCGGAACATGCCCTTGTCGCTGATCTGCGTGACGAGCGCGTGCCCACGATCGGGAAACGACAATTCCATCGCGTTGGCGATACGTGTCGCGTGCGATGGTGCGCAGAACGCGAAAACGCTGGGGCCCGCTCCGCAGATCGCGGCGCCGTACGCCCCGGCTGCTTCGGCGACTCGAATCACCTCAGCGGTCCATGGGTAGAGGTGCAGCCGGTGCGGCTGATGCAACCTGTCGCGCAGCGCCTCGCCGAGCAGCGATGGCCGCTTGGACACGATGGAGCGCACCAGCAGTGCGGTTCGGGCGGCATTGAACGACGCGGTTTCGAGTGGCACCGAGTCAGGCAGCACCGCGCGTGCCCTTTCGGTCGGCAGGGGCTGGTGCGCGATGAACAGGGCCAGTCCCCAACCGGGGCTTGGAAGCTTCTCATCGATGTGCTCGGACACGATTCGAATGCCACCAGAAGCCGAGGCCGCCACGTTGTCGAGGTGGCCCTCATCGGCGCCTGCATCGATGACATGGCTCTTCACGTCCCAAGGGCTGCTGAGCGCCGAGGCCGCCAGCCTGGCCGCGGCGCTGCTTCCGAGCCCGACTCCGAGCGGAATCTCGCTCCGCACGCGACCCTTCATCTTCAGCCGCGTGAATGGGTTTTCGTGGGCGGCCAGGTAGTCTGCGCCCTCGCCTTCGTAATCCCATGACGGACGGCTGGCTTCGTTGGCCTCGACCTCGAGCCACAGGTCGATCGCCATCGCCATGCAGTCGAAGCCCGGACCGATGTTGGCGATCGACGCTGGGACTTTGACTCGCATGGCTACAGTTTCAAGACCTTAGCGAGTGTGCGAGCATCGCCGTCGAGCTCGATGGGCGGCTCGACATTCTTGAGCGCAGCGTCAGGGTCCTTGAGGCCCGAGCCGGTCAGCACGACGACCGTCGTCGAGTCCTTGTCGATCTTTCCGTCGCGGACCAGCCTGAAGAGGAGCGCGAGCGGGGCAGCCGAGGCCGGCTCCGCGAACAGGCCTTCGCTGCTGGCCAGCCTGATCTGGGCCGAAAGGATCTCGGTGTCGGTCACGGTGGCGATCATGCCCCCGGACTCGTCTCGCGCCGTCGTCGCGCCTTCCCACGAGGCCGGGTTGCCGATGCGAATCGCCGACGCGACGGTCGTCGGATTGGCAATCGGGTGGCCGCTGACGATCGGCGCCGCGCCTTCGGCCTGCGCCCCGACCATGCGCGGGAGTCGTGAAGCTTTGCCGGCTGCCTGGTACTCGCGAAAGCCTTTCCAGTAAGCGGTGATGTTGCCCGCGTTCCCGACGGGGAGCACCAGGTAGTCGGGGGCGTCGCCCAGCGTGTCGACCACCTCGAACGCAGCAGTTTTCTGGCCCTCGATCCGGTTCGGGTTGATCGAGTTCATCAGTGCGACAGGGTAGTGGCTCGCCAGGTCGCGTACGGTCTCGAGAGCGGAATCGAAATTGCCCTTGAGAGCGACGACCTTGGCCCCATACATCAAAGCCTGCGAGAGCTTGTTCAGCGCGATCTCGCCCGAAGGGACCACGACTATTGCGCGGACCCCCATCCGTGCGGCATACGCTGCCATCGAGGCAGAGGTATTGCCGGTCGACGCGCACATCAGCACCCTGCTCCCCGCCTCCAACGCCTTCGCCACCGCGACGACCATCCCCCGGTCCTTGAATGAGCCTGTCGGGTTCAGGCCCTCGTACTTGAAGTAAAGGTGCTTCAGCCCAAGCGCGCGCGCGATGTTGCGGCTGGGCACTAGAGGAGTCGAGCCTTCGTTGAGGTCGACCTCAGGAGTGGACGGGGTGATCGGCAAGTGCTCGCGGTAGCGAGCGATGACTCCCACAGGTCTAACTAGAAGACGCGAAGGAAAGACGACACTGCACGAACCGACTCGAGCGCCGCCATCCTCTCGCGCGCGCGCTGAAGGCTGGCGTCACGCGCAGGGTGCGTGGTGACCACGAGCTCGGCTGTTTGGTCTTGCGACCAGGCGTCCTTCTGAATGAAGCTGGAAATGCTGACGCCCTCTTCCTCAAACACGTGGCCGATCGCGGCCAGCACACCGGTCCGGTCGTCGACGCGGATCCGGTAGTAGGCGCGCGTCACGACCTCGCCCATCGGCACGACGGTGATCCGGTCATCAAAACTGAATGACGGACGGCTCTGCACGCCACGCCGGATTGATCGCGCCAGGTCGATGAGATCACCCACGACCGCGGAGGCGGTGGGCCTGCCGCCCGCCCCCTGCCCGACCAGCAACACCTGTCCGACCAGGTCCCCCTCGACGAAGACCGCGTTCTCGGCGCCCTCGACGCGGGCCAGCGGATGATCGAGCGGGACCATCGCCGGATGCACTCGGGCCTCCACGCGGCCTGGATGCCGCTTGGTGTGCGCGATGAGCTTGATCGCGTAGCCGAGCTCGCGGGCATACCGAAAGTCGACCGGCTCGATCGCCTCGATGCCCTCGCGATAGATCTCGTCAGGGCGCACCTTGATCTCGTAGGCGATTGAACCAAGGATCGCAAGCTTGTAGGTGGCGTCGAACCCGGCGACATCGTCCGTGGGATCAGCTTCGGCATAGCCGGCCGCCTGGGCCTCGCCGACCGCCTCAGCCAGCGACAGGCCCGCCGCAGCCATCCGGCCTAGAACGTAGTTGGTGGTGCCGTTGATCACGGCCGACACTTGTTGGATCGTGTTCGCCTGCAGGTCGGTCCGGAACGTGCTGATGAGCGGGATGCCACCGCCAACCGCTGCCTCGAAATAGACGTCGATATTCTTCTCGGCGGCGAGGTCGAGCAGCTCGGGGCCGTGCTTGGCCATCACTACCTTGTTGGCTGTGATCACGTGCTTGCCCGCCCGGATCGCGCGCTCCAGATAGCTGCGCATCGGCTCATCTCCGCCGGCGACTTCCACAACCACGTCGATGGCGGGGTCTTCCACGAGATCGGCCGGCTCGACGGTCAGAAGATCAGAGGCAATCTCGACGGCGCGGCGCTTTTTCAAGTCACGCACCAGCACCCGCCGCAGGCACAGCTCGACGCCGGCCCGGCGCGATAGCTGCGGCCCACCCGTCAGCATCCGCTCCGCCACCTGAGCACCAACCGTGCCCAGTCCGATCAGGCCCACGTTCAGGGGGCGTTGGGTCATGGGCGCTATTCTCCCTGCCGTGACACTGATCCTGCGCGAAGCCGACGTTCAAGAGCTCATTGAGATGGATGACGTGATCGCCGCGGTGACCTCGGCGATGAAGGAGCTTGGCGAAGGCACAGCCCAGAATGAGCCGCGCCGCCGGGCGTTCGCTCCGGGCGGCTTGCTCAACGTGATGTTCGCCTCCTATCCGGGTGGCCGCTGCACCGGGCTGAAGGCGTACACGGTCGCCGACGGACACGTGAGGTTTCTGGTCGCGCTCTTCGCCCTCGATGGCTCGCTCGACGCGCTGATCGAGGGCGACTTCATGGGCGCCTATCGAACCGGGGCGGCGACAGCGGTGGCTGTCAAGGCACTTGCGCGCCCGGGCCCGGCGACCGTCGCCATGATTGGAGCCGGCTGGCAGGCGTCGACCCAGGCGCTCGCCATCTCACGGGTGCTCGAGATCAAGGAGCTGAGAGTCTTCAGCCGCGACCACGACCGGAGAGCTGAGTTCGCTCGCGAACAGGAAGGCCAGCTCGGCGTCGCGGCGATTGCCGCCGGAAGCGCCGAGCTGGCAGTGCGCGGCGCGGACGTGATCATCACGATGACGACCAGCCCGACGCCCGTGATCGAAGAAGGGTGGGTCGAGCCCCATGCGGTGGTCGTCGGCGCCGGTTCGAACTTCCGAAACAAAGCGGAGATCCCGTCCGATCTGGTGGCCAAGGCTCAGACGGTCGTGGTCGACCAGCTGGCGGCAGCCCAGCTCGAGAGTGGCGACCTGATCACGGCCCATGAGGCCGGCAAGTTCGACTGGAGCCGTGCGGTCGAGCTGGGGGCGGTCGTGGCCGGCAAGTGGCAGCGTCCGGCCGGGGTGGGCATCACGCTTTTCGAGTCACACGGGCTCGCCCTGTGGGACCTGGCGGCGGGCTCGGTCGTGCTCGCCGCTGCCCGGGAGCGTGGCGTGGGGGAGGAAGTCCGGCTGTTTTAGACCCCGCGTCCCCAGCCTGTGCTGCGCGCCGCCTTCCCCGCACGGAGGGAACCCCGATAACTGGGTCTAGTGGAGGTGGACCTGCGCCGGGGGTGCGAGAGCGCCAAGCTGGAAGGCTGTACCGACCAGGTACGCCGCGATGAGGATCACCACCAGGGCGGCGCTGGCGGTGGTGTAGACCAGCCACGGGGACGGTCCTGTGCCGGCGATCCGGATCAGGACGTCCGTCCAATCGGCACCTCGGCGCGGAGTCCATGTATCGACCTCTGCCCGGATCATCCGGGTGAGGTCGGAATCGGAGGGCGAGTTAGACCCTCCCTCTGTGGTCTTATCTTCCACGTAAGGCACCTTCACTACTCGAACGCGTGGTGTCAAGTTCCTGGTCGCTCGCCATTGTTTTTCGCATGATCGCAACCGCCTTGGCGATCCTGGAGGCCACCGTGCCGGCCGGTACCCCGAGCACCGCAGCGATCTCCTCTCGAGTCATGTCCTCGTAGTAATGGAGGAAGACGGCGGCGCGCAGCTTTGGGCTGAGGGCCGCCATCGCCTTGCCGACGATGTTGCGGGCCTCGGCGCGGTCGTAGTCCCGCCGGTCCGGGGCGATGTACAGGCGGGCGGGCAGGAAGCGGGCCAGCTTTTGACGGCGCAGGTGCGAAATGGCGAGGTTGATCCCGATCCGGCGGAGCCAGGCGCCGGGCGGAGCAGTTGGCGTGTAGCGGTGGCGGGCTCGGTACGCCCGCACGAAGGTTTCCTGCGTCAGGTCCTCAGCTGCCGCCGAGTCCATGACGACAGCGCGGATCGAGCGAAAGACCGAGAGATATTCCTGGTCGTAGAGCTGCTTGAACTGGGTGGCGGGGTCGAGCTGGCCGGTCTCGAGCCCCTTGCTCTCGGTCACCTGCTAAGTGTGAGGCTCTCGAATCCCATTGTTGTCAGTGGTGGGCGACCCGGGACTCGAACCCGGATGGGTTACCCCACACGCCCCTCAAACGTGCGCGTCTACCAGTTCCGCCAGCCGCCCGGCTGCAGCCGGTTGATTTTACGCGGGTGGTACCCGCGGCAAGACTCGAACTCGCAACCTCCTGATCCGAAGTCAGGCGCTCTGTCCTTTGAGCTACGCGGGCGCACTCTCATGGTATGGAACCCAGACATCGCGAGTAGGCCGGGTTCATCCCGGCCGTCACCTGATCGTGCACTTTCCAAGCGCCGCCCCTTCGCCGCGCGTAGCCCAAGGGGGCTGAATTCCCCGCGGGTGAGCCTGCTCACCCGCGCTCTCTGGCGCTCTGTCCTTTGAGCTACGCGGGCGCACTCTCATGGTATGGAACCCAGACATCGCGAGTAGGCCGGGTTCATCCCGGCCGTCACCTGATCGTGCACTTTCCAA
>DATBZP010000005.1:0-4414 GCA_036513135.1 Candidatus Dormiibacterota bacterium | reverse complement strand
AACGAGGAGACGGCGCGCGGCCTCTCCGCCCTGACCAAGAACGAGCGATTCGCCCTCGACGCCCGGCGCCGCTTCATCCAGATGTTCGGCAAGACGGTGAAGGGGATCGACGGCGACAAGTTCGAGCACGCGCTGCGCCAGGCCAAGAAGGAGGCCCGCGTCAAGACCGACCCCGAGCTCACGACGCCCCACCTGCGCAAGCTGGTCGCGCGCTACCTCGCCATATATAAGGACGAGACCGGGCACGCGTTCCCCTCCGACCCCGTGGTCCAGCTGCGCGAGGCGATCGAGGCGGTATTCCAGTCCTGGAACACGGACCGCGCGAAAACCTACCGGCGCGTCGAACGCATCCCCGAAGACCTGGGCACCGCGGTCAACGTGCAGATGATGGTGTTCGGCAACATGGGCAGGTCGTCCGGCACGGGCGTTGCGTTCACGCGCAACCCGATCACCGGCAAAAAGGAGCTGTATGGCGACTACCTCGCCAACGCTCAGGGCGAGGACGTGGTCGCGGGCGTGCGCGACACGGAGCCGATCAAGGCGCTGAAGCGCCGCCTGCCCAAGGTCTACGCCGAGTTCGAGGGCTACGCCCGCAAGCTTGAAAAGCACTACAAGGACGTGCAGGACCTCGAGTTCACCGTCGAGCGCGGCAAGCTGTGGATGCTGCAGACCCGCTCGGCCAAGCGCACTGGCGAAGCCGCGGTGAACATCGCCGTCGACATGGTCGCGGAGCGGCTGATCACCAGGAAGGAGGCCGTCGCCCGCGTCGAGCCTCGCCAGCTGGAGCAGCTGCTGTTCCCGCGCGTCGATCCCAGCGCCAAGGTGACCCCGATCGCCAAGGGCGTCCCGGCGTCACCGGGCGCGGCGTCAGGCGCTGCTGTCTTCGACGCGGACACCGCGGTCGAGTGGGGCAAGAAGGGGAAGGCCGTGATCCTGGTCCGCGTCGAGACCAACCCCAACGACGTGCACGGCATGGTCGAGGCAAAGGGGATCCTCACGCAGACGGGCGGCACCGCCAGCCACGCCGCGCTGGTCGCACGCGGGATGGGCAGGCCGTGCGTTGTCGGCGCGAGCTCCATCGACGTCGACGTCCGCAAGCGCGTGTTCTCGGCCGGCGCCACGACGATCAAAGAGGGCGAGGAGATCACCATCGACGGCACCACCGGCGAGGTGTACGTCGGCATCGTGCCGACGATCGAAGCGCAATCCCTGAACAAGCACAAGACGGCGAGCGCCATCCTGCGCTGGGCCGATGGATTCCGCCGGCTCGAGGTGTGGGCGAACGCGGACTATCCGCGCGACGCGATCAAGGCCCGCGAGAACGGTGCGCAGGGCGTGGGCCTGTGCCGCACGGAGCACATGTTCATGGAGCAGGAACGCCTGCCCATCGTCCAGTCGATGATCATGGCCACCAAGACCGAGGACCGCGAGAAGTACCTTGCGAAGCTGCTGCCGATCCAGCGCGGCGACTTCGAGGGCATCTTCAAAGCGATGGCGGGGCTGCCGGTGATCATCCGGCTGCTCGACCCGCCGCTCCACGAGTTCCTGCCGAGCCTTGAGGACCTGATCCGCGAAACCACCCAGCTCACGGACTCGGGCAAGAATCCGGCGCGCCTGAAGAAGCTCGAGAAGATCATGGCCCGCGTCGAGCAGCTGCACGAGGCGAACCCGATGCTCGGCCTGCGCGGAGTGCGCCTGTCCATCCTCTATCCCGAGATCCCGCGTATGCAGGTGCGCGCGATCATGGAGGCGGCCTGCAACCTCCGCAAGAAGAAGATCGATGCGCGGCCGGAGATCATGATCCCGCTCGCGGGCACGCTGGCCGAGATGAAGGCCATGCACGCCGAGCTCAAGCCGGTGGCGGACCTGGTGCAGAAGGAGAAGGGCGTGCGGGTGCCGTACAAGTTCGGCACCATGATCGAGATCCCGCGCGCGGCTCTGACCGCGCGCGAGATCGCCACCGTCGCGGAGTTCTTCTCATTTGGCACCAACGACCTCACGCAGATGACGTTCGGCTACTCGCGCGACGACGCCGAGCGGCACTTCATCGTCAAGTACCTCGAGCGGAAGATCCTGCCGCGTAACCCGTTCGAGACGATCGACGAGGAGGGGGTGGGGCGGCTGATGGAGATCGCGGTGACCGAGGGGCGCAAGACGCGGCCGAAGTTGGAGGTCGGAATCTGCGGTGAGCACGGCGGCGACCCGGACTCGATCCACCTCTGCCACAAGCTGGGCCTGAACTACGTCTCGTGCAGCCCGTTTCGCGTGCCGGTGGCACGCCTCGCGGCAGCGCAAGCGGCAATCGGGGACACCACCAAAGACAAGTAACGCGGTTCAGCAGCCCGCCGCGCGCACGGCCCGACCCAGGTCGAACCACGGCCGCTTGTCCGCCGAGGCTCGAAGGATGTGAAGCAGGCTCATCGCTCCGAGCACACCGCCGGATGATCGCCGGCTGCAGGCTTCGAGCAGCGCAACAGAGCCTGACACCACAGCCGCCGCCATCGACGAGCCGTCCGAAGCGGCTTCGATCGAGGCGCCATCCTGCACCCTGACGGCGGGCAGATTCTCACCGGGAGCGTCGATCCCATTCGCCCCGACCGTGTTTGCGGATAGTGGCGCCGTGCCGTTTTCAGCGAGCGCGCGCACAGCGATCACTTCCCCGGCTAGATCAGCTGGGAAGAGCGCTGATGGAGACCCGGTGTCCCCGCCGGCCGCCACGACCACAACCCCCCGACCTATCGCGTAGTCGATGGCAGCTTTGATCGGTGCGCTGTCCTCCGCCTGTCCGAAGCTCATGTTGATCACAGAAGCGCGCTGTTGGACGGCGGAATTGATGCCGGCGACAACCTTTTCCGGACTGATCTGGCCCGAAGCGTCGAGGATGTTGATCGCGATCACACGCGCTTGCGGCGCAACGCCCCACACGCCCAGATCCCCCGATCCAGCCGCCAGGGTGGTGACGGCCGTCCCGTGCCCGATCAGGTCAGGAGCCGGTCGCGGGCCTATTTCCCGAGCGCGCAGGCTGGGCAGCGCACCGTCCGCCAGGCCGCTGTCCAGGATGGCGATCACCTCGCCCAGGCCCTGCGAGAAACCCCACGCAGGCGTGACGCCGATCGCATTGAGGTGCCAGGGTAGAGGCGGCGGTAGGCGCGTAGAGGAAGAGGTCGGGGCGCAGCTCCAGCAGCTGACAGCCGCTGTTGCCAGCGCCCCGGCGAGAAGGCGTCCGATCGCTATTGGCTTGTGACCCAAATGTTCGGTGGGGGCCAGTGGCCGAAGTTCATGCACGACCCGTTGCCGTGGTCGTCGGCGGTCATCCACCCCTTGAAGAGGAACACGACGCCCAGACCTGCACCGACCGGGCCGCTCAGAGCAGCGATCACCCCGTTTCCAAATGCTGAGATGTCCCACCACCAACCGGCGTTCAGCGCCACGATGTCGCTGTGGCTCAAGCACCAGTAGATGTGCCACCAGTCCTGCCCGTGTCCAGACCAGCCGCCCTGGAACGTGAATCCGACCGTTTTCGGATCGAACACTGCGCCGGCGGCGGTTGTTTGCAGTTTGCCTGCGGTCACGTCCGCGTTGAGCGCGCGGAGACCAACGCTTAGTTCTCCCACATACTTTGACGGGAGCCGGTCGACAACAGCAGCTGGAGCGTCCAGGGTCAGAGTCCCATCCGGCTGGCGAACCAGATAGGGCGCGAGCGCGTGTGCGGTTGCGGTGACGGCCAGCCCTTCCGCTGTCGCTCTCTGCCAGGCAGCCTTCTGTGCAGGCGATACTCCGGGGCTGCCATTACTCGACGCAGTGGGCGCCACCGCCGCCTGCGCGGTCAACGGCATCACCACAACACAAAAGGCCAGCGCGCCAAACGTGATCGAAGCGAGACGCCTGAGATGCATACGCATAGGTCCTCCTCCCAGATCGGATCCGACGACCCTCGGAAAGCTAGGGGTCAGAGACCGACCTGCCATCGGTAGAAGTACCGAGTCGAGACCTAGGTGGGACCTACGCCTTACCTAGTCGCTCGTGCGCCCACACCGCGATCTGCGAGCGGGACCGCAGGCCGAGCTTGTTGCGGATGTGCTCGACGTGCGCGTCCGCGGTGCGGTCCGCCATCTTGAGCCGGGCTGCGATCTGCGAGTTGGTGAGGCCCTCGGCGATAAGCGCCGCGACTTGCTTCTCTCGGCCTGTCAGCGCCGAGCCAGGGTCACTTTTCCGATCAGTCGCGGCCCCGGTCGCGTGCGTGATCGCCGCCTGCATGTCGAACGCCGCGCCTTGGCGCCATGCGGCATCTCCAGCCTGCCCGCTCAGCATGGCTCGAGCGGCGGCGAGGCCTTCCTCGACCGACTTCATCCAGTCCGCGTCGGACGAGCCGCCTCGCACGGCGCGGAGCTCGTTCGCGGCGGACGCCAGGCGG
>DATBZP010000004.1:0-6489 GCA_036513135.1 Candidatus Dormiibacterota bacterium | reverse complement strand
TCACGCGTGGCAGGGGCGGCCGGGATTTTCCCGGCCGCGACTTTGTTCTTATTCCACCCAACCGTCGCTGGGAGTTTCCTTTGATAGATCCAATCCTTAAGGGAAAGTGAGCAGGCGCTTGGCGAAGCCAAAGCGCCGATGAGCGAAAACCGCCGAGGTTTTCGCTCATATGTCATTTCTGCCAGGCTGACAGGAGCTTCTCCAGCTGCTGCGCGTTCTTGACCGAATAGTTCGAGTAGTTGTTGTTCATGAGAGCGTGCACCTGCTTGGCCGAGCGCTCCATCTCCTTGATGCGAGGCACCCACTCAGTGAGCTCCTCGTCCTTGTAGTCGTGGCGGAAGCGCAGGTTCGGCGGCGCGCCCTTGATGTCCCAGGTCTCGTGGTTGCGGCCGTGAAAGCGGACGACCGCGAGCTTGGTCGACGTCACCTCGAAGACCGGGGGCATGCTCGTCTTGTGGCCGGGCGGCATATCGACGGCGACAAACGGGATGTCGCGCGTTCGCAGGAAGGCGAGCGTCCCGTCGAGGTGGCGCGGATCCAGCCATTCCGGCTTTCGAAACTCGACCGCGATCTGGAAGCCGAACATGCGCTCCTGGCACTGCTCGATATAGGCCAGCGAGCGCGACGAAGGCAGGAACCAGGGCGGGAACTGAAAGAAGACGGCGCCCAGCTTGCCCGCTGCGCGCAAGGGCTCGAGAGCCGTGCGGAACCGCTCCCATGACTCGTCCATCAACTCGTCAGGCATGTGCTCGAGGTAGATGTTCTTGTTGCGTAGGTTCTCGGGCAGTTCATCGCGAATGTCCTTGGGAAGCGCCATCGGCTTGGTGGGGTGATTGGTGAAAAGTGAGAACGATTTGACATCGAAGATGAAGCCCTCGGGCGTGCGTGCCACCCACAGCTCGGAGTTCTCGGGCTTGGGCATGCCGTAGTACGTAGAGTCGACCTCGACCAGCGAGAACTGGCTCGCGTAGAAATTGAGACGCTCTCCGGAGGTCTTGACGTTCAGAGGGTAGAAGAGCTTCGAGTCGATCAGCGACTTGTCGATCCAGCCCGCTATCCCGCAGCGCACGGTCATGGTTTCGATCGTGCCACAAGCACGATATGATCCGGGCGCCCGTGGGCCGCCACCTCCGCTACTGGTACACGTACCGCACCGCGGTGGCGGTCGTCATCGCCGTCCTCCTCAGTGGCGGCATCTACTGGCTCTACACCCAGCAGGTCGCCTGCGACACCCACGTCGGCACCTGCGCGATCAACATCTCGGTCCACCCTGAAGACAGGCTGATCGCTCAGTCCAACCCCGACCCGAACGTCGTCATCGTGGGCGTCGACAACGCCAGCGTGAGCAAGATCGGCGTGTATCCGGTGCCGCGAGATCGCTACGCCCAGGTGCTCCTCAACCTCGAGGCCGCCGGAGCAGCAGTTGTCGCCTTCGACGTGGGTTTCCCCGACCCGCGCGAGACCCAGACTGACAACGCTTTCGCGAAGGCGCTGGCCAACAGCACGATTCCTGTCGTCCTGTCCTATGGCTCGGACAACACGCAAGTTGCCGACGGCAAATTGATCCAGACCGGGATCGATCAGATTCCGCTCAAGAAGTTTCGCTGCGCCGACGCGAATCCTGATCCGAAAGTCGCCTGCCAGAAGCCGTATCCGAACGTGGCTGTGGCCTCGACCGATGTCGTCGCCGACGCTGACGGGGTTCTCCGCCGCGTGCCGATGTTCGTGCAGCCTAGGTGCTTCAGCGAGGGATCCTGTGAGACGCCGACCATCAACCCGCTGAGCTTTACGGCCTATCGGGCTTTTGTCCTGGGCAAGGACTTTCAGACCGGAGCCCTACTGCAAGAATCAGGGCGAACGGCGATGTTCGGTACCACGTGGACCGACCCCCTCCAGCTCGACCGGACAGGTTCGGCGTTGATCAACTACTTCGGGCCGCCGGGCAACTACCAGGATCATGGTCAGTACCTGTCGTTCGGCAACGTGTGGGACAACTCGTTCTCCAAGAGCGCGGTGAACGGGAAGATCGTGCTGGTCGGGTATTACTACCTGACCGGTGTCCACGATGAGTTCCTGTCCCCTGCAAGCGCCGGCACCCAGATGCCTGGGGTCGAGGTGCATGCCAACGTGATCCAGATGCTGCTAGGCGTGCCGCCGAAGTTCCTCGTACCGGAACCGGCTCTCATCGTCTTCCTGAGCATCCTCGTCCTCGCTCTGATGATGGCGGTGGCCGTATCCAGGGTCACGGTGCTGTGGGGTTTGCTCGCCACCGGCGTGGCGCTCGTGGTGTTCACAGTTGGAATCACGGTCGTTGCCAACAATGGCGGTATCGTGCCGGACCTCTTCCATCCGTGGCTGGCAATCGCGCTCACGGACACGGGGGTGACCGCCTATCGGTTCCTGTACGAGGATCGGGAGAAACGCAAGGTCACCCGGCTGTTCGGGCACTACCTCAAGCCTGAGATCGTCGCCCAGCTGGCCAGGACCCGTGGCGGCGCGGACGACATCTTGCGAGGGGGCGAGCGGCGCGACATCACGCTGCTGTTCGTCGACATCCGCGGCTTCACGTCCATGTCGGAGTCGATGGCGGCGAACGATGTGACCGATGTCGTCCAGATGTATCTCGACCACCTGAGCGGGATCATCTTCACGTGGGACGGGACCGTCGATAAATACGTCGGCGACGAGATCATGGCGTTCTGGAACGCGCCCCGCACCCAGGAAAACCACGCGCTCCTGGCCGTGCGCTGCGCCTACGACCTCATCAATCGCGCACCCGAGCTGCAGCAGCGACTGCTCGCCAAGGGCCTGCCGCCGATCCGCTGGGGCATCGGCGTCAACAGCGGGCCCGCGGTGGTCGGCAACATGGGCTCACGCAGCCGTCTGCAGTACACCGCGCTCGGCGACACGGTCAATACCGCAGCGCGCTTCTGCGCCCACGCGCCGGCCTTCCATCTGCTGATCGGCCAGGAGACGTATGAGATGTGCAAGGAGTACATCGCCGTCGACCTCGTGCCTGGCGTGCAGCTGAAGGGCAAATCGGCTGAGACATTTCGCATCTACCAGGTGACGGCGATCCGCGAGACGCCGGCGTCGCCCTGGGTCCAGTTCCCGACCGACATGGCGATCCAGGCCCACCACACTTTCACCACGCAGTACACACAACAGGCCGTCATCGCCGCGGGCGAGTCGGAGTCGCGCGATATCCTCGTCGGTGACGCGGCGGAACAGGCGCTGGCCGGCCAGGGGCCCCCGCCTGGCTAATGCAGGTGCGCCGCAGCTAGAAGGGGCAGCACAGCTGCCAGGGACATCGCGCCGACCAGGACGCCCAGGCATCCCGCCGATTGCTTGGCCGCGGCAGGCTTGACGGGCGGAGTCGGGTTGTAGACAGCCTGCGGGTTGTAGACGGCCTGTGGCGGGACGTCCGACGCCGGTTGCTGGAGGGCGATGCCGATCGGCGAGGCCTGCATCATGGCGGGCAATGCGGCGCCTGGAACCATCTTCGACAGGTCGGCGCCGGGTTCGAGGCTGCGCTGCCAGCCGGGGAAAAGGCGGTCGGCGGCGGACGAAATCGCGTCGTCGAACTCCTGTCCTGTCTGGTAACGGTCCTCCGGCCGCTTAGAGATTGACTTGAGGATCAACTCCTCCAACCCCAAGTCGAGGCCCGGGCGGTGCACGGACGGAGGTTTGGGCGGGGCCTGCACGTGCTTGGCCATCAATGTGAACGGCCCGTCGGACTCGCTTGCCGTGAACGGCGGCTGGCCCGCGACCAGCTCGTAGAACATGATCCCGGCCGAATAGAGGTCGCTGCGCCCGTCAACCTTGCTCGAAGAGACCTGCTCGGGCGACATGTATTGCGGCGTGCCGACCGTGGTGCCGGTCTTAGTCGCCGTGCCGCCGACCCCTGTGTCGTCGGTCAGGCGCGCGATCCCGAAGTCGGCCACCTTGACCATGCCCTCGTCTGAGAGCAGGACGTTTTCAGGCTTCATGTCCCGGTGCACGATCGCGTGCTTGTGCGCGTAGTCGAGCGCCTGAAGCACGCCGTGCATGACAGCGAAGACCTGCGGTGGGGGGATCGGGCCCCGGTTGAGCCAATCCCGTAACGACTTGCCGCGAACGAATTCCAGGACGATGTAGTTCGCGTCGCCCGCCAGCTCGAGGTCGTGGACCTGCACGAGGTTGGGATGGCTGGTCCGCGCCATCACCTGGGCCTCCTGCAGGAAACGCTTCAGGGCGACCGGGTCAGCGGCAGCCGACGGGATCAGCTCCTTGATCGCGACCTCGCGGCCGAGCCCAGGCTGCTCAGCGAGGTAAACGGCGCCCATACCGCCACGGCCTAGCTCGCCCTTGACCCGGTACTTTCCGATGTATCGATCGGTTGTTGGCGAGGGCGTCGGGGCCATCACAGGGATCGGCGGTGGAGGAGTCGAGGGGGGCGGGACAGGGATGAGGCGCATGGTGGCCGAGACATCCGACATGGAGGGCACAGGCGACGTCGGAGCGGGCGGATTGTTCGCGGGCGATGCCGGGACGGGTGGGTTCGCCGCCGGACGAGGCGCGTCTTCGGAAGCCGCTTCCTGTGGCGTCGGAGCCCACGGTGGGATGCCTGGTGTTTGCGAGTTGGGCGGCGTCCCTACCGGCTGACCGGAATCGGTCATCTCGTCGGGAGCCTAGCAGAGTGCGTCGCACTCAGATCACGTTCGACCGAACCGTCGTAAGGCTATAGTGTTTTCGCGTCAAGCAACCGATAATCTGGCGCGCAGCAGCCAGCCCACAGGAGGAGATACAGCCCATGTCGCAGATGCCACCCCCGCCCCCTTCGCAACCGGCTCCCATGGGAGGAGCGCCGAGCAATGCGGGGAGCAACAAGAAGACCTACACGATCCTTGCCTACCTTTTCGGTTGGGTCACCGGGCTTATCTTCCTGTTTGTCGGCAAGGACGATGCGGATGTCAAATGGAACGCCGCCAACTCGGTGATCGTCTTCGGCGGCCTGTCCATCGTGGGCATCGTCCTGGGCGTCATCCCCGTCGTCCAGCTCCTGGTCTTCGTAGTCTGGCTGGTTGCGTTCATCTACTGGGTGATCTTCCTTATCCAGGCCCTGCAGGGCACCGGCCAGCGCATCCACGCCCCCGGCATTAGCGGATTTATCGACAAATACGTCGACCAGTTGGCGAACTCCGTCAAGTAGTCCGACCTTTTGTCAAGGCCCCGCTCCGGCGGGGCCTTTTTCATTTGGTCACGGGTTGCCCATTTGCTCGAGAGCGCGCTCGATTCCCAACCGCAGCTCGTCGCGTTCCTCGCGCATCAACCCAGCCTCCGCCCGGGCGGACGCGAGCTGATACCTGAGACGTTCGATCTCCCCTTGAAGGTCGCGGAGTCGGGGATCAGGCCCGCCGGCGGTCGTCTTGGCCTCAGCCAGCTCAAGCCGCAAGCGCTCGACCGTGACCTTCAGCTCGCGGCGCTCCGCGAGCAGCTGCTGGACCAGCGATTCAGACGGCTTGGTCGGCTCTTTCGACATACCGACACAGGCCGGGCTGGAACTCCCGCAACCGCAGGTGCTCCATCTCGCCGCGCAGGTAACGCGCTTTGATCGCAAGACCCTTGATACCCTTCGCATCTTCGAAAGGAAACCTGTAGAGCTTTCCCGAATCGACGAGCAAGCAGACCGACAGCTTTTCGCCGTCCTTCTCGATCACATGCTTGTAGCAGGGCACCGTCCGGCGCGCGATCTCCATCTTCTTGAAGCCGCCCACCCTGCCGGCCAGCACATCGATCGGGCTCCGCATGTGCGAAATCCTAGTGGTCCCAGGCAGCAGGGAGAGTTGCTCGGGCTCGGGTGGGGGATTCAACACGACCAGGCGCCGGTCTGAGACCCCGTGGACCTCGACCAGGCAAAGCCCATCCCCTTGACCGCGTTCAGGGCGGACTTGCAGTGGACCTCCACATACTCGACGTCCGTCAGCCAAGCCTCGGGGGGGCCTCCATATCCGAATCGTAGAACAGATGTTCGCCCTTACCAAGCGGGGTGTGAGGTGTTGCTTTTCGCGGGCTTCCCTGACCGAAGGGCGCCGGTTGAGGGCAATCAGTAAGTCCCATCCTGCTCGCCGCTTGCGCGCTGGACCCGGCCTCAGACCGATTTGACGCGGCGGTTGGGCTTGGGCCGCGTGTACGAAGACGGGCAGAAGTCGTTCAGGACACATTCCTCGCAGCGAGGCCGGCGGGCGATGCAGATCCGCCGCCCGTGAAGGATCAGCCGCAGCGAAAGCCCTATCCACTCCTCTTTCGGGACCATCGCGCACACCTGGTGTTCGATCTTGACCGGGTCACGGGTCACCACCAACCGGAGTCGGTTGGTGAGCCGCGTGACATGGGTGTCCACCGCCAATCCCGGCACACCGAACCCGACTCCAAGAATCACGTTCGCGGTCTTGCGACCGATGCCCGGCAGCTTGACCAACTCGTCCAGCGTGGCCGGCACCACGCCTC
>DATBZP010000003.1:0-2698 GCA_036513135.1 Candidatus Dormiibacterota bacterium | reverse complement strand
GATGATCCTCGAGTCCGATCCCGAGATCGAGGTTGTCGGCGAGGCGGCGAACGGCGAGCAGGCCACGGCCAGCACCCGGCGCCTGCGGCCCGACATCGTGTTGATGGACATCCAGATGCCCGACGGTGACGGACTCGAGGCGACGCGGCGGATTACCGAAGAGGACGAGCTGGACAGTCGTGTGGTGATCCTCACCACGTTCGAGCGTGACGAGTACGTGTTCGAGGCCCTGCGGTCGGGCGCCAGCGGCTTCCTGCTCAAGAACGCCCCACCCGAGGAGCTCCTGCACGCGGTGCACGTCGTGACTGCCGGCGAGTCTCTGCTCGCCCCGTCGGTCACGCGGCGCATCATCGAGCAGTTCGCGCGCCGGCCGGTCAGGCCGGAGCTCGGCGCGCGGCTGGACGCCTTGACGCAGCGCGAGCGCGAGGTGCTGAGGATGCTGGCGCACGGTAAGAGCAACGCCGAGCTGGCCGCCGAGCTGTTCGTCACCGAGGGCACGATCAAGACCCACGTCTCCAGCCTGCTCGCCAAGCTCGGGCTCCGCGACCGAGTTCAGGCCGTCGTCCTCGCGTACGAGAGCGGGCTGGTCACGCCCGGCGCATAGTCGCGTCTCTGTCCTTCGACAGAGGCGCGAGCGGCAAAGATCTGCCCTGAGGAGGAGCGCAGACGCGCCCTGCGGGCGATGACAGGCACAGCCGGCGATCCCACACTGATCCCCAGGCAACTTGCACCAACCTGAGGAGCAGTGATGACGACCAACGGGAAAGAACGAACCATGCATCCCTCGACCAGACGCTTCAGTCGCGGCCGGATCACCGGCCTGACCCTGATCGCCGTCCTCACGCTCGGGCTCGGCTACCTCCACTTCGCCGGCAGTTCTACGGCCGTCTCCGTGCCTGCCGGCGCGCATGCAGGCCAGCTGACGCTCAAGAACTGTACCTACAACACCGAAAAGGGCGCCTACGCCGCCGACTGCGGAACGCTCGTGGTGCCCGAGAACCGCGCCGACCCGCACTCGCGGCTGATCGCGCTGCCGGTCATCCGGATCCGTGCGCATTCGGCACACCCGGGCGCCCCGATCTTCCGCCTGCAAGGCGGCCCCGGCAAATCGAACATGTCGTTCGCAGACGCCAGTCGGTTCACCGCCAACCACGACGTCGTCCTCGTCGGCTACCGCGGCGTCGACGGCTCCGTCCGGCTCGACTGCCCGGAAGTCGAGTCGGCCCTCAATCACTCCGCCGACTTCCTCGGCCAGAAGTCCCTCGATGCCTACTCGAACGCGTTCCGCTCGTGCGCGAAGCGGCTCGAGGCAAACGGCGTCGATCTCGCCGGCTACACACTCCCCCAACGGGTCGACGACCTCGAGGCGGCACGGAAAGCCCTCGGCTACCACCAGATCGACCTGTTGAGCGAGAGCGCGGGCACCCGCACCGCGATGATCTACTCCTGGCGCTACCCGACCGCCATCCACCGTTCGGTGATGATCGGCGTCAACCCACCCGGCAACTTCCTCTGGTACCCGAAGACGACGGACGAGCAGATCGGCCGCTACGCCCGCCTCTGTGCGCAAGACGCGACGTGCCACAAGCGCACCGGCGATCTCGCCGCGTCGCTGAAGCGGACCGTCGCGCACATGCCGAACCGCTGGTTGTTCTTTCCGATCAAGAAGGGCAACGCACGGATCGCCAGCTTCTTCGGACTCCAGGAGACGACGGCGAATGCCTCGCCGCTCGACGGACCGATGACCCTGGACGCCTGGCTCTCGGCCGCCCACGGTGACTCGAGCGGGCTCTGGTTCGAATCGCTCCTCGCCCAGATCGCTTTCCCGTCGACGTTTGTCTGGGGCGACCTCGCAGCTGTCGGAATGGCTGACAACCAAGCTGGCGAGCGTTACTTCTCGTCAAGCGAACCCGACCACGGCTCGATTATCGGCAACCCCGGAACGGAGTTCCTCTTCGGCGGCGGAGGCCTCCTGCACGCATGGCCGGCCAACCCGACCGACAACGAGTACACCCATGTCCAGACATCGAAGGTGCAGACGCTCCTGATCGGCGGCAGTCTCGACTTCGCCACCCCGCCCGAGGTTGCGACCAAGGAGCTCCTCCCCTACCTGCCCAACGGCCACCAGGTCATCCTCGCCGGCTTCGGCCACACAACCTCCTTCTGGACCGAGCAGACCAAGGCGAGCAATCACCTGATTAACACCTTCTTTGACACAGTCAAGGTCGACGCCTCGCTGTACAAACCTCAAGCGGTTAACATCACGCCCGGCTCCACACAGACCACACCCGCCAAAGCCATCGCCGGCGCGATGATGGGCTTCGGACTCCTCACGATCCTGTCACTGCTTCTGATGTGGCGCCGGGCGCACAAGCGCGGCGGCTTCGGGCGCAAGGCGAGCGCGATGCTCCGCTCCGTCTACCTGCTGGTGCTCGGCCTCGGCGGATGGTTCATCGGCCTGATCATCGTGCTGGTGGCTTTGCCGACAGTGCCCCTCGACAGCGAACTCATGGCTGTTCTCTCCATCGGCACGCCGATCGGCCTCGGCACCTACTGGGCCTGGGTCAACCGCGACCGGCCGGCCAGGGCCACGAGGATCGGCTTCTGGGTCGCGCTGACGGGCGCCCTCGTCGGCGTGCTGCTGGGGTTCAACGCAACAGCCGGGATCATGGCGGTCATCACCACGATCGTCGGAGCA
>DATBZP010000002.1:0-12159 GCA_036513135.1 Candidatus Dormiibacterota bacterium | reverse complement strand
TCGCGGTCCTTTTCGAACTACGATCATGGCGACCGGCGTCTTGTGTGGCCAGCTCCTTGTCGGCTGGACCAATGACTTCCTGGACGCTGATCGCGACCTTGCGAGCGGACGCGTTGACAAGCCGGTGGCGATCGGCCGAGTGCCCAGGGCGCAAGTTCGAAATGCAGCTGTGGTCGCATTCATTCTGGTGGTGCCCCTCTCGTTCCTTGCCGGGCTTTGGGCTGGCGTTGCCCACCTGATCGCCGTGTTCATGGCGACTGCCTACAACTTCGGCCTCAAACGCACTCCGTTTAGCGTCGTTCCATATGCCGTGGCATTTGGGCTGGTCCCAGCCTTCATCACCTTGGGCCCACCCATAACTCATGTGCCGCCACTCTGGGCCACGGCCGCGGCGGCGCTTCTCGGCGCGGGAGCACATTTCACTCAGACGCTTCCCGACATCGCACGGGAGAGGATCGCTGGCGTTCGCGGCTTGCCTCAGCTATTGGGTCAGAAGGTCTCTGCAGTGGTCGGACCCGTGATTCTGGCCGCTGCTGCGGTCTGCGTCGCACTCGGGCCTGCCCACCCTCGACCGGTGCTCTTCGCGGGTTTGGCGGTTGCCGTGGTGCTTTTCATCGGAATAGTGGGCTTGGCAGCCATGAACCGATTGGAATTGGCATTCCGGTTGACGCTGGTCAGCGGCGGGATCGTTGTCGTCCCCCTGCTCGCTGCCGGCGTGTCACTGTAGATGATGTCGTCGCTACGCGTCCCGAAGTGGTATCTCGTTGTCATCGGCGCGGTCGCATGTGGGGTTCAATAAATACATCGAACTCTTCGAAGGCGCTTGAGCGAGCGGTGACCTCGGCCAGATAGGATTGCGGGCCGAGTGGTCGGCTCTCTCATCTATTCGCTACTTCGCGGTCTGGACGGTCGGATGGTGGTTTTATCACCTGCTGCCATCGGGTGCCTCACGGGCCGGCCGCCGATCTCAGCAGAGTGCCGCCAGCTGATTGTGCGGATGTCGGGCGAGAATCCGGGCTGGGGCTAGACGGAGTTGCACGCCGCCTTGCGCCCCAGGCCGATCGGGTCCTCCAATCGCAAGGAGCTCGGGTGATTCTCACCCCGCTGATGGCTCCCATGGCAAATGCATATGCCGAGCGCTGGATCGGGAGCTGCCGCAGAGAGTGTCTCGACTGGATGCTCGTCGTCAACCAGCCTCACCTCGAAACGATCCTCCGCGAGTACTGCCTGCACTACAACGAAGAGCGCCCGCATCGAAGCCGAAACCTACGTCCGCCGGCTGTCGGCCAAGATCGCGTGCTGTCAGCTGCTGCCGAGATTGAGAGGACGACTCGACTCGGCGGCCTACTCAGCAACTGCCGATACGCGCCGGTGGCCGCGTGACGTCATTTTCGAACCCCACACGTCACCGGTGTCACACGATAGAGGTCAAACTAGGAGATAAGGAAGATGAATGGGACAAGGACCCCTGGAGGCGCAAGTGAACGGGGTGCCGGCGGAAGAGCAGAGGTGGCTGGGGGCCGAGGCGCGGGCACACTACTTGCGTCGCAGTTCAGGTCCGATCAGCAACCCGAGCGAGTTTGACCGCCAGGCGTTGGGATTGTTCTCCAGCATCGAGAACTGCAACTCGGACATCGATGAGAAAATTGCGGGGCTGCACGAGTGCTGGCAACAGGAGGGTTTTTTGGCCCGCTTCTGGGACTGGAACAAACTGCAGACCACCTGGCAGTTTATGGCAAGCAAGCTGATTGGAAGAGACCGCAAGATGGGCAAGACGAACGGGATGTGGCAGCTGCGCTGCAACTGGAACCGCTTGATGCTGGTGACCAACTCGGGCAAGCACTCAGGATTCGAGATGGCGCCGGGCTGGATTGGGCCAGCGCCGCTGGCGCCGAGGGAAGTCGATGCGCCGGGCGTGATGTAGACGCCCATCAACCAGAAGGCACGTGTCGGCGGCGCCTTCTTCGCAACGCTGGTCGCAGACGCCGGCACCTACATCCTCAGGCAGCCCCCTACGGGTGTGAAACCGGTGATGTCAGGTTAGGAACGCGAGAAGGTGTAGGTGTGGGGTTCAGAAACTCCGTCGAGTTCGATTCCGGACCTCGGCGTTGCCATTGTGCCCGTCGTTCTGGCCGCAGGCACGGACGTCGCCCAAATCGTGTAGCAACGTGTGTAGCAACCCAGGCGGTATCCGCCGGCACGTAGCGGCATCCGGCGGACTGAAGCCGCGGACGGGGTGAACTCAAACGGCCTCTGGCGGCTCACCACGAACCGAGCGCTACAACGGTTCGGGACCGTGAGGCCCCGGGTTCAAATCCCGGGCCCCCGACCACACAGACCTGCTGGCCAGTGCTAAGGCGCAGCAGGACGTCGCCTTCCTCGCGCTCGATTCGATGGCAGCCGCCGTTTGCCAGATCGCGTCGGTCGACGAACCAGTGAGCACCGCGGTGGGGCGCGGGTCATGCCAGAGTGAGGACATGGCGGTGGAGAACAGTCCGGGTTCGCCCTCCAAGCAAGATCCACGTCAGCGGGTAGCCGTCCCGCTCTTCCGCGCGATCGGGCCTCTGATGCGGCTCGTCCTGCGCCGCGGCCTGCCTGCCGGGCCGAACGCCCTCTTTACCGTGCGCGGCCGCGTGACCGGCAGGCCGTACTCGACGCCGGTCGCGATATGGGAGACCTGCACCCCGGGATCACCGACCTGACCCTGGTCTACTCGCCAACAGCGTCGCGGCGGATGCCCCATTCCGGCTCGTCGTCCGTCGTCCTCCGCGCGCCGGCGTCTGATTCTCGGCTTGGACAGCCTGTCCATCAGGTCAGGCAGTTGCGAAGCTGCCTCGCCCGGATGAATCGGAATCGTACGTGACAACCTTGCTCTTCAAGAGGCGTGAAATGGACGTCAGCTTCGCCGATTACTGCGACTCGAGCCAATCGCTGCGCCTCAGGGCCAGCTCATGCGAAATAGCGATCCACTGACCTGCCATCACGAGCGGTGACCACGCAACGGCCGGAATCAAGATCAACCTCTAAATCGCAGGTGTTCTCGTCTCGTTCCCAATGGAAGTGGAGCGATGTCGTAGTTAGTGGTTCGACTCTAAAGGCTCCATCGAATGCTGGATGGCTGTGCCGCAGCCTGATCAAGCGAAGGATTCGCTGCACAACCGGCCTCTTGAGAGCTTGATCGATTTCCTCGTCGGTGAAGTCGTGGCGGTTGATTGCCCGCCCATCTGCCGCCCGTTTTATCGCGTCGTAGTCGTTGTTCGCGGCGAGTAGCCCGACGTAATAGATCTGTGGAACCCCGGGAGCGAAGAGCTGTATCGCCCGTGCAGCGACATACTTGTCGTCATCGCGTCCGACAGCAGCGTAGTAGGTGCAATTCAGCTGGTGGGCATCGACGCCGTTGAACTCGGAGCCGGATAGCATGCGGTTGACATTGCCACCTTGCCGTTCAACAAGCTCGACCAGGTCGAGCATCTCGGAGGGCGTGAGTATTCCCTGAAGGTCGGGCTGAATCGGGATGCCATCGTGGCAATCAAGCGTCGTGAACCGTCGCTGTGGCGATTGTGAAAGGTGGGCTCCCAGTTTTCGCGCTGATCGGGTCTCCAGTGAATGCAGCACCAGTGCCGGCAGAACAAAGTCATAAGACCAGTACCCGCGCGCTGCGAGCTTCTCATGTGTCGTGTAATGGTCGTGCACCTCGGGCAGGACGATGAGGCCTTGCGAGCTGGCAACGCCTACGACCCAATCAAGGAATTCGTAGATCTCTGGCTCGACCATGAAGCAACTCGTGCCGGCTTTCTTGATTACGTAGCCGACAGCATCGAGCCTTACGATTTTGACGCCGTGAGAGGCGAAGAGCCGAAGCGACTCGGTGATCAGGCCGCGGCCCGCGTTTGAGTTGACGTCAGTGTCGATTTGCTCAGACCACTGCTCCGTTCCGAATGTCGTCCAGACCCTCTCCTTCTCACCTGTGTCCGTGACGGTGATTGTTGTAAATGGATCGTGCGGCTTACGGAGGAAGATTCGGGAGACATCCTCTGCCGGTGGATCACCCGAAGGCCAGACCTTGTCCACCGTGAGGAATAGATCCGCATACCGAGACCTTCGGCCAAGGCGTTCAAAATCTGTGAACTCCACACTCTGCCGAGAGACGTGGTTGATCATGAGGTCGAGCACAACGTCATGGTCTTCGGCCAATTGGCTGATGTCAGCCCAGGTACCGAAGGTTGGATCGATCTCGCGGTACGTTACTGGGGCAAATCCGCGATCTCCCGATGAAGGAAACGGGGGCAGAATGTGGACTCCAGAGAACAGCCCATCCAGCGGACCACGCAACAGCTTCTTGATGGCTCGGAGGCTGCCGCCCAAAGAGTCGGGATAGGTTAGAAGCTGCGGCCGACCCGCCAGCGTCAATCCCGTAGACACGTCTTGTGCAAGGGGCGCCGCGTCAATGAGCTGCGCACTTCGTCACGGCCAAAGCAACACCATTCGCCGCGTCGCAACCGCCGCTCAGCGGGATCAGCGCGTTGCGCTGCGGCGCGCTGCGTGTTATTGCATCTCATGCTTCCAGGGAGGGTCGGCGCCGGCGCGGGAGCAGGTGATGGCCGCGCCGGCACAGGCGTACTGCAGGGCCGCCAGCAGCTGATCTGACTCCAGTGTGAGATCTCGCTCGAGATGCCCGTTGTCGTGCAGCCACGCCAGCAGGGCTGCACCGAAAGCATCGCCGGCGCCGATCGTATCGACGAGATAAACCGGTACGGCTTCCACGCTTATCCGCAAGTCTCGATGCGCCCCGAACGAACCGGCGGACCCGAGAGTGACCACGACGAGACGCACGCCACTGCCCAATAGCTGCTCGGCTGCATCGCGATAGCCCAGTCCCGGAAACATCCACACGAGATCGTCCTCACTTGCTTTCACGATCGTGCTGCGAGATACAGCGTCACGCAGGCGTTCTCGATAGACATCATCCGGAATCAGTCCCGCGCGGACGTTGGGATCGAGCATCACCACGCGTGCGTCCCGCTCGCGGTGAACGAGCTCCACCAGAGTAGACGCCATGGGCTCGAGGACCATGCCGAGCGTTCCCAGGTGGAGGGCAGTGACCTCCGGGCTGAGACGGTCAGGCAGCATGGAGAGCGTCAATTGAGGTGCGGAAGTGCCTTGCACCACAAACTGATATTCCGCGAGACCCTCGCTGTCGACGTCTGCCATAGCCATCGTGGTCCTCTCGGGTCCGAAAGTTGCGAGGTCCAGGTTGGCTCCGTCCGACCTGAGCAGCTCGGCCAGCTCCCGGCCGAACGGGTCGTCTGAAAAGTGTCCAAGGAATGACGTCGGGACTCCGAGCCGCGCGAGTGCACGGGCAGTGTTGAACGGCCCGCCGCCCGGCACGGTGCGCTGCGTGCCGTCACCGTTGTGGATGACATCGATCAACGCTTCGCCGCAGACCACGATCACGGGCGGATTTCGCCCGAGCCTCGGGCTATCAACCGCGTGGGAACGACATGACGTTGTGCAGGTGAGCGATCGCCGTCGAGGCGTCGAAACAGCGTTTCGGCAGCGGTCCTCCCGATGCCAATCGGATCCTGCGCGATGACGCTGATCGCCGGCTCCAGGAGATCGGCAAGCAAGATGTCGTCGAAACCGATGAGCGCGATCTTGTGGTGCAGACCGAGTCCTCGAAGTGCTCGAAACGCTCCGATGGTGATGAGGTTCTGGGCTGTGAAGAGGGCGGTCGGTGGATCGGCTCCTCTGAACAGCTCGGTCACGGCGGCCGCCGCGTTCTCGATGCCGTGAATGTCGAGTCGCACGCGGCGTTCGTCGAGATTCATGTCTTCCGCTGCAAGCGCGGCAACATATCCCTGGAAGCGTTCAGCGGCGGTGGCGATGGTGTGTAGGTCGCCCAGGTAGCCGATGTGTCGATGACCGTGATCAACCAGGTGATGGACGCCTCGACGCACTCCGGCCGCGTTGTCGGTCACGACGGTGTCTGCATCCAGGAACGCCGGTGGACGGTCGACGAACACGATGGCAGTACCGGCCTTGCGCTCGGTGATCAGAAAGGTGTGGTCGTGGGTAGCGGGCTGGATGACCAACCCATCAACACGGCGCGAGGCAAATGCAGAGACCAGGCGGCGTTCCCGATCCTCGTCTTCGTCGGAGCTGCCCGCGAGCACCAGCACGCCGCGCTTTACGGCCACGTCTTCGATCGCGCGATGCAAAGCCGAGGAGAATGGGTTGGCGACATCTTCGAGCACCACGCCGATAGTCGCGGTGCGTCCGTCCGATCGGCGCAGGCTGCTGGCGGTCATGTTGTGCCGGTAATCCAGGCGATCGATAGCGGAGGTCACACGGGTGAGCAGGTCGGCGGAGACCGCCTGCTCGCCATTGATCACGCGCGACACGGTCTTGATGCTGACCCCCGCCAGGGCAGCCACCTCACGCATGGTTGGCCGGGATCTTGTGACGGCCTCGTCCGTGCTTGTCAACGTTATTTCACGCAAACGTACTCTAAGACAAAACAGGCCACGCAGAATACGACTTGCCAGCCCAATGACCCCATGTTATAAATGACAACGTTGGCATTTGGCCGGTTATTTTCAATGAGGCGGAGGAAAGTGATTGTGAGCTACAGATCGCCTGGGCGCACGGGCGTGGGACTTCGCTGTCTGCCGGCGTTGCTTTTGGCGGTGGCCTCGGTCGGTGCGGCGTGCGCCGCGCCGGGATCCGCAACGGCGACCTCGTCGGGAGCGGCCTCAGGTGGAACGGCCGGCTGCGGGACCGCTCCGGTCACGTTGAGTGCGTACTTCGAGACCGGGTTCGACCTCCCATTCAAACTGAGCGCGGAGTTCACGAAGCAGTACCCAAACGTCACGTGGAATATCACACAGGACCAGTTCACGAACCTCATCAACGAAACACCCCGTGTGCTCGCGAGCGACAATCCCCCGGATCTCATCCGGCTGCCCACCTTGACCTCGTTCGCCAAGGAGGGGTTGCTGAAGAACCTCGACGTCTACGCGGCGGGGTTCGGCTGGGACAAGTGGCCGGTGCCGCAGTTGAGCCAGAACCGCGTCGGCTCTGACGGGACGCGCGGGGCGGGGCCGCTGTACGCCATGGGTTTGAACTACAGCCTGACGGGCGTCTTCTATAACAAGAAGCAGGCGGCACAGATCGGCATGAGCCAGCCGCCGAAGACCCTCGCCGAATTCGAATCCTTCCTCACGAAGGCAAAGGCCGCTGGGCTCTTGCCGATCATGGAATGGGGGAGCGCCAAGAGCGGCATGGGCCTCGCGTTCCCACTACAGGCGCTCATGGCATCGGTCGGCCCGGTTGGTCCTATCAACGACTGGATCTACGGGAAGTCGGGTGCGACCGTCGACACAGCCTCGAACCTCGAGGCGGCGAAGCACCTCGAGACGTGGATCAAGAACGGGTACTTCCCGTCGGACATCAACGCCATCGAGTACACCGACTCGAACGCGCGCTTCACAAAGGGCGAGGGCGTCTTCACCTTTAACGGGGACTGGGAGAACGCCGACTACGACAAGAACTTGTCCGCCAACACCGGCTTCTTCGTGATGCCTTCATCGCAGGCGGGCGGCAACCCGGCGGCGATGTCGGCGCCCCTTACCTACGGCATCGCCGCCAAGGCGAAGCACGCCGACTGCGCCGCGTTCTTCTTCAACTGGGTCGCCTCGAATTCGACGGCGCGCCAGATCGACGTTACCGTCGGCGGTTCGAACCCGGGCGGGCCCGCGGGTGCATCGGTCCCCTCCGTTACGGCGGGGTCGGTCACGAGCCAAACCCTGGCCGCAGGGAACGTCGTCGGCAAGGCGGGGACCTCTATGGACTTCATTGCCAACGCGACAAGCTCTATCTTCGCGCAAGGTTGGACGCCAGAGCTCCAGAAGATGGTCGGCGGCAAGCAGGATGCGGCCGGTCTGCTCAAGGCGGTCCAGGCGGAGTACCAGAGGGAAATCGCCGCGTAGTGCTCGAGCCCAGTAGGGCGGTGCCTCGGCCGGCCGCGTCCTCTAGTACGCGCCGGCGCGAGGTGCCGCTCGCTGCCTCCCGATTCTCGCCCTCCTTGTGGTTCCGCCAGGACTTTGTAGTCGGATGGCTCTTCGTCCTGCCGGCGCTCCTGATGTACTCGATCTTTGTGCTGCAACCGCTTGCGCTGACGATCCAGTACTCGCTCTATCGCTGGGATGGCATCGGTGTCGCGACGTGGGTCGGATACTCGAACTACATCACGGTTCTAACCGTGCCGGGCCTCCTGGAGACGATCTTCAACTCGTTGCGGTTGGCCGTCTTCTTCAGCCTGATCCCCGTTAGCCTCGGCCTGGTCGTCGCGAGCGTGATTCACCGCGTCGCAACCGGTGCGCTCGGCGCGACCGCTCGGACCGTGCTTTTCCTGCCCCAGGTCATTCCGCTCGTCGCGGCTGGAATCATCTGGGGCTGGCTGCTGGCGCTCACCGGCCTCGTCAACGAGATTCTCACGGCGATCGGGCTCCACAACCTCGCCAGGGCCTGGCTCGGCGACTTCGATACGGCGCTTCCCGCCGTCGGGCTGATTGGCGTTTGGGTCCTTTCGGGTTTCTGCACCGTGCTCCTGCTCACGGGCATGAGCAAGATCGACCCAGCACTCTACGAGTCGGCAAGGCTCGATGGCGCCGGCTGGTTCACCGAGTTCAGGGCTATCACCGTCCCGTTGCTCCGCTATGAGATCGCGGTCTGTCTCACCGTCACGGTGATTGCGGCGCTCGCCGCTTTCGACATCGTGTACATCTCGACCGGCGGGGGACCGGGTCACGCGACCGCGGTCCCGGGCCTCCAAATCTACATCCTCGCCTTCGTCGAGCGCCAGGTCGGTCTTGCCTCGGCCCTCGCCGTGCTGCTCATGCTGTTGGTGTTGGCAATCGTCATCCCGCTGCAATGGCTCAGCCGGGAAAGTCAGCGATGAAGCCGGCGCGCCTCGAGCTCTACGCCGGCCGGACGCTCCTCGTGGTAGCCATGGCGATCACGATCGTGCCGTTCATCAGCATCTTCACCACCGCGCTGCACCCCTCGGGAACAGTGCCGAGCGGGTTGTCATGGCCGGCCGATCCGCAATGGGGCAACTTCATCGAGGCGTTCAAGGTGGCGAACATGAGCGTGCTCCTTGCGTCCAGCACGTTTATCGTTCTCGCGGTCGTGCCGGTGTCGCTGGCGATCGCGACCATGGCCGGGTTCGCCATCGGGCTCCTTCGCATCCCCGGTTCGCGCCTGCTTTTCCTGTTGTTTGTGTTCGGCCTGACCCTGCCGTTCGAGGGCATCATCATCCCGCTCTATTTCCTCGAGCAACAGATGGGCATCCTCAACACGCGGTTCGCGATCGTCCTGCCGCTCATCGGCCTCTATATGCCCTTCGCGGTGTTCTGGATGCGCGCCCACTTCATCAACATGCCGGCCGAGGTCTCAGATGCAGCACGGGTGGACGGCGCATCAACGTGGGATCTCTTCTGGCGGATCCATGTTCCCCTCGCAAGGCCGGCCATCGCGTCGCTCGGCATCCTGATGGCAGTCTGGACGTGGAACCAGTTCCTCCTGTCCCTTGTGCTCGTCGAGGACCCGCTGCAACGGACGATGGCCGGCGCGCTCGGAGCGTTCCAGGGTCACTACGCCACCGACGTACCGCTGCTCTGCGCGGGCACGGTCCTCATTCTGCTGCCGACGCTCCTCGTGTTCATCGTGTTCCAGCGGCAGGTGATATCAGCCCTCCTGGAGGGCGCCGTGAGGGGATGACGGCGGGCGCCGGACAGGACCTTCCACCAGCGACAACCCTCACCGAGTTGGACGACGGACGGCGCCTCTACGGGATCGCCGACGAGGGCTATGGGAACGTGGTGGATGCCTTCGTCGCCAACTTCGTTGAGCACCAGGACGTCGGCGCCGGCTGCACCGTATACGTTGCCGGTAGATCGGTCGTCGATCTCTGGGGAGGCATCGCGGACCGGCGAACACCAAGGCCGTGGGAAGAGAACACCGCGGCCGTCATCTTCTCCGTCTCCAAGGGCATCCTCGCGATCTGCGCCTACCTGCTTGTGCAGCAGGGCCGGCTCGATCTCGACGCGCCCGTGGCCGCGTACTGGCCGGCCTTCGCGCGGTCTGGCAAGGAGGCCATCACGGTCCGTCAGGCGATGTCTCATCGTGCGGGCCTCCCATGCCTCGATGTCGATCTCACGAAGGAGGATGTCATCGCGTGGGAACCCGTCATCCGAGCCATCGAAGACCAGCGCCCGCTCTTCCCATCGGACGAAGGGCACTTCTACCACGCCCTCACCTACGGCTGGCTGGTCGGGGAAGTGATTCGTCGCGTCACCGGTCTCTCGCCGGGCACGTACTTTCGCATGGCGATCGGAGATCCGCTCGAGCTGCACGCCTGGATCGGACTCCCGGCGTCCGCTCGGCGAAACGTGGCCTGGATGGAGGCGCCGCTGGCCGACGAGGATTCGGAGGCGGCGCATGAGGCCGCGCGCGTATTCGGCGCAAACCAATGCGTGCAGCGGAGTCTTTCGCTCGGCGGCGCCTTCGCGTTTCCAGCCGACGACCAGGGCGTCACATTCAATGACCCCGCGATCCAGGGCGCCGAGATTCCCGGCGCGAATGGCATCGCCACGCCGAGATCCCTCGCTCGCCTCTATGCCGCGTGCCTCACAGATCTCGGCGCGGACAGGCTGCTGACGGACTCGTCGATCGACGACGCGACGCAAGTCCGCTCGGCGGGACCGCAGCTCTCAGGTATGCCAGACGACGGGGCGCGATGGGGCACCGGCTTCCAGCTCTCCTCGCCCCCGGCGCAGCCGATGCTGGGCCCGCGGAGCTTCGGCCATGCCGGCGCCGGCGGACAGCTCGCCTTCGCTGATCCCGACCACCGCGTCGGATTCGCCTATTTGAGCAATCAGATGGGCGGCTATGGCGACGAGCGCGCTCGCGAGCTTACGCTCGCTCTCCGATCCGCCCTCGGAGGCTAAACGCATCCATACATATTCCGCGCGTCTGACCTCGTCGCTGCTCGCTGAACTGGCTGAGCGGACATCTGGAGACTGGCTCAACGCTCCCGGGTCGCGACAAAGTATTAGTCCCTCTCGTGACGATTGCGACGACTACTTGGCCGTTCGGGCCTTTCGCATCGCGGCGCGCCGATGGCGCCGCAATTGGGGTGGGCTCAGCTACTCAGGATCCCAGGCGCTGGTCCCGATCGTCCCGCCGGCTGGTCGAGCCCGGGCCGAACACCAACCAAGCGGACGCCTTCACTGCGCTGGTCCGTGTAGTAGTTCATGTAGTTATCCAAGCGACATTGGTGGCTGAAACCGGCTGGAAATCGGCCGGTGAGTCCTCGAAATGAGCTCAAAACCCTCGAAAACGTGCTCGGTGGGACGAACCAGCGCAGATTTCGGGACCGTGAGGCCCCGGGTTCAAATCCCGGGCCCCCGACCATTTTTGTATTCAAAACCGGCCATTTCGGGCGTGGTCTAGAGCCGTCGGATCACAGCCGGGTCACAATTTCCTGGGGAACTAGCGCGACCTAGAGTTGCGGCGGTGACTTTAGTCGGCCGATTTGAACTCGCTCGGCAGCAATCGATGGCGCCGCGGAGCTTCACGCTGAGGATGCAACGGGCAGAACCGTAAGGCACCCGGATCGAAAATCGCAGGCCGGCGTGCGTGAGGACGCACAGGATAGGACCGTGAGGCCCCGAGTTGAGATTTCCGGTTTGCCGATAGGAGGCAAGGAGCGAGCAATGTTTCTCGCCCGCGTCAACTACTAATGGCCCTGGGCTGAAGAGCGAGCTCTCGATAACCCATCGGCATCGATAGCTCTGATTCATCAATGCTGAAGCAATCGGGCGGCCTGACCGGAGGCCACCAAGGTGCGCGAGGAAGGAGCGCCGCAGCCAGCATTGGGATCATGCGACGGCACGCGACGGAACCGTTCCCCCCCTGGAAGCGTCATATAGCTGGTGGTGAACACGCTGTCGTTCGGAGAGGCAGACCTGATCCAGGCTGCGCGATCGGGGGATGAGAGCGCTTTCGACTCGCTCGTCGGCCCGCTGATCGAGCCCGCGTTCAAACTAGCCGCCGTGATGCTTCGTGATCCGTCTGAGGCTGAAGATGCCGTACAGG
>DATBZP010000001.1:0-2170 GCA_036513135.1 Candidatus Dormiibacterota bacterium | reverse complement strand
GGCCCGGTCGGGGATGAAGGTCGAGCTCTTCTAGGGGTTCGTTCGGGTTTCGCCCTTAACAACCAGGGTATCCCTGGCGCTGACGCTTCGGTAATTTTCGTCGCGCTGTGGTTCGAGTGGCCTGCCTTCCAGGGATCCCCGCCAACTCAAGGCGAAGCCTCCGAGTTGCTGATGTATTGCTCCTCTCCCTGTGCCTGGTGGGCTGCTCGAGCCCAGCCCATCCCGTGCCGGCGATGGCCGCTTCCGGCGGGGGGGCACAACCGGTTCGCCTGTGGCAGGACGCGAGCATCTTCCAGCTTGTCGGAGGCCTCATCGCGTCGGCGCATGCGCGGGTGCTGGTCGAGATGTACGAGCTCGGCCGCGCCGACGTGCTGCGACAGCTGGGTGATGCCGTGGGACGCGGCGTCCGCGTCCGCGTGATCACCGACCCGACGGTTGGGCCGAGCCGCCGGTCGGCCGTGGTCCTCGACTCGCTGAACGTACCCGAGCGCGTCTATCCGGTTGACGACGGCCGCCACCAGATCGACCACGTGAAGCTCTTGATCGTGGATGCGGAAGCCGTCGTCGGCGGCATGAACTGGGGCCAGCACAGCGACCGCAATCACGACTACGTCCTCGAGACCCATGTCACGCTCGACGTCGATCGCCTGGCCCGCATCTTCGACCAGGACTGGAGTCTCGCCGGCGGGCGTCCGTCGCCGCTGCCTGCCATCGCGGGCGAGGTCGCGCAGACGGCGCCGGGCGCGGAGATCCGCTCGATGCTGCAGGCGGCGCTGATCCATGCCATGCGGCGTGCGCTGGCGGAGGTTTACACGCTGACCGATCCGGAGGTGATCGCCGACCTGGTGGAAGCACATCGTCGCGGCGCCACGGTCCGCGTGCTGCTCGACCCGAACCAGGCTTACAACCTGCACGGGTATGCGGTGCTTCGAGCCGAGGGAGTGGAGGTCCGGTGGTATCCGATTCCTCGCGGCGCTCTGCTGCACGCGAAGATCGGATTGTTTGACGGCGAGCTGGTGCTGGGGTCGGCGAACTGGACGTTGAGCGGGCTCGGCGTCAACCACGAGCTGGACATCGAGACGGGCGATCCGGTCGCGGTGGAGGCGTACGCGACGCGATTTGCCGCGGACTGGGTGCGCTCCGGTGGTTAGGGCTGGGTCGGAGGTCCGGACGAACCCGCGGTAGGAGGTCCCGACGAGCCGAGCGTCGGCGGGCCAGAGGTGGACGTGGGGCCGAAGTTGACCTGCGGCACCGCGCGATCGCCGTCGTCGGCCTGGAAGAAGGCAAAGGGCTTGAAGCCGAGCGCCCCGGCGATGAGGGAGGTCGGGAGGGTCTGGAGCTTGATGTTGTAGTCGCGCACGTTGCCGTTGTAGAAGCGTCGCGAGAACTCGATCTTGTCCTCGGTGGCGGTCAGGGTCTCCTGGAGGTTGGTGAAGGCGGTGATTGCCTTGAGGTCGGGATAGTTCTCGGTGACCGCGAATAGGCTGCGGAGGCTCTGGCTCAGCATGTTCTCGGCCTGACCGATCTTGGCGGCGTCGCCCGTGGCGCCTGCGGTGACGGCGTTGGCGCGCGCGTTCGTCACAGCTTCGAGGGTGCCCCGCTCATGGGTGACGTAGCCCTGCACGGTGTTGACCAGGTTGGGGATGAGGTCGTGACGGCGCTTCAGCTCGACGTCAATCTCAGACCAGGCCTCCTGGGTCCTGTTTCGGGCCGTGACCAGGCCGTTGTAGGTGAGAAACAGCCAGACGACGACCAGAATGACGACCCCGACGACGATCCAGATGCCCATCAGGAATCCATCCTACGCGTGGGCACGCCGAGCCCATCGGGTCTTCTTGAGCATTTTCTTGTGCTTGTGCTTGCGCATCTTCTTGCGCCGCTTCTTGATTACCGAGCCCAATCCAACTCCCAGACTAAAAAGGGGTCCCTGCGAACTCGCGGCGACGCCTCAGAGTTCGTGGGGTATACACGCGTGATCTCAAAAAGGGGGGTTACCCGCCCAACGAAGGCTCGGGAATCATACCGGAAGCTGCTGGGGCCTCGTTCGAGCCTAAACTCACGCCGATGCCGCCCTTCAGCGACGCCCACGAGGAGCTCCGGCTGCACATCCGCAAGTTCCTCGACAAAGAGGTCCAGCCGCAGCTCGACGAATGGGAGGAGAAGACCTTCC